>JBMDXU010000316.1:0-7650 GCA_048594485.1 Pseudactinotalea sp. | reverse complement strand
GCCGAGTACCACCCGGTGCCCGACTCCGGCCGGTCGCCGATCTCGGCGGCGCGCAACGCCGGTGTCGTGTGCGTGTAGACGCTGCGCCAGCGCGTGCCGCCGTCGTCGGTGGGTTCGTCCTGGCGGGTCGGGAACAGGAACAACCGGTACAGACCCGAGGCGAGCGAGACCTGCTGATCGTCGGTGGCGCCCTCGAGGACGACGGTGCTCAGCACCTCGTCCCACGCCGCGGCCGATCGTGCGAGCAGGTCGTCGAAGGTGCCGGCCGACGCGACGTGCGCGGCCGCCGTCGCGGCGTCGATCGTCGACAGCCCGACGAGCACGGTCACCTCGCGCGCGGTCGCGACACGCCCGAGCAGCCGCTCGTCGGTGACGGCGAGATCGTGTCCACGCACGCCGGGGATGCGGACATGCACGTGGTGGACGGGGGCGCCGGCGCGCAGCTCGGCGGGGTCGTCGGCGAGGACGCCGGTGACCGTGAGGACGGCGTCGGCGTCCGGACCGACGATCTCGACGTCGCTCATGGTGCCGATGTGGTCGAGCACGACGGCGGGATCCGTGGCGTCGGCGGGGAAGGAGCAGCGCACCGCCATCACCGAGGCGCCGGTGGTGGTCTCGACGCGGATGCCGCCGTCGAGGTCGGCGGCCCACAGGTGCGGACGGTCGGTCTCGTCGTCGTGGCTGAACGCGAGCGCACGCTCGACGCGGCCGGTCGCAGCGCCGAGTGTCGGCATCACCTGGAACTGCCCGCGGTCGCCGATCCACGGGCTCGGGATGTGCGAGGTCGAGATCGCCTGCAGCGTGGGGCGGGGGTCGCCGTCGACGCCGTGGCCGTGCCAGCTGTAGATCCACCGGCGCGAGCTCGCGTCGGTCATCGGCACCGCGAAGAGGCATCCGTGCGGCACGCCGACGAGCGGGGCGTTGTTCCCCCGCGAGAACGGGTGCGCCGAGTGCGTGCCGCGAGTGGTGCGGACGCGATCGCGGGCGAGCTCGGGCAGCGGCGTCGCCGGGCGGATGTCGACGGCGTCGACGTGGATCACGAGCTCGCGGTGCGAGCTGGCGCGGACGGCCACCTCGACGGCGTCGACGGTGCGGCCGACGACGGGGTCCAGCCCCACGCGGCGCAGGTTCCACTGGTCCACCCAGGTACGGCGTGCAGCGGCCTGGGCGTCGGGGTCGACGGCGGCGCCGTACTGGTCGGTGGCGGTGGTCTGCGAGAGCCGTGAGCCGTCGTCGAGCAGGAGATCCACCGTCACCGCGGTGCCGAGCCACAGATGCTCGAGGTCCGCGAGCGCGGTGACGTCCGTGACGCCGTCGGGCAGGCCCTGCGGGAGCACGGCGAAGCGCAGCTCCTCGCCGGACGCGACGGTGCGCCCGGCGAGGACACCGGGGAGCGCGACCCGCACGACCCCCTCGCCCGACGGCACGACGACCCGCCACGGGACGGCGCTGGTCAACCCCACCCCCGCACGGCCGGTGATCACGAAGCGCGGAGCCTCGGACGTCAGGATCGGTGAGGGGCTGTCGGGGCTCTCGGGGCTGTCGTGGCTGTCGGGGGTCGGCGTCGTCGTCGGCACGCCGTCCACCCTAGGCAACCCCGATTTCGTTGACGAATCGCCCCCACGACCGATTTCGTTGACGAACTGCCACCCTCGCCGGTTTCGTTGACGAACAGCCATCCCCGCGACGTCGTCGGCGTACCGCCGACCCGCGCCGATTCGTCAACGAAATCGGGGTGCCGCCGATTCGTCAACGAAATCGAGGGCGGCGTCGAGGAGCTCGAGGACGTGGCGATAGGGCTCGCCGGTCGCGCGGGTCATGCCGATCTCGCAGGTGCGGTTGCAGGAGGCGTGCGCCTCGAACGCACCGGCGCGCACCGAGGCGGCCTCGGCGGCCCGCGCCCCAGCGGGCAGCTCCGGGTGCAGGAGGCCACGATCGCCCGCGAAGGCGCAGCAGCCCCAGCCCTCCGGAACGACGACCTCGTCGGCGACGGCCGCCGCCACGCGAGCGAGCGCGTCGTTGATGCCGAGCTGGGTCGACGAGCACGTCGGGTGCAGCGCCATCGACGCCACCCGCCGGTCCGGAGCGGGCAGGCGCGGCATCAGCCGCTGGTCGACGTAGGCGACGGCGTCGACGACCTCGATACCGGCCTCACCCGCTGCCTGCAGCAGTACGTGAAGGCCCTCGGTGCAGGACGACGCGTCGCACACGACCGGCAGCTCGCCCTCGCGCGTCGCTGCACGCAGCGCCGCCACCACCGCATCCTTCATGGCGGCGTAGCCCGCCGTCAGACCCTTCGACTTCCACGGCGTCCCGCAGCACAGCGACCCGATGCCCGACGGCGTCACGAGCCTGATCCCTGCCCGCGCGCACAGGCGCATGAAGGCTCCGGCGACCCCGCCCGCCGGAGCGTCGCCGCCCTCGGGCCCGAACATCGTCGACGTGCAGGAGGAGAACCAGACGGCGTCGGGGTGCGTCGCCCGGAGGACGGGACGGCGTCGACCACCGGCCGGCAGACCGCCGTCGTACAACGGCACCGCCTCCTCGCCCACCACCGCGCGACCGATCGACGTCACCGCCCGCGGCAGCGCCGAGGGCAGCGTGTCGGCCACGGTCAGGGCGATGCTGCCGCCCACCGTGACCGCACCCCACGTCGATGCGGCTGCCCTGCCGAGCGCCTGCCCGGCCCCGGGCATCTGCTCCGCGCGCAGACGCCGCACGAGGTCACCGGTGTTGATGAGCACCGGACAGGCCGTCTGACACATGCCGTCCGCCGCGCACGTCTGCACGCCGTCGTAGCGGTAGGACTGCTCCAGCTCGGCGACGAGCTCGGCGTCACCGGCGTCGCGAGCCCGCTGCAGCTCGCGTCGAAGCACGATCCGCTCGCGCGGCGTCAGCGTGAGGTCGCGGCTGGGGCAGACCGGCTCGCAGTACCCGCACTCGACACAGCGGTCCACCTCCTCCTCGACCGTCGGGGCGATCTTGAGGTTGCTGACGTGGGCGGAGGGGTCGTCCGTCAGCAGCACGCCGGGGTTGAGCAGCAGCTCCGGGTCGAGGAGTCGCTTCACCTCCCACATCACGTCGACGAGGTCGTCGCCGTACTGACGGCGCAAAAATGGCGCCATGATCCGTCCGGTCCCGTGCTCGGCCTTCAACGTCCCGCCCAGACCCAGCACGAGATCGACCATGTCCTCGGTGAAGGCCTCGTACCGCACCAGCGAGGCGGGGTCGTCGAACTGCTCGTTGACGAGGAAGTGGACGTTGCCGTCCTTCGCGTGGCCGAAGATCACCGACCCCGTGTAGCCGTGCTTGTCGAAAAGCCCGATCAGCCCGAGGCAGGCGTCGCGGAGCGCGGGAACCGGGACGGCGATGTCCTCGAGCAGCGCCGTCGTCCCGCTCGGTCGCGCGCCGGCGACCGCGGTGAACAGGCCCTTGCGGATGTTCCAGAGCTGCGCGCGCACCGACGCGTCCGCGGTCAGGGGTGCCGGCTCGACGAGCGGCAGCGAGCCGAGCAGCGAGCCTGCCCCGGCGATCCGGTTCTGCAGGTCGTCCGCCGTGGCCTCTTGGAACTCGACCAGCAGGGCGGCGTGGTGATCGACGGCGAGGTCGGCCAGCTGCGCGGTCGCCTCCGGATCCACCTGCGCCACCCGCAGGCTCGCGGCGTCCATCAGCTCGATCGTCGCGAACCCCGCGTCCACGAGCGCCGGCAGTGCTGCCGTGGCGTCGCCGATCGAGGCGAACACCAGCAACCCGGTGGCGACGTGCGGCAGCGCGGGCACGGTGCGGAAGGTCGCCTCGGCGACGAACGCGAGCGTCCCCTCCGAGCCGATCACGAGGTGCTCGAGGATGTCGACGGCGTCGTCGTGGTCGAGGAAGGAGTTGAGCCCGTAGCCCATGGTGTTCTTGATCGTGTGCAGACGGCGCAGCGTCGCCACGGCAGCGGGGTCGGAGCGCACGCGGTCACGGAGCTCCAGCAGTCCGGCGTGCACGGCGGGTTCGCGCTCGCGCAGGACGTCGTCGGCGTCGGGCGCGCCGGTGTCGATCGTCGTGCCGCTCGGGAGCACGAGCACCGCGGAGTCGAGGGTGCGGTAGGTGTTGGCGTGCGTGCCGCAGGACATCCCGCTGGAGTTGTTGGCGACGACGCCGCCCACCGTGCAGGCGATCTCGCTCGCGGGGTCGGGGCCGAGCTTGCGGCCGTGCGGCGCCAACCGCGCGTTGACGGCGCGCACCGTCACCCCCGGTTCGGCTCGGACCCGGGCGCCGTCGTCGAGAACCTCGAGATCGCGGAACCGGCGCCGGACGTCGACGAGGATCCCGTCCGTCCCGGCCTGGCCCGACAGGCTGGTACCGCCGGATCGGAACGTCACCGGCATCCGGAGCTCACGTGCCGTCGCGAGCACCCGCGCGACCTCTGCGGCGTTCGACGGCGCCGCCACCACCTCCGGGGTGAGCAGGTAGTGCGAGGCGTCGTGGGCAGCGGCGAGCCGGTCGCTGACGCGGGTGGTCGCGTCGACCTTCCATGCGCTGAGCTCGGCTCGCGCGCGCTCACCCGCCTCCGGCTGCCTCACGTCCGCATCATCTCAGGCGCTCCTCCCACGCTCGGTCCGGTGGCCGCGACGCGCGAGAACTCCCCACATCGGCTGAGGACGGGGACGGCGCCGTTCCCCTAGGGTCGTCACCGACGCCCAACGAAAGGACGATCGCATGACGTACGGACAGCAGCCCGATCCCAACCAGCCCGGCTCGAACCAGCCCGGCGGGGTCCCGCCGATCCCGCCCGCTCCGGGCACGCAGCCCCAGCAGCCCAGCGCCCCGCAGGCTCCGCCGAGCTACGGCAGCTCGTCGGCACCCGGTGGCTACGGCGCCCCTGCTGCTCCGAACCAGCCCTCCGCTCCCTCCTACGGACAGTACGGCGGGGCGCAGGGCGCTCCCGGCGCTGCGCCGTGGGCCGGCACCGGTGCCCCGATGGCCCGACCCGGCACGGTCACCGCCGGGTCCGTGCTCGCGTTCATCGGTGGCGGCTTCATGGCAGTCATCGGCCTGATCTTCCTCATTCTCGGAGGCTCGGGAGCTCTCGAAGGCGTCGACGTGCCCGGCTTCCCGGCCGGCGCCGGAAGCATCTTCGCCGGCATCGGCGTCGTGTTCCTCCTCATGGGCGCCCTGGTCATCTTCTTCGGTGTGATGGCCTTCAAGGGCAAGCGCTGGGGGGCGATCGGGCTGGCGGTCCTCGCCGGCCTCAGCGTCATCGGGGGCATCTCGAGCCTGTCGCAGGGCGACGGCTCCGGCCTCGTCGGTGTCATCTGGAGCGTCGTCGGCGCCGTCCTGCTGCTGCTGAAGTCGTCGCAGGAGTACTACCGCTCGAAGGCCTGACCGATCCGATCGACGACGCCGGGGCGCCCGCCGCCCCGGCGTCGTCGTCGTTCCCGACACCGGTGGGCGCCTAGGCTCTGCGCACGGCACCGATCCGGGAGGTGGCATGAACGCAGGCAAGCGCGCCGAGGCCCGCGCCGGCTACCTGCTGCTCATCCCCAGCTTCATCGGGGTCGGCGTGTTCCTGCTGCTGCCGGTGCTGATCGTGCTGGCGATGAGCTTCACCCGCTACAACCTGCTGAGCGCGCCCGAGTGGATCGGGATCGACAACTACGCCTACCTGCTCGGCTGGGAGCGCTTCCGCAACTCGCTCTGGGTGACGCTGCTCTTCACGGCCATCACCATCCCGACCTCGATCGCGTTCGGGCTGCTGCTCGCCGTCGCGATCAACCGCAGACTTCCCGGCACGAGCTGGCTGCGGGTCCTGTACGTCCTCCCGTGGGTGTGCGCGCCCCTCGCGCTCGGCGTCGTGTGGAAGTGGATCCTCGACCCGACCAACGGCGCGCTCAACGCCCTGCTCGGACGCCGCATCGAGTGGCTCGCCGACACCTCGACCGCGCTCGCCTCGGTCGCGTTCGTGCAGATCTGGTCGACCGTCGGCTACATCTCGCTGTTCTTCCTCGCGGGTCTGCAGCAGATCCCCGTCTCGGTGTACGAGGCGGCGACGCTCGACGGCGCCGGCAAGGTCCGCATCCTGCGATCGATCACGCTGCCGCTGCTGCGGCCGACGATGTTCTTCGTCACGGTCACCTCGATCATCGGCAGCTTCCAGGTCTTCGACTCGATCTACGCGATGACCGGCGGTGGCCCGCGGTTCACGACCGACGTCATCGCCGCGCGGATCTACGACGAGGCGTTCGTCGCACTCCGCCTCGGACGCGCCGCCGCGATGGCGGTGGTGCTGTTCGTCATCCTCGTCGCCATCACGCTCGTCCAGCAGCGCTACTTCCGCCGTCGCATCACCTACGACATGTCATGACCACGACGCCCGCTCCGCCTCAGGCGAGCCCCACGAACCGACGCGCCCGGCCGCCGTCGGCCCATGCCGCTCGCCTCGGCGCGAACCTGCTCACGTACGCCTTCCTGCTCGCGGCGGCGCTGCTGATGGTGGGCCCGTTCGTGTTCTCGGTGATCACGTCGCTCAAGACGCCGCGGCAGTTCAACACCACCTCGCCGCTGACGACGCCCGACCCGGTCACCGTCGAGAACTTCACCTCGCTCTTCGGCGAGCGTTACGACTTCATCGTGCCCATCGCCGTCACCGCGCAGGTGGTGCTGGTGCTCGTCGTCGGTCAGCTGATGACGTCGATCCTCGGCGCGTACGCGTTCGCGCAGCTGCAGTTCCGCGGTCGCGAGGCGATCTTCTGGGTGTACCTGTCGACGCTGATGATCCCCGCCGTCGTCACGATCATCCCGCTGTACTCGATGATGACGTCGCTCGGGCTGAAGAACACCTTCGCCGGGCTGGTGGTGCCCTTCATGTTCGGCTCGCCCTACGCGATCTTCCTGCTGCGCGAGAACTTCCGATCGACACCGTCGGACATCCTCGACGCCGCCCGCATCGACGGGGCCGGCATCATGCGCCGGCTGTGGCAGATCATGGTGCCGATGAACAGGCCGATCATCGCGACCCTCCTGCTCATCACCGTGGTGAGCCAGTGGAACAACTTCATGTGGCCGCTGATCATCGCCCCGCGCGCCGAGTGGAACGTCATCACCGTCGCGACGGCGAACCTGCAGACGCAGTACAACGGCAACTGGACCCTCGTGATGGCCGCCACCACGATCGCCCTCGCCCCGCTCGTCACCCTGTTCGTGGTGTTCCAGAAGCAGATCACCTCCAGCCTCGGCGTCACCGGAGTCCGCTGACCCTCGTCAGGCTGTGTCTGCCTGTCGGGACGCACCCGACGGCGACGCCGTCCCGTCCGCCTACGATGTCGGCGTGCACCGATCAGGGCGACCCGACGCCGTCGTCCGCTCACCGCTCGAGGCCGACGCGCACGCGTGGGCCCGCTTCCTCGCCGTCGAGCAGGCACGGACCTACGCCGGTCTGATGCCGTCGTGGTTCGGGGAGAGCCAGCTCGCGCGTGTGCCCGAGGCCGCGCTCGCGCTGGCCCGGCGCATCGCCGCTCCCGAGGGTTGGCGTGGCGTGCTGGCCGAGCGGGACGGCGAGATCGTCGGGGTGGCGGCAGCCGGTCCCGCGCCCGCCGCGTGGGAGGTGGAGCTCGGGCTGGTCCCGCCGCCCGCCGAGGTGCAGCTCGACAAGATCTACGTCTCGCC
>JBMDXU010000315.1:0-1773 GCA_048594485.1 Pseudactinotalea sp. | reverse complement strand
GGCAAGGCCGACGTCGTCAAGCACCTCATCGCCCAGCACGACGGCGAGCAGGTCCTGGTCATCGGTCAGTACCTCGACCAGCTCGAGCAGCTCGCCGAGGCGGTCGGGGCTCCGCTGATCACCGGGGCGACGTCGGTCCCGGAGCGGCAGCGCCTGTTCGAGGGCTTCCGCCAGGGCGAGATCACGACGCTGGTGGTCAGCAAGGTCGCGAACTTCTCGATCGACCTTCCCGAGGCGTCCGTGGCCATCCAGGTCTCAGGGACGTTCGGGTCGCGGCAGGAGGAGGCCCAGCGTCTCGGACGCATCATGCGCCCCAAGTCCGACGGGCGGACGGCGCACTTCTACGCCGTCGTCACACGCGACACGGTCGACGCCGAGTTCGCCGCGCACCGGCAACGGTTCCTCGCCGAGCAGGGGTACGCGTACCGGATCGTCGACGCCGAGGACCTGCTGGCCCAGGCCTGACGGCGCTCCGACCGTGACGGCGGCCCAGCGCCATACCGTCAGCGGGCGACGTGGTCCGACGCGAGCGCCACGAACGTCGAACCGATGACCGAGGCGAGCGTGGCGAGCCGGTCGGCGTGCGCCCGGTATCGCTCGCGCAGCTTCTCGACGTCGCCGTCGTGCCGCGCCTCCCACGTCGCGAGGACGTCCTCGCCCGCCTCGGGGTGGAACTGGATCCCCCAGGCGGAGCCGACGCGGAACGCCTGGAACGGGTACTGACGCGAGCTGGCGAGCCACACGGCGTCGTCGGGCAGCACCGAGACGGCGTCCTCGTGCGCCGACGGCGCGAGCACGTCGCGCCCGAGCGCGCCGACGACGGGGCCGAGCAGCGGGTCGGCCTCGGCGTCGGGGCGCATCCGCAGCTCGACGAGGCCGCGCTCGGGGCCGGCGGGCGCGGACCGCTCGACCTCGCCGCCGAGGGCGACGGCGAGCAGCTGGGCGCCGAGGCAGATGCCGAGAGTGGTGACACCGGCGTCGACGGCGTCGCGCAGGTGGTCGCGGACGGCCGGGAGCCAGGGGGCGGCGTCGTCGTCGTAGGCGGTCATGGTTCCCCCCAGGACGACGAGACCGTCGATGTCCGACGGTGCGGGGAGCGGGTCGCCGGCGTCGGGTCGGACGATCGAGACCTCGGCGCCGGAGAAGGCGTCGGCGAGCCGGTCGAGCGGCACGAGGTCCTGGTGCTGGATGACGGCGATGCGGGGGGCGTTGCTGGACACGCGCCGAGACGATACCGCCGCTACCGGCACGTTCCCGACCGAGCCGTCCAACCGAGCCGGACGCGGGCGGCGCCGTCGAGGGCTCGCACACGTCCCATGGGCAGGGTGCGCCACGGCCCGCATTGCGCGGTCCCGGGGCAGCGACCAAGATCGACCGGGTGACGACGCAGACAGCGCGGGCAGCCGCGAGCGCACCGGTCGGTGACCGATCCGCCGCCGCGGGAGGGGCTCGCCGAGGTCGGCTCGTCGCCACGCTCGCTCTGGCGGCCGCGGGGGCGCTGGCGGTCGCCGCACCCGCCGTGGCCGAGGCGCCGTTCGCGATGTCGGAGCGTGTGGTCGACGCCACGAGCCGCCAAGTGGTCGCGGACGACATCGACACGATCGTGGCCGCCGCCGACCGTGTGGCGGACGAGACCGACTTCGACCTGTGGACCGTCTACGTCGACTCCTTCGACGGCATGGACCGGTACGCCTGGGCGAACGACACGGCGATCGACTCCGACGCCCCGGTCAACGCTCTCGTGCTCGCGATCGCGGTCGACGACGGCGAGTT
>JBMDXU010000314.1:0-33023 GCA_048594485.1 Pseudactinotalea sp. | reverse complement strand
GGTGCGAACGACGTCGTCAACCCCGCCGCCCGCACCGACCCCGGGGCACCGATCTACGGCATGCCGATCATCGACGCCGACGCCGCCGGCCAGGTGATCTTCCTCAAGCGCTCGATGCGCCCCGGGTTCGCCGGGATCGAGAACGAGCTCCTCCACTCCCCGAAGACGCAGGTGCTGTTCGGCGACGCGAAGGCCTCCCTCGGCGAGGTGCTGGTGGCACTCAAGGCGGTGTGAGGGGACCGCGGCGCCGGTTCAGTCCAGGGATGCGGACCGGTGCCAGGTCCGGACGGAGCTCGGGTTCGATCTGAAGCTCCCGGGCGAGCTCGCGTGCCAGCTCCGGTGTCAGCCGGGGCACAGGGAGCGCGAGGATCTTCTTCAGGACGACGCCGACCCGCAGTGACGGGACGTCCCGCTGCGCGTCGCGGATCCGGTCGTCCAGGTACCGCTCGCACGCCGCCCGCGCCTCGCGGTAGTCCTCCCCGAAGCGCGTGTAGGCCGTGGTCACCTCGATCGACGACTCCGCCGTCAACGGCGGGCTCGGCACGCTCACGGTGGCGGGATCCTGCTCCACACTGACGGCGAAGGGGATCCGGAACCGGCCCTGTCCGGGACCGGTGGTGATGGTGAGGGTGTCCCACGAGGCCGACGCGCTCAGCTCGACGACCCCGTCCTCGCGTTGTTCGCCATCCCCGTCGGGCGCGGCGATCGACGTCGCCAGGCTGGTGCGCCAGGTGACAGGCGGCTGCCCGAGCCGGCTCGGCTGCGGTGCCGGTGCTCCCGCGACGGTCCAGTGGACCTGGAGGCCGTCGCTGGTGCCGTACTCATCGGCGCCCACCGCCTGCACCCGCACCGTCACCTCCGCGACGCGGTCGACTCGGCGACCCCAGAAGGTGGAGACGGTGCAGGTGGGTCCGGTCAGGCCGACGTCGTACGGCACCATCGGCGGCGTCAGACGGCGCCCCAGCAACGCGGGCGGCTGCGGCGGCGCGAGCGAGGCGACGGTGGCCGACAACCGCACGAATGGGCGGGGCCTCGACGTGCTCGTCTTCGATCCGAGCGAGACCGAGACCACCCCGGCTGCCTCGTCCAGCACCCTCACCCGAAGCCGCCGACCGAAGGTCACCTCCAGGTCCGTCAGCAGCCCCAGGGGCAGCGGGACCGTACCCAGATAGGTGATCTGGACGTCGTTGCTCCAGCCTCGTGCGACGCTGTGGACGACGACGCCCGGGGCGTCGTAGACGTCGGCATCGGTCAGCGGGTCGAGTCGCAGCGCGGCATCCCAGTCGACGGCGGCGCCCGGGGCGGGGCGACGCACCTCGGCGACGATGTACTCATCGGTGTCCGGGTCGTGCCAGGTGACGGCGCGCGCGACACCCGACCGGCGGTCCCCGATGGTCACGGGATCCGTGCCGCCGATCACCGCACCCGTCGGGAGCCCGTCCGTCAGCGCCCACCTGACGTAGCTCGCGCGAGACAGATCGGGTCCGGCCGTTGCCCACAGCCCGGCCCCGGCGGGCACGCTGCTGCCTGGCGGCGGCGTCAGCGGCGCGGTCACCTGGCCCCATCGGCTCGCCGTCCCCATCACGCACGGCGGGGAGCCGTACTCGGTGCCACCGTTGCTGTTGACCACGCCGAACGGGTGTGGGAATCCCAGCGCGTGGCCGAGCTCGTGGCAGAACACGGTGTGCCCGTCGCTCCACCCCTGGTAGACCGCGGAGAAGGTCGTGTCGATCGGATCGCCCTGCGGCTGCGGCATCGGCACGGTGAAGGTCGAGCAGACCGCCGAGCTGGGGGCCGTCCGCGACGCCACGACGATCACGCCGTGCATTCCTTGCAGCTGGGCGAGGTTGACCGACTCGGTGACGATGGTCCGGAGCAGGGGACCAGCGTCTGCGCCCCGCACGAGCGCCGTCCAGGTCGGGTCGTCCGGGTCGCGGACCACGGCCCGGTGATACCGGAAGCGGACGGCTATCTCGCCGTCCGAGGCCTGGTGCCAGAAGTCGGCGACCGAGATCGGGCGCGCAGCGCCGTCAGGCGACCGGTCGAAGATCTCGCGCCACGCCGCGTCGGGCCAGGGGGCGTCCGCGGTGCGGGTAGCTGTCGCCGCGGCGACGAGCGGAAGGACGAGGAAGGTGCGCTCGGTGGTCATGACTCTCCTCGTTCGGGGCGTTGCCGGTCAGGAGTGTGAAAGGACGCCTGTGATACCTCGGTGCTGATCGAGCATGAAGCGACTCATCGCGATCCGCTCGTCGAACATCGCGCGGGTCTCCTCGCTCGGGTCTTGGGCGAGGAGGCCGTAGAGGAAGCCGTCGAACGCCGAGCGGATCAGTACGGAGGTGGTGAAGCCCTCGACGACGATCTCGGGCTCGACGTCGAGGCGCTCCGTGACGCCGTCGAGGTAGGCCGGGACGATCGCGGCGGTGATCTCGGGCAGCCGCGCCGCCGGCAGCTCGCCGGCGTGCACGAGCCCGACCAGCAGCTGACCGAGGTCGAAGCCGAGCGCGTGCGGGGTGCGGAAGGAGAGATCGATGACGACGAGATCGCCGCCGTCGGCCGGCCGCAGCAGGTTCTGCGGGCTGGCGTCGCCGTGCGGGAGGGTCTGCGGCAGGGTGTCGAGCCGCTCGAGCATGGCGGGGATCCTCGCTCCGAGCGTGCGGAGCTCGGCACGCAGGTCGGCGTGCTCGCGCAGCCAGGGGTGCGACCACAGGTCGTCGTCGGCGAGCGGGGCGAGGCCGCGTGCGGGAACCGAGCGCTCGCCGTACATGCGCAGCGCGTGGTTGGCGGGGTAGGGCGAGGTCGCCAGCAGGTCCGGCTCCGCGCAACGGGCGTTCCAGCGGCCGAGGAGCCGGGCGGCCCGGGCCAGGTCCGTCGTCGTCCAGGGATCGGCCGTGACGACGACGTCCTCCTGCCACGCCGCGATGCGGTCGTCCCCGAGGTCGACCGACGCCAACAGTCTTGGTGAGCGCAACCCCCCGGGCAGGCTGGCCTGGACGAGCGGGTCCCAGAGCTCGAGCTCGGTGCGCCAGGGGAGCTCGGCGGCGAACTGCTCGCGGATCGGCGGTGGCAGCTGCACCAGCCCCGGCCAGTGCCGCACGTGCTGGACCACCTTGCAGAACGCCGAGACGGTCCTGCCGGCAGCGTCCCGCCCGACCAGGCGGTACAGGCCACCGGTGGTCGGCGACCCCGACCCGTAGGCGACGGCGGCCAGCTCCGGTGGTGCGGCGGACCCGAGGAAGGAGGCGTCGGCAGCGGCGAGCAGCGCGTCGGCCGCCTGCTCCGCCTCCGCCTCGGTCGCACCCAGCAGTGCGGCCAGCGAGGTCGGGGGTGACGAGGCGAGCTGGTGCGGGAGTCGTCCACCGTGCTGCATCGCCGTCCCCTTTAGTCAGGTTACCTTACTGATTCGGAGATAGTAAGGTTGCCTGATGGTCTCGCGCAAGAGCGACGGACGTCCGGATCACGCGCTTGCCGTGATGGGCGACGCGATCAGCGCCTTCAACCGTGACGTCGCCGCGCGTATGCAGCAGCCCGAGATGCGGCGGAGCGCCGCGCTGGCACGCGGGTTGCGCACGTCTCAGCTGCGACTGCTCAGCCTGACGCCGGCGGAGGGCATGCGGGTCACCGACCTCGCCGAACGGGTCGGGATGACCAAGCAGGCGCTGGGCGAGTTCGCCAACACGCTCGAGGCGGCCGGGCTGCTGGAGTCGGTGCGCGACCCCGCCGACCGGAGGGTCCGCATCCTGCGGCCCACCGCCCGCGGCCGCCGCGCCGTCGAGCAGGTCGAGGCGGTGATCGCCGACGTCGAGGCCGCCTGGCGCGACCGGATGGGTGCGGCCCGGTGGGAGCAGCTGCGCACCCTGCTCGCCGAGGCCTTTCAGCCCGCCGCGGAGCCGTGAGCGGTCTCGACGACGAGCGGGGCGAGCAGCCAGGGGTCAGGCGGTGGGGGTCCAGGCCGGGTCGCGGCCAATGAAGGCGATGAGCCGGGTCTGCGCGTCGGCGTCGTCGGCGACCGGTACGGCAGGCCCGTACTGACCGGAGCCGCGAAGCACCTGCTCCATGCCGACCATCCCGCTGAGGAGCTGCTCGCACGTGTCGGGGTCCAGCTCGACGTCGAGGCCGCCGGCCCGCGCGAGGTCCCACGTGTGCATGAAGACGTCGGAGACGTAGAAGGCGTCGATCGCCTGGGCGAGCGGTTGTGCCGGGATGTGCGGGGGGAGCGCGAACGACGATCCGGCGACCGCGGGATCGTCGAGAAGCCCCTGCACCGCCGCGGTCTGGTGAGCCCAGGCGGCACACGTCTCGCTCGGTCCCGACGGCAGCGGCACACCGCCGCCCGCGAGGAATCCCGGGAACCACGTGACGAGGTGATCGACGACGTCGCGCGCCGTCCAGCCCGCCACGGGAGCGGGGGCGTCCCAGTCCCGGACCTGTCGGACGACGTCGGCGAACCCGGCGGAGACGGCTCGGTGCCGCTCCGCCGGGTCCATCGCGGTGAGCGACATCAGCCCTGCGCGAGGATCGTGTCGAGCTTGGCGTAACCCTCGTTGACGCCCACGTCCATCCCCGAGGAGAGCATCCCGTCGCGGGCCTCGAAGGAGTCGCACAGCGACTGCGCGTGCAGGCGCGTGACGCCGTCGCCCAGGTCCTCGAACGTCAGCGTCTCGAGCGCGACACCCTCGGGGAACCCCTCGAACGTGAAGGTCTGGACGATACGGTCGTTGCTCACCTCGTGGAAGCAGCCGCGGAAGCCGTAGCTCTCCCCGTCGCGGCGGGCGACGTAGCGCCACTCGCCGCCGTCGCGGGCGTCCCAGGCGAGGATCTCGGTGTCCATGCCGTCGGGACCGACCCACCGTGCGAAGAGCGCGGGATCGGTGTGCGCGCGGAGCAGCTGCTCCGGCGTGGCACGGAAGTCGCGGGTGATGCGGATCATCGGGACGCGCTCGTCCGCTGTGATCGTCGCCTCGGTCGTGATGCTCATGATGCCTCTCCTTCGTGTCGGTCGTTCTCGGTGTTGTTCATCTCCGCCAGCACGGCGTCGAGTCGCTGGTAGCGCTGCTCGGCCTCGCGCCGGTAACGCTCGATCCACTTCGTCATCAGGTCGAACACCTCCGCCTCCAGGTGCACCGGGCGTCGTTGCGCCTGCTTGGTCTTGCTCACCAGGCCGGCGTGCTCGAGGACCCTCAGGTGCTTGGAGATCGCCTGCACGCTCACGTCGTAGTTGTCGGCGATCTCCGTGAGGGTCGCGTCGCCGACGGCGAGCCTCGCGACGATGTCGCGCCGCGTCGGGTCGGCGAGGGCCGCGAAGACCCCGGACAGCTGGTCGCTCATGCTCACGTCTCCTCAACCGTTTGGTTGAGGAAAACGTACGCCCGCTCGTTCGTGTTGTCAACCCATCGGTTGAATACCGACGGCGACCCGTGCGGTCCGAGCGGCAGGGCCCGTCGTCGAGAGGGAAGGACGGCGCCGAGAGGGAGCGGTCAGCCGTTCCCTCTCGGCGCGTTCGTTCCCTCCCGAGAGGCGGGATGACGACGGCGGGGCGGTGCGGCCGTCGTCGAACCACCCGGACCGGAGGCCGCGAGCGGGCGGGACGTGGCGCTGGCCAGCCGCACCCATCGCTGCAGGCTCCGCGCTCGTGCCGATCGTGCGACCATCCGTTCGCCTTCCCTGTGCCGTTGGGGATGAGGAACGCGGTCGCCCGTGGCTGATACCGGCCACGCCGACACCCCGGTCGTCATACCGTGGCGGTCATGACGGCGAACGGTCAGGGCGAGGACGGCTTCGACACCACGAGTGCGCCCAGCGGACCCGGCTGCGTGGAGTGCGAGGCGGGTGCGGGCTGGTGGGTGCACCTGCGCAGATGCGCCGAGTGCGGGCACGTGGGGTGCTGCGACTCGTCCCCGGCACAGCACGCGACCGCCCATTTCCTCCAGACCGGCCACCCCGTCGTGCAGAGCTACGAGCCGGGCGAGGACTGGTTCTGGAGCTACTCCGCCGAGGAGATGGTCAGCGGCCCTGCGCTCGCGCCGCCCACGTCACACCCGGCGGACCAGCCTGTGCCCGGTCCCGCCGGTCGCGTCCCCGACGACTGGCGTGCTCGGATCCACCGCTGATCTCCCGTCAGCCGGGGTCAGAGGAGTCCGGCGAGGCGCCGCGCGGCGTCGACGAGGCTGACGCGGTCGAGGTCGTCGATCGCCTCCAACGGGATCCAGGCGGCCTCGTCCGTCGAGCCGTCGATCTCGTTCGCGAGGGTGCCTCCGACGACGTGCGCCCGGTAAACCACCCGCAGCCCGTGCGCGCGCTGACCGTCGACCCGGGTCCCGACGACCGAGTCGATGCCGAGCAGCTCGTCGAGCTCGACGACGAGGCCCGTCTCCTCGCGCACCTCCCGCACGGCGGCGTCCGCGGGGTCCTCGCCCTCCTCGATGCCGCCACCGGGCAACGTCCATCCCTGCATCCCGTGCTCGCTCCAGTGGGCGAGGAGCATCCGACCGTCATCGACGACGACGGCGTACGCGGCGACACGGAGGATCATCGGGGCAGTGTGCCGCATCCGGCGTCGAGCTCCGTGCGGAGGTCGCGACGGGCGCCCGCAACGACGGACGTCGGTTCAGGGGCGCGACGCGCCCCGCTCGTTGCCTCGGCGGTAGTTGCCGGTGGCGCGGGCGAGCAGGTGCTGCACCCGATCGGCCGGAGCGCTCTCGAGCTGCGCGGCGAGCCGGGAGGCGTCCTTGCCCGCGACGGTGACGACCACGCGGCCGCCGCGGCTGATCCGCACCTGTCCCGACTTCGTGACCTGGTGGTCGAACGGGTCGTCGGCCAGCCCGGGCGGCAGGTCGCTCACCGCGGGGCGCCGAGGAACGCGAGCGAGGAGGCGACGGCGGAGCGGACCCCGGTCTCCAGCGTCGGGTGCATCGCGGGTCCGAAGAACGGGGAGTGGTTGCTCGGGATCGAGAGCAGCCGCCCCTCGGCCTCGGCGGCGTCGAACGCGGCCTGGTCCCATCCGCCGATGAACCAGTAGGCGTACGGCACGTCCCAGGCGCGCGGGAGCCAGGAGAAGTCCTCGCTCCCGGTGATCTGCTGGCCCTCGCGCACGTCGAGTCCGTCGGCGACGAGCGCCGCGCGCACGCGCTCGACGACGGCGTCGTCGTTGTCGGTGAGGGGGACCTCGTCGTAGGAGGAGATCTCCGGCTCGCTGGGACAGCCCGCGGCGATCGCCTCGCCGCGGCAGATCCGACCGATGGCGGCGACGATCCGGTCGTGGACGCCGTCGTCGTAGGAGCGGATGTTGAGGTGCAGCTCGGCGGTCGCGGGGATGATGTTCGCCTTGGTGCCGGCGTGCAGGATCCCGGTGGTGACGACGCCGAACTCGAACGGCGACAGCTCGCGCGCCACGACGGTCTGCAGCCGGGTGACGATCGCGGCCGCGACCACGACCGGGTCGACGGTGTAGTGGGGCATCGAGCCGTGGCCGCCGGCGCCGTGCACGATCACCTTGAGGTTCTGCGACCGCGACATCGTGGGGCCGGATCGCAGGTGGACGCTGCCGCCGCGTTCGGGACCGACGTGCTGCCCGATGACGACGTCGGGCCTGGGCACCCGGTCGACGAGACCGTCCTCGACCATCGCGATCGCGCCGTCGCCGGTCTCCTCGGCGGGCTGGAACAGCGCGACGAACGTGCCCGACCAGTGCTCCCGGCCGGCCGCCAGCAGCTCGGCCGCCGCGAGCAGCCAGGTCATGTGGAAGTCGTGACCGCAGGCGTGCATCGTCGGCTGCTCGACGCCGTCGCGGTCGACGCCGCGATCCGTCGAGGCGTAGGCGAGCCCCGTCTCCTCGGCCACCGGGAGTCCGTCCATGTCGGCGCGGAACATCACCACGGGACCCGCCGGGACGCCGTCGGCCTCGTTGCGCAGGATCCCGACGACGCCGGTGCCGCCGATCCCCTCGGTCACCTCGTACCCGAGGTCGCGCAGCTTCGCTGCCATGATCTCCGCGCTGCGGTGCTCGGCCCCCGACAGCTCGGGGTGGGCGTGCAGGTCGGTGTACGTGCTCTCCAGCCAGTCGAGCGCCGGCAACCCTGCCAGCACCGCGTCGACGCGTGCTTCGCTCATGACCGGCAACCTATCGTCACTCGACGTGGACGAGCCGGACGCGCCTGAGCCCCGAGCCCATGAGCTCAGATCGTCGAGCGCTCGCGGAACCGGGTGGGGCTGCAACCGCGGACGCTGCGGAACTGCCGGGAGAAGTAGAAGGGGTCGGAGTAGCCGACGGACTGGGCGATCTCCGACACCGGCATGCCGGTCGTCACGAGCAGCTCCGACGCACGGGCGATGCGCAGCCGCTTGACGTACTCCACGACGCCACCGCCGGTGGCCTGCCTGAACAGAGCCGCGAAGTGCGAGGTGCTCATCCCGACCCGGCCGGCCAGCTCGCTCACCCGGACCGACGACTGCAGGTGCTCGCGCAAGAACCTCTGGGCCGCACGCACGGGCTCGGTGCGCGTCTGGTTCCCCGCAGCGGCATCGGCGGCGAGATGCGCGAGCGCCGACCATGCGCTCCCGGCTGCCCGGAGCAGGCTCGGTGAGGTCTCGTCCGCCTCCATCGCCTCGAGGACCCGCTCCAGCTCACCGGACAGGTGCCAGGGGTCGTGCACGTCGACGACGACAGCGCGCCCGTGCGGTGCCACCTGCTGCTCGAAGGTCGTCGCATCGTCACCCCGCACGTGCATCCACCTGATCGTCCAGGGATGGCCGTCGTCGGCCCAGTACCGGTGAGGTGTCCGGGCGGGGATCACCAGGGCCTGCCCGGCCTCGAGGCGGAGCGTCTCGTCGGCCGTGCGGCAGCCGCCGACACCCGCCAGCACCACGATCACGATCGTGCCGTGAGCACCGTGGTGACGGGTGGCTCCGTGATGTCGGGCCGTGGGGTAGAAGCCCGCGTCGGTGACGAGCAGTCGCTCTGTCAGCGAGCCGGCCGACGCCGTGGCGACGACGTCGGGCGGCAGCACGCGCAGCTGCTGACCGGGGAATCCTTCCCTGATGCGCACCCGCCGACGATAACGCCGGGTCCCGACACGTGGTCATGCTCACCATCAGCGAATCGTCCAGGTGCGTCGTCGATCTCTGCATTCACCGGCTCGTGTGCCGGACGTAGCGTGACGCCATGCTCGATGTCGAGTCGCTCCCGCTGCCGCCACGGCCGGACCACGCGAGGGGTCTGCCGGCGGCGATCTGGCGAGAGCCGATGACGCTGCCCACCTACGCGCCGAAGCCGCCGGAGCGCTACCCCGTCTATCTCGACCGACGGGTGTACCAGGGCTCGTCGGGCAGGGTGTACCCGCTGCCGTTCCACCACCAGATCGAGACCGAGTCCAGGCTCGTCGGCTGGGACGCCGTTCATCTGGAGAACGCGTGGATGCGTGTCGTCGTGCTCCCGGAGCTCGGTGGTCGGCTGCATGTCGCCCGCGATCGCAGCTCGGGCTACGACCTGGTCTACGCCAACCCCGTGATCAAGCCGGCGCTCGTCGGTCTGGCCGGGCCCTGGATCGCCGGTGGCATCGAGCTCAACTGGCCCCAGCACCACCGCCCGGCCACCTTCCTGCCCACGGACGCACGGCTGGAGACCGAGCCCGACGGCGCCGTCGTGGTCTGGTGCTCCGACCACGACCCGTTCACGAGGATGAAAGCGATGCACGGGTTCCGGCTGCGGCCGGACTCCTCGGTGGTCGAGCTCGAGGTCAGGCTCTACAACCGCGACGAGCTGACGCGGTCGTTCCTCTGGTGGGCGAACGTCGCCGCGCGCGTGGACGACGACTACCAGTCGTTCTTCCCGCACGACGTGACCCATGTGGCCGACCACGCCCGGCGCGCCGTCACGGCGTTCCCGCACGCCGATTGCCCCTACTACGGGATCGACTACCCCGCGGCAGCGGGCGAGCGCTCGTACGCCAGCGACGGCGCGCTCGTCTCGGGCGACCGGCTCGACTGGTACCGCAACATCCCGGTCCCGACGTCCTACATGGCGCTGGGCTCGTCGGAGGACTTCTTCGGCGGGTACGACCACGGCGCGGGCATGGGGTTCGTGCACGTGGCCGATCACCAGGTCGCGGTCGGGAAGAAGCAGTGGACCTGGGGCAACGCCCCCTTCGGCCATGCCTGGGATCGCAACCTGTCCGACGACGGCGCCCACTACATCGAGCTGATGGCGGGCGTCTTCACCGACAACCAGCCCGACTTCTCCTACCTGGCGCCCGGCGAGACCAAGGCGTTCACGCAGGCGTGGTACCCGATCCGGTCGGTCGGCCCGGTCGATCGCGCCACCGTCGACAGCGCCGTCTCGGTACGACGAGACGACGGCGGCGCCACCGTGGGTGTGGTTGTCACGCGGTCGTGGCCGCAGGTCCGTGTCGAGGTGAGGGCCGGCGGCGCCCTCCTCGCCGATCACGTCGGCCCGCTCGACCCCGCCGGCGCCGTCGAGCTCCGCGTGGTGCCACCCGCCGGTGACGACCCGATCACGGTGTCCGTCACCGCCGGGTCGCGGGTGCTGCTGGAGCTCGACGAGTCGAGGAACACCTCGCTCCCGGCCGAGCCGGACCCGGCGACCGAGCCGCGGAAGCCCGAGGCCATCGAGAGCCTCGAGGAGCTCGCGCTCGTCGCGACCCATCTCGAGCTCTACCGCCACGCGACGCGATCCCCCGAGCCCTACTGGCGCGAGGCGCTCCGACGCGACCCTGGTCACACCGACAGCCTGGTCGCGCTCGCCGAGCGCGCCCACGCCTCCGGCGAGACGGACGAGGCGAACGCGTTGCTCGTCCGAGCCACCGCACGGCTCACCGCGAACCACGCCAACCCTCGGGACACGCGGGCGCTCTATCTTCACGGCCTGGTCCGCGAGGCGCTGGGCGATGACGACGGCGCGTACGACCTCTACGGGCGTGCCTCGTGGATGCGTCTGTGGCGCGCACCCGCCGGCTACCGCATGGCGCGCATCGACGCGCGGGCCGGGCGTGACGACGCGGCTCTTCATCGACTCTCCGACGTGCTCCGGGTCGAGCCGGAGCACCTGCAGGCGCTCGCGCTGGTGGTCGTCTGCCACCGACGCCTCGCCGCGTCCGTCGACGCGCCCGACGACGTCCGCCACCGGTCGCAGGCCGAGAGCGCGCTGCAGCGAGCCAGGCAGCTCGACGGGTCCGACGCGTGGCTGGCCGCGCTCGACGGCTCCCCCCTCCCGGGTGACGTCCAGACCTGTCTCGACGTCGCCATCGAGGCGGCCGGCGTGGGGGATCTCGCTCTCGCCCTCGACTGTCTCGACGAGGCAGACGCGCGGGACTCCGCGCGAGCCCTCGGACAGGTCGCGGGCGGTCCGATGATCGCCTACCACCGCGCGGCGGTCCTGGACTCCGCTGGACGCTCGGCGGACGCCGGCTCGGAGCGGGCCCGTGCGCAACGGCTCGACGCCACGTGGTGCCATCCCTCCCGGCTCGCCGATGCGGCGGTGCTGCGCCGGGCGGTCGCCGCCGACCCGTCCGACGCCCGGGCCCGCGCGCTGCTCGGTCACTGGACCTACGCCGCGGGCCGCCACGAGGACGCCGCCGCGCTCTGGCGAGAGAGCGCCGCGATCGACGCTCGCGACCCCGTCGTGCAGCGGAACCTTGCGCTGACCGCGGCGAACGACGCCCGCGATCTGGACGCAGCCCGGGACCACTACCGCGCGGCGATCGCGCTGGCGCCCGATGACGCCCGGTTGCTCTTCGAGGCCGATCAGCTCGCGGCTCTGCTGGGCGACGACCCTGCCGAGCGCCTGGCGCGACTGGATGACCACGCCGCG
Source organism: Pseudactinotalea sp. (assembly GCA_048594485.1). Classification (GTDB taxonomy): domain Bacteria; phylum Actinomycetota; class Actinomycetes; order Actinomycetales; family Beutenbergiaceae; genus Pseudactinotalea. The sequence goes on along the minus strand of JBMDXU010000314.1, from coordinate 21,202 downwards.
CTCGTCGCCGAGCGCGACGACCTCACCGTCGAGCGGCTGCACCTGCAGATCACGCTCGGCAGGAGCGAGGCGGCGCTGACCACGCTGCGCGCGCGCACCTTCGGGCCGTGGGAGGGCGGCGAGGGGCAGGTGCTGTCTGCGTGGGACCGCGCCTGCGTGCACGCGGCGCTGACCGCGCTGGCGCAGGACGAGCCCGTCGTCGCCGCCGGGCACCTGCGCACGGCACTGGCCCCGCCGAGCAACCTGGGCGAGGCTCGCCACCCCCTCGCGAGCACCGCCCCGTTGCATCTGCTGCTGGGTGACGCCCTCGCCGCCGCGGGAGACCGTGCCGGGGCCTGCGCGAGCTGGGAGGTGGCGGCGATCGCGCGCGGCGACTTCCTTCAGATGAGTGTGACCGACCACAGCGAGACGACGTTCTGGTCGGTGCTCGCCCAGCGGCGGCTCGGCGTCGACAGCGATCTCGAGCCACGGCTGCGGGAGTTCCGCAAGCAGGTCGCGGCCGCGACACCCGAGGTCGACTACTTCGCGACCTCGCTGCCCGACCTGCTGCTGTTCAGTCCCGACCCCGTCGCCGCCCGCGACCGACGGGTCGCCGTGCTCGACGCTCAGATCGCTGTTCTCGACGGTGACCGCGATCCCGCCGCTCTGCGGACACGTCTGCTCGCGGACGATCGGCACGCCGCCGACCTGCGGCACGCGCTCGCGACCCGTGGACCGCTGCTGCTCGACCTTCCGACCCGATCCCTGACGAAGGCCCCGCGATGACCGATCCGCGCACACTCACGGCCGCTCCCTCCCGCCTGGTGGTCACGCTCTGGGACTTCACCTGGTTCACCCGCACCGGCCCCGGCGAGCCGTTCGAGGATCTCGACGCCGCCTGTGCCGCCGCCGTGGAGCGCGGCTACAACACGATCCGGATCTGCGCCGCCCCCTTCCTGATCTTCCGGTCGGGTCTGAGCGCCACGCAGGCGTTCGAACCGCTGGGACAGGGCACCGAGCTCGGGCGCAGGTTCTGGAGCGGGGTGCGGTGGTACGACGTCGGCGGACCGACCGTGGTGGATGTCCGGGCACAGCTGCTCACGCTGTTCCGCGCCGCTGACCGTCACGGCCTCGGTGTGATCGCCTCCTCGTGGGAGTACCAGCAGACGCCGTCGTTCGCGGCCGAGCGCGCATGGTTCGACGCGCTGCACGCCGTCCCGGCGGAGGATCGCGCGACGGTCCTCGCCGACGCGCACGCCGATCTCGTCGATCTGCTGGACGCCGAAGGGCTCGGGCACCGGCTTCTGCTCACCGAGCTCCACAACGAGGTGCAGATCGGGCATCTCACCGCCGGACTCGGAACCCCCCGCGGCGACGCCTCGGTGCCGGCGCTCACGCCCCGCCTGGAGGCGGGGATCGCGCGGTTCCGCGAGCGTCACCCGGATCGACCCGTCACCGTCAACTACGCCGGCGTGCCGGTGGCCCACATGAGCGCTCTCCCTCGTGACATGGACGCGCTCGTCGTCCATCCGTACGTCTACGGGGTGCTCGACGAGCTGATCAGCCACTTCGGGCTCCGGGGGGCGCCCGAGGATTTCGACGCCGAGCGCGTCCGGGAGCTGCTCAGACCGGGGGCGCCGTCGTTCGAGGACTGGCAGCTGCCGCCGGAGAAGGCATGGAAGCTCGAGGCCACGATCGTCTGCGCCCCGGAGATGTACACCCACGACTGGTGCGACCCGCAGGCCTTCGACCGGTGGCTCTACGACCGTTGGGCCGTGCACGCGCGAGCGATGCACGACCGGCTCACGCTGTGGCTCGACGTCGCCGCCGACGTCGCCGGCCACCGAGGGATCCCGCTGATCCTGGGCGAGGGGTACGTCGGCTACACCCCGGCCCACGGCCGGTTCGAGGAAGGCCCGGTCGGTGCGCAGCTGTGCCGGTTCGCCGTCCGAGAGGCCTCCCGCGTCGGCGCATGGGGCGCCGTCGTGTGCTCCAACGCCGCGCCGCACCACTCGATGTGGTCCGACGTCGACCTGCAGCGCGAGTGCGCTGCGATCCTCACCGACGGCTGACGGCCGCCGACCGGACCCGCGCGCCAACGCCGGCGCCGACGAAAGGAACACGATGACCCAGTCCACGATCTCGCGACGATCACTGCTCATGGGCGGCGGCGCCGTCGGCCTCGCCGGTCTCCTCACCGGCTGCGTCGGCGGCGGTGGCGGGGGCGGCGACGCCACCTCCGGAGGCGGAGGAGGTGGCGGCGGTGCCGACGGCCCTGTCGTCTTCCAGAACTCCATCCAGGACGCCGATCCCAAGGCGGCCCTGGAGGCGCTGGTGGAGGCGTACGACGGCGACGTGACGATGAACTCGGTCGCCACCGAGCAGTTCCGAGCCCAGCTGACCAACTACCTGCGTTCGTCCAACCCGCCCGAGGTGCTGTCCTGGTACGCCGGATCGGTGGCTCGGTCGTACGCGGCGGAGGGCTTGCTGCTCGACGTCTCCAGCCTGTGGGAGGGCGACGGAGCGTGCGCCACCTTCTCCGAGGCGCTCAAGAGCCTGTCGAGCGACGCCGACGGCAAGCAGATCTTCGTGCCGACCAACTACTACTGGTGGTCGGTGTTCTACAAGAAGTCGGCCTTCCAGGAGTGGGGTGTGGAGCCGCCGACGACGTGGGACGAGTTCCACACGCTCTGCGAGACGCTGTCCGGTCAGGGGGTCGCCCCGCTCGCGAACGGCATCGGATCGACTCCCTGGATGGCATCGGGATGGTTCGACTACCTCGACCTGCGCGTCAACGGAGCCCAGTACCACCGCGAGCTGCTCGCCGGCGAGCACTCCTTCACCGACCCCGAGGTGGTCGCGGTGATGGAGGAGTACAAGCGGTTGATCCCCTACTTCGACCCCAACATGGCCTCGTACTCGGCCCAGGAGGGAGCGACTCCGTTCGCCCAGAACCAGGCCGGCATGTACCTGATCGGCGCGTTCGTGTCGCAGTACCTGCCCGAGGACCAGAGGGACGACCTCGACTTCTTCTCCGTGCCGGTGATCGACAGCGCGATCCCGACGGCGGAGGAGGCACCCACCGACGGCTACTTCGCTTCCGCCAACTCGGCGAACCCCGAGGGTGCTCTGGCCTTCCTGAACTATCTCGCCTCACCCGAGTCGCAGCAGGCGTTCATCGAGGGCGCGAAGTCCTCGAACCTGCCGACCTCGCCCGACGTCGACCCGTCGGGTTTCAGCCCGTTGGTGCAGAAGGGCATCGAGCTGCTCAACAACACCGAGGAGATCACGCAGTTCTTCAACCGTGACTCCTCGGACGCGTTGCAGGCGACGGCCGACACGGCCCTCACCCAGTTCCTCGCGGACCCGGACTCCCTCACGACCATCCTCGAGGACTGGCAGCGCGCGGCCGAGGGGGTCTTCGGATCGTGACCGGTCAGGCACTCGGCGCGCCGCCACGAGCTCGCCGCGGCGGGTTCGTGCGCGCGGTGCGCCGGGTGCCGCTGCTCGTCTGGGTGTTCCTCGCCCTCCCCTTGCTGGTCGAGCTGTTCTGGGTCTTCTGGCCGGCCGCCAACTCCTTCTCGCTCTCGGTGACACGGTGGGACGGCATCTCCGCGGCGGAGCCGGTGGGCCTGGGGAACTTCGTCGATCTCTGGTCGGACCCGATCTTCCGGACCGCGTTGCGCAACAACGTGATCTGGGTGCTCGGCTTCGGTGGACTGAGCGTGATCGGGGGCCTCACGCTCGCCGTCACGCTCAACAAGCCGGGCCCCCTGGTCGGCCTGTACCGGAGCGCGATCTACCTCCCGATGGTCGTCTCGCTCGCCGTCACCGGTCTGTTCTGGCGCGTCATGTACGCGCCCGAGGGTCCGATCAACGCCGCACTGGAGGTCCTCGGGCAACAGTCGTGGGAGCGGCAGTGGCTCGCCGACCCTGACCTGGCGCTCTACGCCGTCCTCGTGGCCGCCGTCTGGCGTCAGGTCGGGTACATCATGGTGCTCTACCTCGCCGGTCTGAAGAGTGTCGACGCCTCGCTGGAGGAGGCCGCGGCGATGGACGGCGCCAACGCGTGGCAGCGGTTCTGGCGCATCGTGATGCCGCAGCTCAGCGGCGTCTCGACGGTCGTGTTCGCCGTGACCGTGATCGACTCGTTGCGCACCTTCGACATCGTCTGGGCGATGACTCGTGGCGGCCCGTACAACACGACCCAGCTGCTCAGCACCTACATGTTCCAGCAGGCGTTCACGCTCGGGAACCTGGGCTACGCGTCGGCGATCGCCGTCGTCATCTTCGCGCTCGCGATCGGCTTCATCATCACCTACCTCGCACGCCAGAGCCGGATGGAGGACTGACGTGGCGCTCGCCCACTCCCCGCGTCGTCGACCCCGGTCCGCGCGGTCGCCCTGGCTGCACGTCGCGATGATCCCGCTGACGCTGCTCTGGCTGTCCCCGATCGTGTTCGTGGTGTTCGTCGCCGTCCGTTCCTACGACGATCTCGCCGCACGCGGCCTCGGTGCGCTGCCGCAGTCGATCTCCTGGGAGGGCTTCACGACCGCGTTCGCGGGCGGAGGTCTGCTGCAGGCACTCGGCAACAGCCTGCTCGTCACCGCAGCGGGTGTGCTCGCGTCGTTGGCGCTGAGCGCGTGCGCGGCGTACGCGCTGTCGCGGTACGCGATCCCCGGCCGGCGGGTGGTGCTGCTGACGATGCTCGCCGGCAACCTGCTGCCGCCGCAGATCCTCCTGGTCCCGGTGGCCGCGATCACCGAGTCGATCGGGATCTACGACAGCCTCACCGCTCTCGTCGTCGTCCAGGTCGGCTTCGGCATCGGGTTCTACACGTTCGTGCTCCACGGCTTCATGCGTGGCCTGCCCGCCGAGGTCTTCGAGGCCGCCAGGATCGACGGCGCCGGCGCCGGGCGGGTCTTCTGGCAGATCGTGCTGCCCCTGTCGAGGCCGTCGCTCGCGGCGCTGGCCGCGCTGGCGACCACCTGGATCTTCAACGACCTGATCTGGGCGATGACCGTGCTGCGCACCGAGTCGAGGTTCCCCATCACGGCCGCGCTCCTCAACCTCCAGGGCGGGTACTCGAGCGCCTGGAACGTCATCGCGGCCGGGTCGCTCGTGGCGGCGATCCCGACGGCGATCGTGTTCTTCGCGTTCCAGAAGCAGTTCGTGTCCGGGCTGCTCGTCGGCTCGAACAAGTGAGCGAGGTGTGGGCACCTCGGCCGCTGCGGGCCGAGGTGGACCTGGAGCACGGCGGTCGCTGGACCTCGCTCAGGACGAGCGGGGTCGGCGCGCGCGAGTGGCTGTGGAGCAACCCGGGGCTGGCGGACGAGCGTGCGGCCGCAGCGCCCGGTCAGCCGTTCGTCGACGCCGGAGGCGGCGAGGAATGCTTCCCGTCGGTCACCGGGGACGCGGCTCGCGGACGCGACCACGGCGACGTCTGGCACAGGCGCTGGTGGGGGAGCCCCGACGACGCGCACGTCGTCTCCGGGTCGACGCCTGCGCTGCGGCTGCGCCGGCGACTCGCCCACACCGGGAACGTCCGCGCCGACTACGAGATCCACGGCGCACCGGGCGCGAGGATCCTGCACGCCGTGCACCTGCTGCTGGCCCTGTCGGACGACGCCCGCCTGCAGCTCGACGGATCGCCGTCGGTGACGGTGCTCGACCGGCCTCGACCGGGGTCCCAGGTCGCCACCTCGTGGCCCGACGGGGACGACGTCCGCCTCGACGTGCTCGGCCCGAGTGACGGAACGGCGCGATGCGCCGTCGTGACGACGGACGCCGTCGAGGTCATCGACGGCGATGATCGGCTGTCGCTGCGGTGGGGCCTCACCCACCCCGGCGTCGGTCGACCGGCGGAGTCGCCGCCGCTGGCGCTCATCGTGTGGCGCAACCTGGGTGGCTGGCCGATAGCGGCGCCCTACCGGTCGATCGGGATCGAGCCCGTACTCGGCAGGGCCACGGACCTCGACGCCGCAGGTCCGGACGATGTCGCACGGGTCCCGAGCGACGGCCGCCTGGCATGGTGGGTGGAGATCGGCGCCGCGAGTCGTGCGTCGCAGACGTGACGGTGGCGGACGTCGAGCGCGGCCTCGCCGTCACATGGCCTAGCCTGGTTCCGGACTTTTTCTGAACCTCAGGAGAATCGATGACGCAGCTGCCCACCCATACCTCCGTCGTCGTGCCCCACGGGGTGCGGGAGCCGCGGTTCCGCCCGGCGGACGGCGCGAGCTCCGCGCCGACGATCGATCTCGCGGGCGACTGGAGGTTCCGTCTCTTCGACGAGGCGGCGACCGGCGTCGCCCCGGGCGAGCCGGGCGAGGGGTGGGACACGCTGGCGGTGCCGGGTCACTGGCAGCTGGCCGGCGCCCCGGACGCCTGGCCCTACGGCCGGCCGGCGTACACGAACGTCGACTTCCCGATCCCGGTCGACCCGCCGTTCGTGCCGCGCGAGAACCCCACGGGCGAGTACCGCCGCAGCGTCGACGTCCCCGAGGCGTGGCTGGCGTCGGGGCGCGTGGTGCTCCGGTTCGAGGGTGTGGACTCGTGGTTCGAGGTGAGCGTCAACGGCACCCCGGTGGCCACCTCGCACGGGTCGCGGCTGCCCACCGAGATCGACGTCACCACGCACGTGCACGCGGGTGACAACCTCGTCGCGGTCCGTGTGGTGCAGTGGTCGGCGTTCACCTACGTCGAGGACCAGGACCAGTGGTGGCTCTCGGGGATCTTCCGCGACGTCGCTCTGCTCCACCGGCCCGACGGCGGCATCGAGCACGTCGACGTCACGGCCGAGTACGACCACACGACGGGCGAGGGCATCTTCGCCGCGGACGTCACCTCCACCGCCGAGGCGACCGTCACGATCGCCGAGCTCGGCGTCGAGGTCGGCTCCGGTGAGCAGGTGCGCATCGCCGTCGAGCCGTGGAGCGCCGAGGTCCCGCGGCGCTACGAGGTGACCGTGCGGACCGATGCCGAGACGGTGACCCTGCACGTCGGTTTCCGCACCGTCGCGACCGACGGCGGCGTGCTCACCGTCAACGGCGCCCCGGTCAAGCTGTACGGCGTCAACCGGCACGAGTTCGAGCCGACCCGCGGCCGCGCCGTGACCCGCGAGACGATGCTCGCCGACGTGCTGCTCGCCAAGACCCACCACGTCAACGCCGTCCGCACCAGCCACTACCCGCCGCACCCGCACTTCCTCGACCTGTGCGACGCCTACGGCCTCTACGTCATCGACGAGAACGACTTCGAGACGCACGGCTTCGAGCGGCACGCGTGGCGCGACAACCCGACGGACTCGCCGGCCTGGCGGGACGTCCTCGTCGACCGCGTGCAGCGGATGGTGGCCCGCGACGCGCATCACCCCAGCGTGATCATGTGGTCGCTCGGGAACGAGGCCGGCACCGGGAGCAACATCGGCGAGATGGCCGCAGCGATCCGGGAGCTGGACGACACACGCCCGCTCCACTACGAGGGCGACTGGCTCTGCGAGCACACCGACGTCTACTCGCGCATGTACGCCTCGACGGCGGAGGTCGCGCTCATCGGCCGCGGCGAGGACCGCGTGCTCCAGCGCAACGCACCGGACGACACCGTCGACGGCGAGGCCGCCACCCGCCGTCAGTCGCTGCCGTTCCTGCAGTGCGAGTACGTCCACGCGATGGGCAACGGCCCGGGCGGGTTCACCGACTACGACGACCTGTTCGAGGTGCACCCGCGGCTCGCGGGCGGCTTCGTGTGGGAGTGGATCGACCACGGCATCCTCACCCGCCACGAGAACGGGACGCTGTTCCACGGCTACGGCGGCGACTTCGGCGAGGAGCTGCACGACGGCACGTTCATCGCCGACGGCCTGCTGCTGCCCGATCGCACCCCCTCCCCGGGGATGGTCGAGATGGCCGCCGTCTACGCGCCGGTGCGCATCGAGTCCCTGCCGGGCATGGGCGACGTCCTGGAGATCCGCAACCGGTACGCCTTCCGCAGCACCGAGCACGTCACGCTGCGCTGGACCATGCACGCCGACGGCGAGGTGCTCGCCTCGGGCGACCTCGACGACGTCGTCGGCGTGCTCGCGCCGGGCGAGAGCGCCATCGTGAGCACCGAAGGGACCGAGATCCCGCAGGCGCCGGCCGATGCCGATCTCTGGTGGACGATCCGCGCCGTCAACCGCGGGTCGGGCGATCACGAGCCGGACGTGCTGGGCGCCGGTCAGCTGCTGGTGCGTCGCCGCGCACCGCTCGCGGCGGTCGCCGGGCAGGTGACCGAGACCGACGGCGGTTATGCCGTCGGCCCCGCGCGGTTCGACGGCGCCGGCCGGCTTCTCGCGCTCGGCACCACCGCCGTGCGCACCTCGCGCGCCGACGCCTGGCGCGCACCCACGGACAACGACGCCGCCACCGACGGCCCCGGCCGCCGCGACGGCGCCGACTGGGACCGCGACGGGCTCACCCGGCTCCACGAGCGGCTCGACGACGTCAGCGTCGAACGGGGCGAGAGCGGCAGCGAGCTCGTCGTCACCGGCCGGCTCGCCGGCGCGCCGAGCGAGTGCGGGCTGGCGGTCACCTACCGGTGGCGCGCCGACGACGCCGACCCCGCCGTGCTCGACCTCGATCTCGAGCTCGTCCCCGAGGGACGCTGGCAGGGGTCGGTACCGCGGCTCGGCTGGCTGCTCGCGCTCGAGCAGGAGGACGCGGAGTCGGTCCAGGTCGACTGGGTCGGGCAGGGGCCGGGCGAGTCCTACGCCGACTCGGCCGCGGCCGCGCTGGCGGGCCGCTACTCCCACACCGTCGCGGAGCTGCAGACCCGCTACACGCACCCGCAGGAGAACGGCGCCCGCCGCGGCGTCACACGCGCCACCCTGGCGCTCGGCTCCGGTGCGCTGGAGCTGCGTGCCGGTGAGGTCACCGTCGGCTCCCGCGCGGTCGACGGCGTCGAGCTCACCGCGCGTCCGTGGTCGGACCGCGCGCTCGCCGCCGCCGCGCACCCGCACGAGCTGGAGCCCGACGGGCTGCTGTGGCTGCACGTCGACGCGGCGCAGCACGGGCTGGGCTCGGCGGCCTGCGGCCCGGGTGTGCTGCCGAACGCCGCCCTGACCCCGGCGCCCGCGAGTCTGCACGTGAGGATGCGCGTCGGCTGACCGGCGTCCGCCACCCGGTCGGGTCCGGTCAGTCCACCAGACCCGACCGGTAGGCGAACACGACGAGCTGCGCGCGGTCGCGCGCGGCCAGCTTGATCATCGCCCGGCTGACGTGGGTGCGTGCGGTGGCGGGGCTGAGCACGAGGGCCGCGGCGATCTCCTCGTTCGACATGCCCTGCCCCACCAGCCCGACGACCTCCCGCTCCCGCGCCGTGAGGTGGCCGATCTGCGGGTGCGGCGCGAGCGGGCGAGCGTGCGCCTGCCGCAGCTGCCGCACCACCCGGAGGGTGACCGACGGCGCGAGCAGCGCACCGCCGTCGTGCACGACACGGACGGCGTCGAGGATCGCCTCGGGGTCGGCGTCCTTGAGGAGGAACCCGCTGGCGCCGCGGTTGACGGCCTCGAGCACGTAGGCGTCGGTCTCGAACGTGGTGAGCACGATGACACGCGTCGCCCGCAGATCCGGGTCCTCGCAGATGCGCCGGGTCGCCTCGAGCCCGTCGATGCCGGGCATCCGGATGTCCATGAGCACGACATCGGGACGTTCGCGCCGGGCGACGGCGACCGCCTCCAGACCGTCGGCGGCCTCGCCGACCACCGTGATGTCGGCCTCGTCGGAGAGCAGCGACCGCAGACCGCGGCGGACCAGGTCCTGGTCGTCGGCGACGAGCACGGTGATCATGCGCGGACCTCCCGCGGGATCCGTGCGAGCAGGCGGAACCTGGTGCCACCGTCGGTGATCTCGAGCGTGCCGCCGACCGCGTCGACCCGGTCCCGCATGCCCGGCAGGCCCATCCCCGGACCGTCGGTCCCGCGCGGGGGGACGCCGTCGCCGACGTCGTTGACCACCTCGATCTCGACGTCCCCGGCCCGGTGCCGCAGGGTGAGCGCGGTGCTCCCGGGGCGGCCGTGCCGGACGGCGTTGGTCAGCGCCTCCTGCGCCACGCGGTAGGCCGCACGATCCGCGACCGGCGGCAGCGGCGCCGGGTCGCCCTCGTGCCGCAGACGCACCGGCGCGCCCGGCGCGCTCATCCGGTCGACCAGCGCGGGCAGCCCGTCGAGACCGGGCCCCGGTGCGAGCGGGGCGCCGCCGTCGGCCGTGCGGTGCAGCACGGTGCGGAGCTCCGACAGCGAGGCGGCGCTGGCCTGCTCGATCGCGGACAACGCCTCGCGCGCCCGCGGCAGCGACGCGCCGTCGCGGTGGGCGGCGCGCAGGGCGACCGACGCCTGCAGGTGGATCGCCGCGAGCCCGTGACCGACGACGTCGTGGACGTCCTGCGACAGCCGCAGCCGCTCGGCGTCGACGCGCGCCGCGAGCCTGGCCTGCTGGGCGTGCTCGGCCGCCTCGACGCGCTGACGCACCGCGACCCCGATCGCGAACGGCACCACCACCCACGCCACCGTGACGCTCGACGCGGTCTCGGCCGACACCGTCAACGGCCGGATCAGCAGGTGCGTGAGCAGCACCCCGACGGAGACCGACGCGGCCACCGCCGCCGTTCGCAGCGGGCGATGACGGGCGACCGAGTAGATGGCGAGGCCGAGCGTGAGCAGGATCGGGCCGTAAGGGTTGCCGAGGGCGAGGTAGGCGGTCACGGCCGCCGCGACGAGCCCGAGCGCGACCAGGGGCTGCCGGCGCCGCAGCACGAGCGCCACGGCGGCGAGCAGCATGAGTCCCACGCCGGCGGCGCCCAGCGGTGGGGCGTCCGAGAACCGGTGGACGGCACGCGACCACGCCAGCAGCCCGATGACGGCGACCGCTGGAGGGGCGATCTCGCGTGCCCGCCATCGCGTCGTCATCGACCCATCCTCGCGCCCGGCGGGGTCCCTCGTGTACGTCCGGTGACGTAGTCGCAGTGACGTGCGGCGACGGAGGCGCGGCGGACCGACGAGGACGACGGTGGAGCTCCATCGCACGATCCATCACGAGACCGAGGAATCCATCATGGAGATGCTCACCCTGCTCGCCGACGGCCCCTGGCACGGCGGCGTCCGTCCGTTCCCGTTCGTCCTCTTCCCGCTCGTCTGGGTGCTGCTGATCGGCGTGGGCGTCACCGCAGCGGTGCTGCTGCGTCGCTCCCGCGACCGGCTCGCCGGCACTCGCGCCGGAGAGCGTGTGCTCGCCGAGCGCTTCGCCCAGGGCGAGATCGGCGCCGAGGACTACCGCAGCCGCCTCGCCGAGCTCCGTCAGAAGCCGTAGCCCGCCCCGGCGCGCCACATCGGTTCCGCGACCGTCCAGCCCTCGGGTCGGGCGGTCGCGGCCTGTGGAGAGGTGGACGAGCTGTGGAGGAGGGGTTGAACTCCCGAGCATGCTCAGCGGCCCCGGGACGGCCCCGGGTGTGGACCCACGGGTCGCCGCCGGTCGTCGTGCACAACCCTGTCCACACCTGGGGTCGTCGTACCCACAGAATCGCCTCGGCAGCGCACAACGACACGCCGCGACGATGTGGACGACACGCGGCACGCGACACGCCAGACACAATCCCTAGGGGTCTCGCGCGATGTCGGCCACTAGGTGTAGTGTCGAAGACGTGGGCGGAGCACATCCGGCCACGAACGACATGGATGTAGTTACACCGCTGTGGTTCCCACCGATGTCACCGGCTCGCGAGAGTCTGTCGGCCACGGATCGTCGGGGAGAGCAGCCGGCGACTGCAGGGCAGTAGGACGTCGCGAGGCGACCAGGGAAGGGACACCGAGATGACCATCACCGTCTTCAGCAAGCCGGCGTGCGTCCAGTGCGACGCCACCTACCGCGCGCTGAACAAGCACGGCCTCGAGTACACCGTCGTCGACATCAGCACCGATGCCGAGGCGTTGGAGTCGGTCAAGGCGCTGGGCTACCAGCAGGCGCCCGTCGTGTTCGCCGATGGCGACCACTGGTCCGGGTTCCGCCCCGACCGCATCAAGGCGCTCGTCGCCGGACTCGCCCAGCCGAGCGCCGCGATCGCCTGAACCCAGACCCTGCGCACCCCGCACGCGACACGATTCCGGGTGGGGTGCGCAGCACCATGGCCGTCACGGCGGCCGTGTCCGGCATCACCCACCACGGCACCGACGGGGAGCTGACTGCGATGACCGCCTCGCCGTCCGTCGTGTACTTCTCCTCGGTGTCGGAGAACACGAAGCGATTCGTGGACAGGCTCGGTCTGCCCTCGCAGCGGATTCCGCTGCGAGCAGCCGACCCCCACCTGCAGGTCGCCAGGCCCTACGTGCTGATCGTCCCGACCTACGGGGGCGGCAACGGGGCGGGCGCGGTGCCCAAGCAGGTCATCCGGTTCCTCAACGACGTGCACAACCGCTCGCTGCTGCGCGGGGTCGTCGCCGCGGGGAACACCAACTTCGGCGCCGCCTACTGCATCGCCGGCGCCATCATCGCCGCCAAGTGCGGCGTGCCTCACCTGTACAACTTCGAGCTCTTGGGAACGACCGAGGACGTGCGCAACGTCCGCGAGGGGATGGAACGACTGTGGCTGCAACACTGACCGACACCGGCGTGGAGGTGACGCCGAGCGAGACCCAGCTCGACTACCACGCGCTCAACGCGATGCTCAACCTGTACGGGCCGAACGGCGAGATCCAGTTCGACAAGGACCGGGAGGCGGCACGGGAGTACTTCCTGCAGCACGTCAACCAGAACACGGTGTTCTTCCACAACCTGCGCGAGAAGCTCGACTACCTGGTCGAGCACGGCTACTACGAGGCCGACGTGCTGGCGAAGTACTCCTTCGAGTTCCTGCAGCGGCTGTGGGACCACGCGTACGCCAAGAAGTTCCGCTTCCAGACCTTCCTGGGCGCCTTCAAGTACTACACCTCGTACACGCTCAAGACGTTCGACGGCAAGCGCTACCTGGAGCGGTTCGAGGACCGTGTCGTCATGGTCGCGCTGACCCTCGCCGATGGCGACGAGGCGTTCGCGACGGTCATGGTCGACGAGATCATCTCGGGCCGGTTCCAGCCAGCCACCCCGACGTTCCTCAACTCGGGCAAGCAGCAGCGCGGCGAGCCGGTGTCCTGCTTCCTGCTTCGCATCGAGGACAACATGGAGTCGATCGCCCGGGCGATCAACTCCGCGCTGCAGCTGTCCAAGCGCGGCGGCGGTGTGGCGCTGCTGCTGTCCAACATCCGTGAGCACGGCGCCCCGATCAAGAAGATCGAGAACCAGAGCTCCGGCGTCATCCCCGTGATGAAGCTGCTCGAGGACTCCTTCTCCTACGCCAACCAGCTCGGCGCACGCCAGGGTGCGGGCGCGGTCTACCTGCACGCGCACCACCCCGACATCATGCGGTTCCTCGACACCAAGCGTGAGAACGCCGACGAGAAGATCCGCATCAAGACGCTGTCGCTCGGCGTTGTCATTCCCGACATCACCTTCGAGCTCGCCCGCAACAACGAGGACATGTACCTGTTCTCGCCGTACGACGTCGAGCGTGTCTACGGTGTGCCCTTCGCCGAGGTCAACGTCACCGAGAAGTACCGCGAGATGGTCGACGACGGCCGCATCAAGAAGAAGAAGATCAACGCCCGCGAGTTCTTCCAGACCCTCGCGGAGATCCAGTTCGAGTCCGGCTACCCGTACATCATGTTCGAGGACACCGTGAACCGGGCGAACCCGGTCGACGGGAAGATCACCCACTCCAACCTGTGCAGCGAGATCCTGCAGGTCTCGACGGCGTCGACCTACAACGAGGACCTGTCCTACGCCCACGTCGGCAAGGACATCTCCTGCAACCTGGGGTCGCTCAACATCGCCCTCACGATGGACTCGCCCGACCTCGGCAAGACGGTCGGCACGGCGATCCGGGCGCTCACCGCCGTCAGCGACCAGACGCACATCTGGTCGGTGCCGAGCATCGAGCAGGGCAACAACGACAGCCACGCCATCGGGCTCGGCCAGATGAACCTGCACGGCTACCTCGCCCGCGAGCGGATCCACTACGGGTCCGAGGAGGGCATCGACTTCACCAACATCTACTTCTACACGGTGCTGTTCCACGCGCTGACGGAGTCGAACAAGCTCGCGATCGAGCGGGGTCGTGCCTTCGGCGGGTTCGAGCGCAGCAAGTACGCGAGCGGTGAGTTCTTCGACAAGTACACCGAGAGCTCGGAGTGGGTGCCCGCGACGGAGCGGGTGGCGCAGCTGTTCGCCGACGCGGGCGTGCACATCCCCACCCAGGACGACTGGCGCGCGCTGAAGGCGTCGGTGCAGCAGCACGGCATCTACAACCAGAACCTGCAGGCCGTGCCTCCGACGGGGTCGATCAGCTACATCAACAACTCCACCTCGTCGATCCACCCGGTGGCGAGCAAGATCGAGATCCGCAAGGAAGGCAAGATCGGCCGCGTCTACTACCCGGCGCCGTTCATGACGAACGACAACCTGGAGTACTTCGCCGACGCCTACGAGATCGGCTACGAGAAGGTCATCGACACCTACGCGGCGGCCACCCAGCACGTCGACCAGGGCCTCTCGCTCACCCTGTTCTTCAAGGACACGGTCACCACGCGCGACCTCAACAAGGCGCAGATCTACGCGTGGAAGAAGGGCATCAAGACCCTCTACTACATCCGCCTGCGCCAGCTCGCGCTCGAGGGGACCGAGGTGGACGGCTGCGTCAGCTGCATGCTGTAGCACGCACCGCCGTCGTGCTTCTCCGGCCCCACCCATGACGAACGACCAAGGACAAGTGACCACGTGACCCCACCCCCGACCGCCGTGCACGGCGAGAAGCTGAAGCTGGTCAGCCGCGTGTCGGCGATCAACTGGAACCGGATCCAGGACGAGAAGGACGTCGAGGTGTGGAACCGCCTCGTCAACAACTTCTGGTTGCCGGAGAAGGTGCCGCTGAGCAACGACATCCAGAGCTGGCACACCCTGCGCGAGGACGAGCAGCGGATGACCACCCGGGTGTTCACCGGGCTGACGATGCTCGACACGATCCAGGGCACCGTCGGCGCCGTCAGCCTGATCCCCGACGCGATCACGCCGCACGAGGAGGCCGTCTACACGAACATCGCGTTCATGGAGTCGGTGCACGCGAAGAGCTACTCCTCGATCTTCTCCACGCTGATCTCCACCGCCGAGATCGACGAGGCGTTCCGGTGGAGCGAGGAGAACGAGAACGTCCAGAAGAAGGCCGCGATCGTCCTCGACTACTACCGCGGCGACGACCCGGAGAAGCGCAAGGTCGCCTCGACGATGCTCGAGTCGTTCCTGTTCTACTCGGGCTTCTACGCGCCGATGTACTGGAGCAGCCACGCCAAGCTGACCAACACCGCCGACCTGATCCGGCTCATCATCCGTGACGAGGCCGTGCACGGCTACTACATCGGGTACAAGTACCAGAAGGCGCTGGAGAAGGCCTCGCCCGAGCGTCGCCAGGAGCTCAAGGACTACACCTTCGAGCTGCTCTTCGAGCTCTACGAGAACGAGGAGCAGTACACCGAGGACCTCTACGACCCGCTCGGGCTGACCGAGGACGTCAAGGCGTTCCTGCGGTACAACGCCAACAAGGCGCTGATGAACCTCGGCTACGAGGGCCTGTTCCCCAAGGACCAGACCGCGGTCAACCCGGCGATCCTGTCCGCGCTCTCGCCGAACGCCGACGAGAACCACGACTTCTTCTCCGGCTCGGGCTCGTCGTACGTCATCGGCAAGGCCGTCAACACCGAGGACGAGGACTGGGAGTTCTGATCCCGCGGACCGCACACGTCAGCGGCTCCTCCTGTCGAGCGTCGGCAGGTGCTCGGGCCTGACGCCCAGCCCGACGAGGCGGCCGGTCAGGTGCTTCAGCGGCGGACAGCGCTGCAGCACCGCGAGCGGGAGCGGGAGCTCACCGTCGGGCACGTCGGTGAGCAGCGCACCCTGCAGGGCTCGCTGCACCGCCTGGGTCACCCGCGCGGCGCCGGCACGCCGGCGCTGCACGCGGGCGAGGTCGGACGGGGTCGGCCGTGCCCCCGCGGCGAGGACCGGCGCGAGGACCCTCGCCGCGGCCACGGCATCCTGCACCGCCAGGTTGATGCCGACCCCACCGGCCGGCGACATCGCGTGCGCGGCGTCGCCGATGACCAGGAGACCGTCGCGGTACCAGCGGCGCAGCCGTTCCAGGCGGACCCGGAGCAGGTGGACGTCCTCGAGGACGACGGCGTCCATACGCTCGGCGAAGGTCGGCTCCAGTCGGCGCACGCGAGCCCGAGCGGCCTCCAGGCTCGCCGGCGTCGCGTCCCAGGATCCGGCGGGCAGCAACGAGGCGATCTGCCAGTAGGCGCCGCGATCGATGCAGATCAGCGTGCCCGCACCCCCCTGGATGAAGGGCACGGTCTCGCCCGGGTGCCGTGGCAATCGGAACCACAGCACGTCGATCGGGCTCGCTCTCACAACGGGCACCAGTCCGGCCTGCGCGCGGATGAGCGAGTCGCGACCATCGGCGGCCACCACGACTCGCGCTCGCACACGGACCGGACCGTCGGGACCGGCCGCCTCGACGCCGACGACCCCGCCGTCGTCGCCGACCATGAGCGCCGTCGCCTCGTTCCCCATCCGCAGGTCCAGCCGACCCGTGCTCGTGCCCGCCGACGCCAGCAGGTGGAGGAGGTCCCACTGCGGGAGGAACGCGATCGCCCGGCGCCGGGTCGGTAGCCGTGCGAAGTCGGCGAGCACGAGGTCGGTCCCGGCGTAACGCATGGTGACCCGTGCCATGTCGACGTGCGGGAGGGCCAGGAACGCCTCGAGCAGTCCCAGCTCGGCGAGCAGGTCCTGCGTCGAGGGGTGGACGGTGTCGCCGCGGAAGTCGCGGAGGAAGTCCCCGTGCTTCTCGAGGACGACGACCCGCACGCCCGCTCGTGCGAGCACCAGGGCGAGCACGAGCCCGGCCGGTCCGCCTCCCACGACGGCCGCGTCGGTCTGCAGAACAGGGATCTCGGGCATGGGGACGAGGCTGGCACCGGCTCTGCCAGGATGCGAGGGTGGTCAATAATCGCCGCGGCCGTCCCCGCGGTCGGCCGGAGGCGCGCGAGCGACTGATCGCGGTCGTGGCAGAGCGGATCTCCGCGGGCGACCTCGGTGCTTGGTCGTCGCGACGCATCGCGGCCGAGGCAGGTGTCAGCCACTCGCTGGTCAATTACCACTTCGGCGGACGGCTGGGTCTGCTCGCCGCCGCTCACGCGCTCACCGTGGCTCCTCATCACGTGATCGAGGCGAGCCGTCGGGACGGCAGGATCGACCCTGCGCTGCTCATCAGCGCGCTCGTCGCGGTGTGGGAGCACCCGGGACACGGGCAGGCTCTCGCCGACCTGGCTCGGTCGGCGATCGCTGGACCGGAGGGCACGGCGGTGGTCGGCTACCTCCAGGACGCCGTCGTGGACACCCTCGTTGTCGATCTCGGCATCGATCGGGGCCGCCGGCTGGCGCTGACGGTGATCGGCACGATCATGTCCCGGTACGTGATCCGGCTGCCCTCGATGACGTCGCTGTCGACGACGGAGCTCGTGCGGCTGATGCGGATGACCGCAGGCGCATGAGGACGCACGCGGCTGCGTCCCGGCGGCGAGCAGCCGCATAGGATCGCAGAGCGCTGCGCGGTGCGGCCGTGCCGGGTCCGGAAGGGGTCGGCTCCAGGAGAGGCAGGTCGGGTGGGCGGCTCGAAGCAGGATCCGTCCGGTCCGAGCAAGCGCCCCACGATCGTCGACGTCGCGCGGCACGCCGACGTGTCCCCGGCCGCGGTGTCGAAGGTGCTGCGCGACGCCTACGGCGTCAGCGCGCAGATGCGCGAACGCGTCACCGCCGCGGTCGAGGCGCTGGGCTATCGACCGATGATGTCGGCTCGCGGCATGCGCGCGAGCACCCGCACGCTGGGTGTCTCCTCGCTCAACGTCGAGAACCCCTTCTTCACGATGCTGCTCGACGGCGTCGCGCAGGAGGCCCGTCGCAGCGCCTACAGCGCGCTCATCACGCTCGCGGACGCCGATGGCGTCACCCAGCTCGAGGCGGCGCGGTCGATGATCGACCGCCAGATGGACGGCCTCATTCTCATCACCCCGACGATGTCGGTCGCCGACCTCGACCTGCTCGCGCGCGACCTGCCGCTGGTGCTGCTGGGTCGGCACGGGCAGGGCGACCATCACGACTCGGTGGCGAGCGACGACGCACGCGGTGCGGAGCTCGTGGTCGAGCACCTGGTGGCGCAGGGGCATCGCCGGATCGTCTTCCACACCCAGCCCGTCGAGACCGTCGGGCTCCCGGAGACCCCCCGCGAGCAGGGGTACCGGACCGCGATGGAGCGGCACGGCCTGCACCCGGACGTCATGGTCGGCGAGTGGACGCTCGCCGGCGGCGAGCGACTCGCGGCCGACCTGATGGCGCGCAGCCCCCGGCCGACAGCCGTGCACGCCGGTGCCGACATCGCCGCGCTCGGCGTCCTCGGCTGGATGTGGCGCCACGGGCTTCGCGCGCCGACCGATCTCGCGGTGGCGGCGTGCGACGACGTGCCCACGGCGGATCTGCCCCCCATCAGCCTGACGAGCACCGACCAGCACGCCGTCCAGATGGGGGCCATGGCGACGCGGTTGCTCGTCGAGCGGATCGAGGGCCGCTCCGAGCCCAAGCACCTGCTCGTGCCCCCCGCGCTGCGCGTGCGCGACTCGGCCTGAGCGCGGCCCGGTCCGAGCGCGGCTGAACCCGAGCGCGGCGAGGCCTCACCGACGTCGTCGGCCCAGCCTCTTGACGCCGGTGTGTATAACGTTCTACGTTCGTCCCCGAGATCGGCTCTAAAACCTTTCAATCGCGACGACGCGAACGAGGGATCCAGCCGTTCGACACCCCTGGACCTTCGAAGGAGATGGACATGATCACGCGTCGCTCACTGCTGACCGCGGCCGCTGGGATCGCGGGCGCCTCAGTGCTTGCCAGCTGCTCGTCATCCGAGCCCGACGGCGGCTCCGAGGTGCCTACCCGCACCGACGGACTGCCCGACCTCACCTGGTCCGGCACCATCACGATGGGAGCGCAGGCCTACACGCCCGCTGTCGAGGGGGTGAACCTGGCGCCGGGGAGCCGCGAGCTGCAGGAGTTCGGCAAGGCGGCGGAGGCTTTCACCGCCCTGTACCCGAACATCACGATCTCCTTCCTCGGCTCGGAGTACACCTACGACATCGACCAGATGAAGACGGCGGCAACCGGTGGACAGCTGCCCGACGTCTGGTGGCAGCAGGCGGTGACCGTCAAGACCGACTTCCCCCAGGGTGTCGCGCTCAACCTGCAGCCCTACATGGAGCAGCCCAACCCGTTCATCGAGGGCAACGAGCGGTGGCGCGACGTCCTCAACGACTCGGTGTACGCCGTCACCGCCGCCGACGCGGACACGATCTACACGGTCAACGGTGACTTCGTCGGGACCGCCTTCTTCTACAACGTGCGGATCTTCGAGGAGGCGGGTGTCGAGCCGCCCACGGACTGGGACGGTCTGCTCGAGGTCTGCCGGACCCTGCAGCAGCAGGGGATCACGCCCCTCGCCATGGACCCGTACAACGGCGGCTACGGCTGGTTCAGCCGGATCTTCTACGGCAACTGCCTCGGGGAGGAGCAGCTCAAGGCGATCGACGCGTTCTCGCCCGACGAGCCCGGCATCACCACCGTGGACGTCGCGGTCGCGTACCACCAGGGCCTCATCGACCCGCGCCAGAACCCGGCGGTGCTGGACTGGTGGCCCGTGGCCAAGGAGCTGTTCCAGTACAGCGACCCGACGATCCTGCAGCTTCCCCCGAGCCCGCCCGTGGGGTCCCCCAGCCAGGCCACCTACTTCGCGTCCGAACAGGTCGCGATGATCTACGACGGCACCTGGGCGCCGGGTGCCGTGACCGCCAACGGGGCGGACTTCGAGGTGGGCTCGTTCCCGTGGCCGGTGATGGCGGGCTCGTCCCAGTACGCGACGGACTACAACAGCGCGAACGCCGTCGGCGGTCCGTCCGCCGCGTTCCAGTTCAACGTCTCCAGCGAGCGCGCCAACTCCACGCTCCGCGAGGAGGGCAAGCTCGACGCGGTCGTCGCCTGGCTGCAGTTCTTCTCCACCCCCGAGTGGAACGAGGCGATCTGCAACGAGAACGGCTCCTTCCTGCCGACCTTCAAGGGCACCACGCCGCCCGACTCGATGAGCGAGCTCGCCGCGCTGTCGCAGCAGCCGATCTACGCCGTCTCCGGCGGCACCGAGCTGTCCGCGGAGGCGGCGGACCAGGTGAGCCGGATGTTCCAGGGCTACCTGCTGGACCAGGTGTCGATGGACGAGGTGAAGGAGCAGTTCCCCGTCCTCATCGACGACGCCCTCGAGGAGTTCACGCGGAACACGCCGATCGACTTCGACGCGTACAGCTGATGGCGGCGGTCCGCGCGCCGCGCCTCGGCACTCGGCCGGCGCACCGTAGCGGGTGGCGCGAGCGTGTCACGGCGCTCGCGTTCCTCCTGCCCACGATGGTGCTCGTCGCGCTGTTCTGCTACTACCCGGCGATCCGGGCGGGCTACACCTCGATGACCCGGTGGGACGGCTTCAACGACCCGGAGTGGGTGGGTCTGGAGAACTTCGTCGCCGTGTTCGCCGACGACGCGTTCCGGCAGTCCGCGATCAACGTCGGCATCTGGACTCTGGTCGGTGTGCCGCTCGCGATCGTGCCGTCCTTCGTTGTCGCGGAGCTGATCTTCCGGCTCCCGTCGGAGCGGCTGCAGTACGTGTGGCGGGCGGCCTTCACCGCACCGCTGATCATCCCGCCGGTGGTGTCGATCCTCATCTGGCAGTTCCTGTACGCCGCCAACGGTCCGATCAACACCCTCCTCGAGGGTGTCGGGCTCGATTCGTGGACACGATCATGGATCGCCGACCCCGACTACGCGCTCGGGGCGCTGATCTTCCTCGGCTTCCCCTGGGTCTCCGCGTTCAACGTGCTGATCTTCTACTCGGGTCTGAAGGCGATCCCGCGCGAGGTGCTGGAGGCGTCCGCGCTCGACGGCGCGAAGCGCTGGACCCAGCTGCTGCGCATCGAGGTCCCGCTCACCTTCGGGCAGTGGAAGCTGCTGCTGGTGCTCAGCATCATCGG
>JBMDXU010000313.1:0-27735 GCA_048594485.1 Pseudactinotalea sp. | reverse complement strand
CGTTTGTGTGTTCACCCCCCGCGCGGGGGCCCAGCCCCCCCTCTGACCCCCCGCCCGGGCCCCCCCCCCCCCCCCCCCGCCGCATCATCACCACACACACCGGCCACCCGGCCGAAGCACACGGAGACTGCAATGAGGCGTTCTCGACTCATCTCTTGGGGGTTGGCACTCACCCTCGCCGTCGGCATGGTGGCGGGTGCGCCCCGCCCGGCCGAGGCACTCTCGCCCGACCTTCCCTTCAGCGCTGACGCGCTCCCGACCTGGCAGACCAACGGCGTCGTCTGGGACATGGCGGCGTCGCAGGGCCGCATGGTCGTCGGCGGCTCGTTCACCCAGATCCGGCCGGGGGCAGGGCAGTCGGGCAGCGCCCGCAACGTGGCCGGTCTGGCCATCCTGGACGCCGCCACCGGGCAACCCGCCTCGTGCCAGCTCCCCGCCGCCTTCAGCGCCGGCAACGCCATCATCTACGCCGTGGATGCCGCACCCGGTGGCGGCTCCGTGTTCGTGGGCGGTCAGTTCACGAGCATCGGTGGCACGTCCGTCTCCAGGCTCGCTGAGATCGACGTCGTGACCTGCCGCGTGCTGTCCTTCCGGGCGCCGTCGATCTCGTCGTCGGTGCTGTCGATCGAGGTGGCCAACGACGCCGTGTACTTCGGCGGTCTCTTCCAGACGGTCGGCGGGCAGCAGCGCCGCAGCTTCGCCAAGGTGAACCGGGCCGGCGCCCTGCAGCCGTGGGTCGTCAACGCCTACGGGGCCACCGTCGACTCCTACACGCCGACGGTGGAGCCGGACAAGAACGCTCGGGGCGACGCTCTCGTGCTCTCACCCGACGGCACCCGGCTCGCGATCGGCGGCAACTTCTTCTACGTGAACGGCACGGCGACGCACAGCTTCGCGGTGGTCGACGGCACGTCGGGAAGTCTGCTGCGGTCATGGCCGGCGAACACGGTCGGCAACACGTCCCGGACGAAGACCATCGTCTCGGACGGAACGCGGTTCTACGTCGGGAACGAGGGCTTCAACGGGTACGACGGCAACATCGCGTACAACTGGAGCGACTACTCCCAGGCATGGCGCGACAACTGCGCCGGCGCGACCCAGGCGCTGCTGCCCTACCAGGGCGTCCTGTTCAAGGCGCACCATCACCACGACTGCAGCTCCATGGGGATGTTCCCCGACGGCCGTCGCATCTACCTCACGGCCACCCACGCCGCCGACCCGACGCAGTTCCAGATCGGCTGGACGCCTGAGCTCAACGACGGCACCGGCGAGGGCCTCGGACCGCGCGCGCTCGCGGTCGGCGCCGGATCGAACGGGCAGGACTATCTCTGGGTGGCGGGCGAGTTCACCCGTGTGAACGGTGCGAACCAGCAGAGCCTGACGAGGTTCTCGGGAACGGACACCGGAGCGCCGCCCACCCCGTCGGTGGCCGCCCGCGTCGTCACGCCGAACCAGATCCAGGTCAACATCCGCGGGGTCTACGACCCCGACGACAGCGACATCACCTACGCCGTGTACCGCGGCTCGAACACGACGACGCCGGTCTGGACCGGGGTGGCTCGGTCGCAGCACTGGTATCGCCACCAGGTCACGTTCGTCGACAGCAACGTCACCCCGGGCACGAGCTACAGCTACCGGGTGCGCGCGATCGATGCAGCCGGGAACCAGAGCGCGCTCTCCAGCACGGTCACCGCGACCGCCTCGGCCACGGCATCGCCCTACGCGAGCGCCGTCATCGCCGACCAGCCGCGGTGGTACTACCGCTACGACGACCCCTCCGGCAGCCCGTGGGTCATGGACAGCTCCGGACAGACGGTCCAGGGCCTGAACGGCCTCGCGGAGAACGGTGTGACCCGGACCGCGGCCGGTGCCATCCCGGGTGACGCCAGCCGGAGCGCGACGTTCTCCGAGGGCAACGCCGATGGCACCCCTCAGTACATCTGGAACGACGTGATCGCCACCGGGCCCTCGACGTACAGCGTCGAGACCTGGTTCCGGACGACGTCGACCAGCGGCGGTGCCCTGGTGAACTACGGCTCGTCCCAGGGCCGTCCACGCTCGGACAACGGCGACGACCGGGTCAGCAACACCGTGGATCGGGTCGTCTACATGGAGTCGGCCACCGGTCGCCTGCGATTCGGGGTCCGGTCGGGTCAGGTGCAGACCCTGCGCTCGGACAACGCGTACAACGACGGTCAGTGGCACCACGTCGTCGCGACCCAGGGTCCGGGCGGGATGCGTCTGTACGTCGACGGTGCGCTCGTCGCGCAGAACTCGATCACCGGGAACCAGAGCTACAACGGGACCTGGCACGTCGGGGGAGACAACCTGAGCGCCTACCCCGGGTCGGGCAGTCAGGCGAGCCAGCGGTACTTCGACGGCCAGCTCGACGAGACCGCCGTCTACTACGGCGTCCTCGCTGAGCAGCGTGTCCTCGTGCACTACGCCGCCGGCGGTGGCGATGTCGAGATCGAGGACACGACGGCGCCGTCGGTGCCGGGTGATGTGTCGACGTCGGTGTCGGCCACGGACGTCGGGGTGTCGTGGTCGGCGTCGACGGATGACGTCGCGGTGGTCGGGTACGCGGTCTACCGGGGCACGTCGGAGGGGTTCACCGCCGACGCGTCGTCGCAGATCGGGCAGGTGAGCGGGACCTCCTACACCGACGAGGACCGACCGGTGGGGACGTGGTTCTACAAGGTGTCGGCGTCCGACGCCGCGGGCAACTCGAGCGCAGCGTCGTCGGCGGCATCCGCCACGGTCGAGGCACCACAGGTCGACCCGATCGTCCAGACAGTCTCGGTCACGGCCGACACCATGGTCGCCGCCGTCAACCCGGCCAACGTCTACGGCGCGTCGAACCAGATCTCCTCGCGCGCGAACACGGCGATCTGGTCGTTCCTGCAGTTCCAGCTCCCGGCCGCACCGGACGGCTATGTCCTGGAGTCGGCGACCCTGCGACTGGTGACCTCGAGCGACCCCACCGCCGGCTCGGCCGACGTGCACCAGGTGCATCTGGTGGACGAGGCGTGGTCGGAGGCGACGACGACCTGGAACACCCGGCCGACGACGACCAGCTCGGGTGTGATCGGTGAGCTGACAGGGGCGTCGGCCCTGACGACCGCCTACACCGTGAACCTCGCGGCCGTGTCGCTCGCTCCGGAGGCGGGATCGAACGTCACCCTGCGGATCTCCAGCTCGTCGGGATCGGACAACGCCCGGTTCTCCTCACGCGAGTCGACCAGCGCGGCGGCTCGGCCGACTCTCACCCTGACCTATGTCGGGGAGTAGAGGGCTCGGCCGCCACAGACCCATGCAGGCTGATCGCCGCACGACGACTCCGGGAGCCGACCGGTCGGCGACGACCCGCTCGACTCCCGGAGCCGGGGTGATGCGGTCACCAGCTGCTGGCGGCCCAGTACTGCAGGTCCTGGACGTACGGGCGGTCGATCACCTTGAACGGAGAGGTGAGCGACTGGACCGTGCTGCCACCCCTGACGATCTTGACCGAGACGTTGCCCAACGCCAGTGGCACGGTGTAGGCGCTCATCCCGGCCGGCGCCGAGAACCGCGTCGTCTTCCCGCCGACCGTCACCTCGACGGTCGCGGGTGCGGTCAACCAGACCAGCGCCTCGACCGAGTCCCGCGCCGGTGTGGTGTTGCCACCCAGGTTGGGTTCACCCATCAGGTTGTGGCGATAGGTCGGCTTGGCGTCGACGAACTGGGTTCGGTGGGTCAGGACGACCTCGTCGGAGGAGATCGCTGGGCGCTTACCGGTGTGGAACCAGGACGTGTAGTACGCGGTGATGTCCAGGAACGCCGTCCCGTGCGCCATCGACGGCGCGATCTGCGTCGACTCGCTGTAGTCGTTCCACGTCACGAGCTGCACGTAGTCGACGTCCTGGGAGATGGCACGTTCCCACTGCGTCCGGTACGACGTCGTGTTGAGAGCCTCGGCCCACCGGCCATCCTTGTAGCGGATGTCCTGGACGGCCACGGCTTCCATCCACGTCCGACCGAACGTCTGCGCACGTTGGTCGTAGTCCGGGAGCGCGAGCGTGCGCTGCACGCTCCGAGATCCCCAGTTGCCGAAGCCGTCCGCGATCGGCGCGAAAGCCTGCATGTTCGCTGCGCTGGCGTCCAAGAAGACTGCCTGGAAGGTGATCGGGATGCGGTACTTGCCCTCCAGCGTGGAGATCAGCTGCTTCCACCAGGAGACCGAGTTTCCCTCGGCCTTGAAGCTCGAGAGCAGGTACTCGCGGTCCTCCTTGTAGGCCGACGAGTACGCGTAGAGCTGAGCGAGCTGGGCAGCGACCGCCTCGGGCGTGCGGTCTGCGAAGGTCGCCGTCGCGTCGACCATCGGCACCACGACGAAGTCGCCGACCCGCTCAGCCGCCTCCATGATCTGGAGCGCGGAGTCCCAGTTGCGCCCACTGGCGCTCATGAGGTTGAGCGTCCAGCCGTCGATCCCGGCGGACTTGGCCTGCTCGATCTCGGTCATGAAGTTCCGGACCTGCCAGTCGGAGGACCGGGAGGTGGGTACCGCCAGAGGGCGGTCGCGCAGCAGGCCGCCCCAGGAGGCGAACTTGCCACCCTCTCCCGAGGGCTGCAGGTAGTTGCGGGCGTAGTAGTCCGCGTCGCTCGCGAGATTGTCGAGCGAGAGCGGGTACGGCGTGAAGTAGTGCGCGAACACGAGCGGAGCATCGTCCGGGCGAGTGGGCTCGGTGGTCGGCCGAGTCGTCGGCGTCTGAGTCGGCCGTGTGGTGGTGGGAGTCGGCGACGGCGTCTGCGGGGGCCGCGTCGTCCAGGTCGAGCTCGTGGTCGGGCTGGTGCTGGGCGAGGGTGTGGTGCTCGGCTCACCCTCCGTCGGTCCGGTCGTCTGCGTGGACGGCGGTCCGGTCGGCGTCGTGGCCTCGGAGGGCGCCACCTTGAGCTCGATACGCGGGCTCTCGATGCCACGTCGCTCGAGCATGAGGCGGATGTACTTCTGCGTGTACTGCAGACGCAGACCGAACCCGCCGGTCGTCGAGACGGCGCTCACGTCCAGGGGGATGCGCAGCTCCTGTCCCGCCCGGGGGAGGCCGCTGGCGCCGGACACGGGTCCTGCGGTCGTGCTCGGTTGGTTCGCCTGGGTGAGCGTGGACGAGCTCCAGGCCGTCGTCGTCGGGTAGACGACGACGCCAGGCTGGGTGACGGTCGTCGATCGCACCGTCAGCACCAGGGTCGCCTCGGTGACGACACCCGCATCGAGCGAGCGACCGTCGAACTTGAGGTAGGTGCGGTCCTCGGAGTGCGTCACGCTCAGACCGTTGATGCGCTGAGTGGCCTGCGGAGACCTGGTGGTCGTCCACCCGGCGTCGGTCGCGTAGAGCGTCACCTCGGCCGCGGTCGCAGGCGGAGCTGTGACGGTGGCCGCGAACATCGCGCCGACGACCGCGACGATCACCGAGAACGCACCGGCGACGATCAGCCGTGACGGAGCACGACGCGGCTCCAGACGGTGCGCGGGCGACCTGCGGTTCGATCGGCGACGAGGAGTGCGGTGGGAGGAGGGGAGCGTCCGGCTGTGTCTCACGAGGGGGGCTCGCTTTTCTGTCGGGCGTGACCGTATGCCGTCCCCGCACGGCGCAACCCCGTCTTGCGACGAGAGACCGAAGGCTATAACGAAGGGGTAACGCACGCCAAACTTTGCTGATCGCATCGCGAGATGCGAAGGGCGCTGTCGCTGTGGTCCGTCCCACCGGGACCGCACTGACGTGGATGCCGAGCCGTCATCCAGGGACGTCGCGGCGTCGGCGGAGGGCGATGCCACCGACGGCGACGGATACGGCGACGGCGGCCGCGAAGCCCCAGGCTGCACCGGCGTCGGCCGCGAGTGCGGCGAGGCCCAGCGGGAGAAGCAGGGTCAGGCTGGCCAGCGCTCCGCGCATGACGGTCGACGCGGAGTGCAACGATCGCGCGCGGAAGTGCGCGAGCAAGAGTGTGTAGCCCACCATCGCTAGGCCCTGGACCGCGTACGGAACGCGGAGCGGCGCCGCCGCCTGCCAGGTCTCGCCGAGCACGAGCTCTCCCCAGCTGTCCGGGATGAGCAGCGCTGCGCCGCCCCACCCGAGGCCGAGGACCAGCAGCACCACTCCAGCTTCGCGCAGTCTCGAGCGGTAGCGGTGCGGTTGCTCGGCTCGGACCAGCTCGGGCACGACGGCGATCCGGACGGCGTTGAACGCGGTGTTCAGCGGCGAGAAGAGCAGCGACGCACCACGGAGCGCGGCGACTCCGGCGACACCGATCGGTCCCGTCAGGAGGAACCAGACCACGGTGTTGGAGAGGTTCAGGCTCGAGTACTCGGCTGAGAAGCGGATCGCGATGTCTCGGTTGCGGACGAGCCATCGAACGCCGCTGACGGGTCGGGGCGAGAGCCGGGCCAGCCACAGCGCGAGGGCGCCGGCGAGCACCGCGCCGACCACCCAGATCACGACGATCGTCGATGCCGCACCGTCCGTTGCCGCGACGATCGCCATGACGGGGACGGACAGCACCAGCCAGAGAACGTCGGAGGCCAGTGCGTGGCCGGAGCGCTGCCGTGATATCAGCACGTACCGCGCCATGTCCTGAACGAAGACGATGGGGCCGGCGAGCGCCAGCGACCCCCAGACGATGACGTCGCCACCCATGACGGCTCCGACCACCGCGATCGTCAGAGCCGAGACGACGCCGACACCGAGCGAGACGCCGACAGCCGCGGAGTCGACACCGGGTGGCCGTGCGGCCGATCCGGAGAATCGCACCAGCAGGACCTCGCCCACCAGCGCACGTTGGAAGCCGAGGAAGAACAGCAGGATCACGTATCCCAGGCTGAACCGGCCGAAGTCCTCCGGCGTCACGACGTTGGCCACAAGGGCCAGGAGCGCGAAGTTGGAGAGGCTCGAGACGATCTGGTCGGCGATCGTGACGTAGCGCGAGTGCGCCAGGCCCGGCATCAGGCTGCGTCGGCTCGGCGCGCACGGTCCTCGCGTCGGAGTGTCACGTACCACTTGGTGAGCAGCGACGTGGCTGACAGAACCTTCGCCGCGGCCGCCAAGCCGTAGACGACCGCGAACACCACACCCGTGGGCGTGAGCAGGTACATCCAGCAGATGACGCCGTAGTCGACGGGCAGCATGAGGATGGACCTCAGGCGCGAACCGCCGGTCACCGTCGTGCGCGGCGGTGTCGTCGTGAGCTTCTCGAAGAGTCCGCCCGCGAAGAAGGTCGCGGATGCGGCAACGGCGAAGATCGTGCACATCGCGATCGCCACCCACGTCTCGACGACGTCGACGCGAAGCAGGAACACGAGCGTCGCGATGTGCATGAGGACGATCCGGATGCCGTCGATCACGTGGTCGAGCCACTCGCCGGACGCGGACCCGCCGTTGCGCAGACGGGCGAGCTGACCGTCCGCGGAGTCGAAGAAGAACCCGACGACGAGCCCGACACCGATCAGGACCCCGGCGACTCCTCCCGAGTAGCCGATGAGGAGCCACAGGATGGCCGCGAACGTGAACCCGGCACCGATCAGGGTCAGGTGGTTGGGCGTGATGGCCCGCGGCGACGCCGCCGCGATCACACGTCCGACGGGACGGTTGACGACGAGTGTGTACAGAGGCACGCCGGTTCGACGCTTCTGCGCGGCGCGGAGACTCTCGAAACGCTGGGTGAACGTCGTACCGGCTTCAGGCATGGGTCAGACTCTCGGGTGCTCAGGCGTGGGCGGGGTGGTCGACGTCCCGCCGCCGTAATGCCTGCTGAGCAGGTCGGCGACGTGGCGGATCGAGAACGATCGCTCGATCTTGGCACGACCGCGCGCTCCGAGGGACTCGCGTCCGGAGGGATCGGCGAGCAGTCCTTCGATGGCCTCCGAGAGCCCGCCGAGGCCTCCGTCGGCGGCTTCGTCGAAGAGGACCACCGCGTCACCGAGACGATCGGCGATGTGGCACGTGGACGAGGTCACCGTCGGTGTGCCCGCCGACATGGCCTCGAGCAGCGACATGGGGAACGGTTCGTTGAGACTGGGCAGGACGTAGATGTCGGCCGATCCCATCCGCTCGCGGCCCTGGCCGGGGGGGACGGAGCCCTCGTAGCGGATGCGATCGCCCAGACCCCAGTCCGCGATGCGCTGCTGCAGCGGCTCGAGGTCGCCCTCGTCCGGGCCCACCACCACGAAGTCGGCGTCGTGACCGGCGTCGATCAGCCGTCGCGCGGCGTCGGCGAACAGCAGCACACGCTTGCGCGCCTGCAGCCGGGCGAGGAAGAGCACCTCCGGCCGCTGACGTCCAGGACGAGCAACCGCCGGAGGTACCGTCACGCCGTTGGGAAGGTCCCGGATCGTCACCGAGGGCTCGACCTGGGTCAGGCGGGCACGGTCGACCTCGGTGAGCGCGAACGTGGCCGCGGCGTCGCGGAGCACGGGACGGACCCACATGTCGAGGGCGCGTGCCCGCAGTCGCCGGTCGGGCTTGACCATCCCGTGCGGTTGCAGGAACAGCCGGTGGGGTCGGAGTCGTCGGACCCGGGACGCCAGTGGAGTGGTGATCAGGTCCCGGGCGAGGTGCACGTGGACGACGTCGAAGTCGTCGATCCGCTCGACG
The DNA here is from genome assembly GCA_048594485.1 of Pseudactinotalea sp. Lineage (GTDB taxonomy): Bacteria > Actinomycetota > Actinomycetes > Actinomycetales > Beutenbergiaceae > Pseudactinotalea. Next base: position 19,111 of record JBMDXU010000313.1, on the reverse strand, counting down.
ACCGCTCGGGACAGTCCTGGCGCCACCAGTCCGCTGAAGCCCGCCGGCAGCAGCCGGCGCACACGGAACAGGTGGACGTCCACGCCCGGCAGGTCGAGCGCGGCGCGCCCGTCCCACCCGGCGAAGACCTCGACGTGGTGCCCTCGGCGGGCGAGCTCGCGCGTCTGCTCGGACAGAACGGCGAGGGGTCCGCCGAAGGCGCCATCGACGCTCACGTAGGTCAGGACGTGCGCGATCCTCATTCCGGCTCGGTCTCGAAACGTTGTCCGACCACGACGGCCGCCGGGCTCGAGAGCACGGAGTTGGCCGGCACCGCGCCCCGAACGACGGTCAAGGGCGAGATCACCGCCGATCGTCCGATATGGGCGCCCCCCAGCACGACGCAGCGCGAGGTGATCCACACCCCGTCCTCGATGACGATCGGCTTGGTCACCAGGGCCATGTCCGTGCGGAACGCGTGGGCGCCGGTCGTCAGGTACGACTCCTGGGAGATCGAGACGTCGCTCCCCACGGTGATGCGGTCCCGGTTGTGGAACCACACGCCATCTCCGATCCAGCAGCGATCGCCGATCACGAGATTCCACGGCGACTTGACCCGCAGTCGCGGACGCATGACCACACCGGATCCGATCTGCGCCCCGTACAGCCGCAGCGCCCACGCGCGCAGGCGCGAGCTGATCTGGAGCCGGTTGGACACCAGCGCCAGCTCGACCAGTGACCAGCTGAGCGTGGTCCATCGAGACTTGCGCAGTGGTTCGGGCGCCCCGGGGGCCTGCGAGAGATCGATGACCCGGGTCGGCGGCATGCCCCTTTGTACCGTGACGTCCTGATCGACGCCAGCCGGACGCGTCGGCCGTGACCTCCTGGCGCGAACGGACGTGCCACAGCCGTTAGGCTTTGCCGCGCGGGGCCCGGCGCGAGTTCTGGCTCTTGAGCGACGTCGCGCCCGATCCGGTCACGGGCGCTGAGAGGACCAAGGTCAGATGAAGCGCGCTTTCGTCACCGGCATCACCGGGCAGGACGGTTCGTACCTCGCTGAGCTCCTGCTCGGCAAGGGATACGAGGTCCACGGCCTGATCCGGCGAGCCTCGACGTTCAACACGGCGAGGATCGACCACCTCTACGTCGACCCCCACGATCCGGACGCACGTCTGTTCCTGCACTACGGCGACCTGAGCGACGGTGCTCGGCTGGCCACGCTGCTCGCGGAGATCAACCCCGACGAGGTCTACAACCTCGCGGCCCAGTCCCACGTGCGGGTGTCCTTCGACGAGCCCGAGCACACCGCCGACACCACCGGCACCGGGACCATCCGTGTGCTCGAGGCGGTCCGGGCATCGGGGATCGAGACGCGCTTCTACCAGGCCTCGTCCTCGGAGCTCTACGGCGCGACGCCGCCACCCCAGAGCGAGACCACGCCGTTCTACCCGCGGTCGCCCTACGCGGCCGCCAAGCTGTACAGCTACTGGATCACCAAGAACTACCGCGAGGCCTACGACATGTTCGCGGTCAACGGGATCCTCTTCAACCACGAGTCGCCCCGACGGGGCGAGACCTTCGTGACGCGCAAGATCACCCGTGCGGTGGCCGCCATCAAGGCCGGCCAGCAGCAGCACGTGTACATGGGCAACCTCGACGCGGTGCGCGACTGGGGCTACGCGGCCGAGTACGTCGAGGGCATGTGGCGGATGCTGCAGGCGGACCAGCCCGACGACTACGTGCTCGCCACGGGCACGGGCATCACGGTCCGCGAGTTCCTGGAGACGGCGTTCCAGCACGCCGGCCTGAACTGGGAGGACCACGTCCGCTTCGACGAGCGCTACCTGCGCCCCACCGAGGTCGACGCGCTGATCGGCGATCCTTCGAAGGCCGAGCGCGACCTCGGCTGGAAGGCGAGCGTCGGGCCGCTGGACCTCGCTCGGCTCATGGTGGACGCCGACATCGCCGCGCTCGAGCACGCCGGTCGTCCGTGGATCGATCGTGTTCCCCTCGCGGGCTGGCCCGTCTCGTGACAGACGAGCGCGACTCCGTCCAGCACGAGCCCGGCCCCCTCGATCGCGACGCGACGTTCTACGTCGCCGGCCACAGCGGTCTGGCGGGGAGCGCGGTCTGGCGCCACCTGGAGGCGGAAGGATTCACTCGGCTGGTCGGGCGCCGCTCGGCCGAGGTCGATCTGAAGGACCGCGACGCCGTTTTCGGGTTCATGGCCGACGTCCAGCCGCGATACGTCGTCCTCGCTGCCGCGAAGGTCGGCGGGATCCTCGCCAACAACACCTACCCGGTCGACTTCCTCAGCGACAACCTCCGGATCCAGACGAACGTGATGGACGCGGCGCGCGAGGTCGGGGTCGAACGGCTCGTCTTCCTCGGGTCCTCGTGCATCTACCCGAAGATGGCTCCTCAACCCATCCGTGAGGACAGCCTCCTCACCGGGCACCTGGAACCGACCAACGATGCGTACGCGATCGCCAAGATCGCCGGCATCATGCAGGTGCAGGCCGTGCGCCGTCAGTACGGGCTCCCGTGGATCTCGGCGATGCCGACGAACCTCTACGGGCCCAACGACAACTTCTCCCCGCTCGGCTCGCACGTGCTGCCGGCCCTGATCCGCCGGTACGACGAGGCGGCCCGGCAGGGGGCGTCGACCGTGACCAACTGGGGCACAGGTACCCCTCGACGCGAGTTCATGCACGCCGACGATCTCGCGAGCGCCGTGCTCCACCTCCTCGAGCACTACGACGGACCGACGCACGTCAACGTCGGCACGGGCGCGGACGTCACCATCCGGGAGATCGCCGAGGCGATCGCGAACGCGGTCGGGTACACGGGCGCCACCGAGTGGGACACCAGCAAGCCCGACGGCACGCCGCAGAAGCTGCTCGACGTGACCGCCCTGGCGAACACGGGCTGGACGGCCGAGATCGGGCTCGCCGAGGGGATCTCGCGCACCGTCGAGTGGTACCGCGAGCACGCCGACACGCTGCGCGGCTGAGCGGTCCTCGATCCGTCAGCGCCCCGTCATCGGCGGGGCCGGAGCGCCCGATCTCGCCGGGGTGAAGGGTGAGGCTCTGCGCCATCACCCCGCCCCGGGTTCAACTACACCCGGGGTCACCCCGGCCCACGCGGGTTCGCTCGAAGCCCCAATAGTTGAATGTGCTCCGTCGGAGGGCGATCCGTGGGATCCGTCCAATGCAGCTGGACTCACGTCCACGCTGGTGCAGGAGCGGAAACGCGGTGGCGAGCAGCGCAGTGAGCACAGCTGGAATTCACCGGTGCGAGGGTCCGCGTCAGAGGCCCCGTGCCTGGATGTCTGGCGCCAGCCAGACACCACCCTGTTCTCATCCCAGCGGACATCTCCGGACGGAGACCCTCGTGCGTACTCGCATCCTTGCCACGATCGTGGCCACATTCGCCATGATCGTCGGCACCCTCACCCTCGTCGAACCGCCACCGGCCGCGGCGTTGACGCCGGGCCTGACTTTCTCGGCCGACAACCTCCCGACCTGGCAGACGAACGGCGTCGTGCGTGCGGTGGCTGCCTCGGGCAGCCGCGTCGTCGCGGTCGGTGAGTTCACCCAGATCCGGCCGGGAGCCGGCCAGTCGGGGTCGACCCAGAACGTCAACGGACTCGCCATCTTCGATGCGGCGACCGGCCAGCCGACGACCTGCCAGCTTCCGGCGGCTCTGTCCGGCGGCACCGCGCGTCTGTACACCGCGGAGGCATCTCCGAACGGTCAGACGGTGTTCGTCGGAGGCAACTTCAACAGCATCGGTGGCGTCGGCCGCACCCGGATCGCCGAGATCAACCCGACGACCTGCCAGGTGACCTCGTTCAACGTGAGCGGCGTCTCCTCGTTCGTCTACTCGCTCGAGGTCACCAACGACGCCGTCTACTTCGGCGGCCTCGTCCAGACGGTCGCCGGCGTCGAGCGTCGCAGCTTCGCCAAGGTCGACCGCACCGGCGCTCTCGACACCAGCTGGGTCGCGAACGCCGTCGGCAACATGGAGACCCGGCCCGAGCCCGGCATCGAGTGCCGGACGACCGCCGACGCGAACTCCCGCGGTCTGGCGATCGAGGTCTCGCCCGACGGGACGCAGGTCGTGCTCGGCGGCTCCTTCTACACGATCAACGGCGCGAACAGCCACAGCATCGCCGTCGTCAGTGCCGCGACGGGCGAGGTGGTCCGCGGCTACTCGGCTGACCCGAACAACTGGGGCAGCGGCTCCAACTTCATCCACCCCTGCTCGATCACCAAGGCGATCGAGTCGGACGGGTCCTACTTCTACATCGGCAACGAGGGCAGCGGCGGCGGCGTGTTCGACGGCACGGCCCGGATCAGCTGGTCGTCGCTGAACCAGGACTGGCGCGACACCTGCCTCGGTGCCGTCCAGGCCATGGTGATCAAGGCCGGCCTGCTCTACCAGGCGCACCACCACCACGACTGCGCCTCGATGGGTCAGTACCCCGACGGTCGCCGGATGTACCTCACCGCGACCGAGGTGGACGACCCGCAGCAGTACCAGATCGGCTGGAACCCGACCCTGAACGACGGCACCGGTGAGGGCATCGGCGGGCGTGGTCTGGCCGTCGCGAGCTCCGGCGGCAACGAGTACCTCTGGGTCGTCGGTGAGTTCACCCGGGTCAACGGCGCGGCCCAGCAGGGTCTGACCAGGTTCGGCACCACGGACACCGGCAACCCGCCGACGCCTCAGATCAACGTCCGCGCCGTCACCAGCGGCGCGATCCAGATCAGCGCGCGCTCCGTGGTCGACCCTGACGACGGCCCGCTCAGCTACATCCTGTACCGCAACAACGTGCAGATCGGCGACCCCATCACGGCCGAGTCCGTGTGGTGGAAGCGTCCGCAGGTGACCTTCGTGGACGACACGGTCACGCCGGGCGTGTCCTACAGCTACCGGATCCGTGCCGTCGACGCCGCGGGGAACCAGAGCGCGCTCTCGGCCGCTCAGAGCGGTGTGGCGACGGCGACGGGCTCGGCGTACGCCGAGACCGTGATCGGCGACGAGCCCACCTTGTACTGGCGCTACGACGACTCCGGTGCATGGGTCATCGATCGGTCGGGGCAGACGGGCAACGGCAAGAACGGTCTCGCGCAGAACGGCGTCACCTACGCCGGCGGCGCCATCCCGGACGACTCGAGCAGCAGCGCGAGCTTCGACGGCACCAATCAGTACATCTGGAACGACCAGCCCGCGTACGGGCCGACGACCTACTCCATCGAGACGTGGTTCAACACCACCTCGACGACCGGGGGAGTGCTCGTGGGATACGGCAACGGTCGCCCGCGCAGCGACAACGGCAACGATGTCAACAGCTCCAGCTACGACCGACTCGTCTACATGGAGAACGGAACCGGACGGATCCGGTACGGCGTCTACAACGGAGCCGTGCGCACCCTCCGGACCGGCTCCGCCTACAACGACGGTCAGTGGCACCACCTCGTCGCGACGCAGAGCAGCCAGGGCATGCGCCTGTACATCGACGGTGTCGAGGTCGGGCGGAACTCCACGACCGACGCCCAGCAGTACTACGGCAGCTGGCGGGTCGGCGGCAGCAACCTGAACGGGTGGCCGGACAACGGCGGCAACAGCGCGGCGAGCCAGTACTACGACGGTCTGCTCGACGAGACCGCGATCTACAGCCAGGCGTTGACGCAGGCGCAGGCCATCGACCACTTCAACACCGGCGGCGGCGACTTCGAGACGAACGACTCGCCTGAGAGCGCGTACGGGGCGGCCGTGTACGGCGACAACCCCTCGTTCTACTGGCCGATGGACGAGACCAGCGGCTCGGTCGCCCAGGACGCGTCGTTCCTCGGATCCCGCGACGGCACCGTCGGCTCTGCCGTCACACGGCTCAGCTCCGGTGCGGTCCAGGGCGGGGCGGTGACGACACCCGGGTCCAACGACAACAACGGCAGCGGTGTGGTCTCGACCGGTCAGGTCAGTCCCTCCTCGGCGTACTCGCTCGAGCTCTGGGTCAACACCACCACGACGGCCGGCGGCAAGATCATCGGCTTCGAGAACACCGCGACCGGAACCGGCAACTCCTACGACAAGCACATCTACATGCTGAACGACGGGCGTCTGCGCTTCGGTGTCTACACCGGCAGCTCGCAGGTCATCACGTCGTCCGCGTCGTACAACGACGGCAGCTGGCACCACGTCGTGGCGACGCAGGACTCCTCGGGCATGAAGCTCTACGTCGACGGCAACCTCGTGGCGCAGGGCACCACCACCACTGCCGAGACCGGCGACGGTTTCTGGCGGATCGGAGGCGGCAACCTGGGGGGCTGGCCCGACCAGCCCAGCAACCTGTACTTCGCCGGCAAGATCGACGAGGTGGCCGTCTACCCGGCTGCACTGTCGGCGACGAGGGTCGCTGAGCACCGAGCGATCGGCATCAACGACACCACGGCACCCTCGATCCCGGGCGCCCTGGCGCAGGTGGGCTCGACCTCGCAGCTCACCTGGGGAGCCTCCACCGACGCCAACGGCGTCGCGGGCTACCGGGTCTACCGGGGTGCGAGCGCCGACTTCACACCCTCGGCGTCGACCCTGGTGGGCGATGTGACGACGGCGACGTGGACGGACCCTGACGCGGCTCCGAGCACCCGGTACTACCGCGTGACGGCCTACGACGCCGCCGGCAACGAGAGCGCTGCCAGCGCCGCGCTCGCGGTGACGATCAGCGACACGACGGCCCCGAGCACCCCTGCGGCGCTCGTGACCTCGGTCGCCGGGACCGACGTGTCGCTGACCTGGAACGCGAGCACCGACGACGTCGGCGTCGAGCAGTACCTGGTCTACCGCGGCACCACATCGGACTTCTCGATCGCCGGTGCGGACCCGATCGGGACGACCGGGACGGCGTCGTACACCGACAGCGGTCTCGCCGAGGGCACCTGGTACTACCGCGTGGTCGCGGTCGACGCGGCCGGCAACGCGAGCGGAGCCAGCAACGCCGCATCGGCCGAGGTCGACATCGACACCGACGCGCCGAGCACTCCCGGCCAGCCCGAGACGAGCGTGGCGGGCAACGGCGTGGTCACCGTCAGCTGGTCGGCATCGACCGACGACGTGGCCGTCGTCGGCTACCGCGTGTACCGCGGGACGTCGGCCGGCTTCACGCCGGGGGCTGCCACACTCGTCGCGGACAACCTGACGGCGCTGACGTGGAACGACTCCGACACGACGATCGGAGAACGCTTCTACAAGGTCGTCGCGTACGACGCGGCTGGGAACGTGAGCGAGGCGACCGCAGCGGTGTCCGCGGTCGTGGCGGACTCCGCGGCACCCTCGGTGCCGGGTGGCCTGGCTACCGTGGTCTCCGGGAGCGACGTGAGCCTGACGTGGACGGCGTCGACCGACAACGTCGGCGTCGACCACTACGAGGTCTACCGCGGCACGACGGCGGGCTTCTCGATCTCCGGGCAGACACCGATCGCGGAGCCGACCGGGAACTCCTACGTCGACAGCGGGCGTCCCGACGGCACGTGGCACTACCGCGTGGTCGCCGTCGACGGTGCCGACAACGCCAGTGCGCCGAGCTCGAGCGCGTCGGCCTCCGTGGACACGTCCGAGCCGGTCGAGCCCATCACGCTGACGGTCTCCCCGACGGCGGACACGATGGTCGCGCAGGCGGCACCGGGCACTGTGTACGGCACGAGCAACCAGCTGTCGTCGCGGAGCGGGTCGGGAGGGTCGGCGATCGAGTCCTACCTCCGGTTCGACCTCCCCGAGGCCCCCGCTGGCCTGCAGCTGACCGGAGCCACGTTGCGGGTCACGACCTCGACGGACTCGACGGCCAACTCCACGGGTGCGCACCAGTTCCGCCTCCTCACCGGTGCGTGGAGCGAGAGCACCACGTGGACGACGAGGCCCACCAGCGGCTTCGGGGCCCAGATCGGTGAGCTCACGGGTGCGACCTCGCTGAACACCGCCTACCAGGTGGCCGTGGACGCGACGACGCTGCGACCGCTCACAGGCTCCACCGTGAGCATCGCGATGCAGAGCACGTCGACCGACAACCTCCGGATCGTCTCGCGTGAGGGCTCGTCGACCAGCCGTCGTCCCGTGCTCGTGCTCGAGTACACGCCGACGTCCACGACGCCGGACCCGGACACGACGGCGCCGACGGTGCCGACGAGCGTGTCGGGGTCGGCGACGTCCGCCGGTGTCGTGAACGTCCAGTGGACGGCGTCGACGGATGCGGTGGGCGTCACCGGCTACCGGGTCTACGCGGGGTCGACCGCCGGCTTCACGGTGGGCAGCGGCAGCCGCGTGGGTACCCCGTCGGCCACGTCCTTCTCGGAGTCCGGTGTCGCCGCCGGGACGCGGTACTACCGCGTCTCGGCCGTGGATGCCGCCGGCAACGAGAGCGCGGCGAGCGCGGCGATCTCGGTCGTCGTCCCCGAACCGCCGGTGGACCCGGTCGAGCCGGTCACCGTCACGGTCACCGCAGCGGCTGACGCGATGGTGGCGCAGGCATCGAGCTCGACGAACTACGGCTCGGCGAACTACCTGTCGACGAGGTCCGGCGGCACGACGGCTCTGGTCAGCTACCTGTCGTTCGATCTGCCGGCGGCTCCTGAGGGAACCGTGCTCACCTCCGCGGTTCTCCAGGTGCGGACGACGACCGACTCCACGTCCGGCTCGGCGGAGTCGCACACCGTGAACCTGGTGAGCGGATCCTGGAGCGAGGGCAGTGTGACCTGGGCCAACCGACCGACCAACCTCGGCGCGACCGTCGGGACGATCAGCGGGTTCGCGAACGCGAACGCGACGTACCAGACGTCGCTGACCGCTGCTCAGCTCAACGGGCAGACCGGGTCGACCGTGTCGCTGGCCGTCACGGCCTCGGGAAGCGACAACCTGCGCTTCTGGTCGAAGGAGTCGACGACGGCGAGCTATCGGCCGGTGCTCGTGCTCACCTACGGCCCGGCGTGAGCACGCTCGTGTTCTGACGTCGGCCGGCGTCGGATCGAGACGTAGCCTTCGGCTATGACGCAGTCGGGGATCTCGCGGCGGACCTTCCTGGTGGCAGGAGGGTCCGTCGCGGCGTTGACGGCATGTCAGCCCGGCGGCCCGTCGAAGATCACGGGAGACGGGCCGAGTCCCGCGGCGACGGTCGTCGCCACCGCTCGTCAGTTGCTGGAGGCGGAGCGCTTCTTCGTCGCTCACCGCGGCAGCGGCGACAACTGGCCGGAGCACACGCTGACGGCGTACCGAGAGTCGCTCGCCGCCGGAGCTGCGGCGGTCGAGATCTCCGTGTGCGCCACCGCCGACGGCGTGCTCGTGTGCCACCACGACGTGTCCGCCCTGCGCGTCCTGGGTGTGGACCGGCCGATCTCGGAGCTCACCTGGGAGGAGCTGTCAGGCCTCTCGGTCGACGCGCGTCGATGGCTCGGGCCGCTCACACCGCTCGAACCGGTGTCACGTCTGGATGACGTGCTGCGATCGCTCGGGCCGGACGCGCTCGCCTTCGTGGAGGACAAGCAGGGCACCAACACGTCCGCTCTTCTCGCGATGCTCGACGCACAACCCAGATCGACCGAGCGGTTCGTCTGGAAGCAGTGGGCGGGTGCGTCGCAGGTGCGCGCAGCCAAGGAGCGGGGCTACCTCGCCTGGGGGTTCCTCGACGCGGACATGCTGGACAGGCTCGACGAGTTCGCCGCGACGTTCGACATCCTCGGGATACCCGTCGCGACGCCCGACGCCGACATCGCGACGGTCGTGGCCGCGGGGCTTCCGGTGATGAGCTGGGAGGTGCACTTCCATGACGACGTCGATCGGCTCACCACGCTCGGGGTCACGGGCATGATGTGCTCCAACATCGGCTACCTGGTGCGTGGACGATCCACCTCGGCAGACGACTTCGGCTCGGGTCGACGGGCGGCAGGCGACCTGCCCTCGGAGTTCGACCGCCTGGGCTGGGGGGCCCAGCCTGCTCTGGTCCCTGACCGGAGCGCGCTCCGCATCGAGAAGCCAGGGGCGGCCAGCTATCTGATGGGGTCGATCGTCGACCCGTCCGCGCCGGCACCCGCGGTCGACGCGACCGTTCGCTGGCCGGAGGCGGTCCCGCCCCGGGGATCGATCGGCGTCGTGGTGGCGCTGACGGGCGATGCGCCCGGCGGAGACGGTGAGCGCGGGTTCGCGAGCGGCTACGAGGTCTCGCTCGAAGCAGAAGGAGAGATCCGGCTGAGCGCGCGAGATGGCGGGACCGGTGCCGGTGTGCTGGCCAGCGCCGCCGTCGCACCGCCGGTGGCCGGCCAGACGATGGCCATCCGTGTGGAGCTCGATCCCGACCGCGTTCGTGTGATGCTCGATGACGTGCAGGTCATCGAGGCGGTCGACGGTCGGTGGCGAGGACCGTGGATCCGGCTCTTCAAGGACTACGAGACGGCGCAGGCGGTCGAGTTCTCCGGCGTCGCCGCCGCGAGCTGAGGAACGGACCCGCCGCTCAGCGTGTCACCGCGGCGTTGAGCGTGGACTCGAAGACCCCGACGGCGGCGTCGGTTCCCAGGTGAGCCTCCCGATACTCTCTCGCGGCCGCTCCCCGGGCGCGAGCCTCGTCCGGATCGGCTGCCAACCGCTCGACCGCGTCCACTAGAGCAACGGGATCGGCGGCCGGCACGCACGGGCCGGCGCCCGCCGCGACCATCTCCTCGCGGGTGATGCTCGCGCTGCTGACCGCTGCCACCACCGGGAGCCCGGTGGCGAAGTAGGTCGTCAGCTTGCTCGGGACCGCCATCTCCGTGAGATCGGGGAGCTCGTTCACCAGGAGCATGTCGGCCGACGCCAGCGCGCGCTCGAAGTCGCCGTCGGGGAGCGGGTCGACGAACTGCACACGTGTGCACCCGGCGGCCGACGACTCCAGCGCCGCTCGCTGGTTCCCGTCGCCCATCAGCACGAATCGGACCTTCGAGCCCCTCCGCTCGGCTTCACGGCCGGCCTGCACGACGTTCTCCAGCCCCTGCTTGGCCCCCATGTTGCCGGCATGGAGCACCACGACGTCGTCGTCGGACCATCCCAGCCGGTGCCGCATCTCGACATCGCGCTCGTGCCCGTCGGTCGAGACGTGCGACCAGTTGCGAACGACGTCGACGGTGGAGGTCGTCCCGATCGTGCTGCTCAGCGCTCGGCGGAATCGGTCGTGGATCACCACGACGCGCTTCGCGCTGTCGAAGAGGCCGCGCTCGAGCCAGCGGACGAGGCCGACACCGCGTGAGCCGTCACCGGCCTGCTCGACCCCGAGGGTGTAGATGTCCTGCACCCACACCACGACGGGAATCCCCGTCAGTCGCGCGCGCGCGGCCACGAGGCGCGACGAGATCATCGCCGGGCTGACGAGCACGACGACATCCGGTCGTCCCCACCGGCGAGCCAGCGCGCGGAGGCCGAACGTGAGCTCCGAGAGCGCCCGCGTCAGCCCGGTGTGGCGCCGAGGCAGGAAATGCGACACCCGCACGAGGTCGACATCGTCCAGCTGTTCCCGCCGGAGCCACCCGCCGTACCCGGGTGCGACACGCCACGCCGGGTAGTGCGGGTGGGTCGTGATCGCCGAGACCCGCCAGCCGCGCTTCGCCAGTGCGGCGGCCATGCCCGCCGTGTACGGCGCGATACCGGTCGGCTCCGGCGCGTAGTTGATCCCGACGAAGAGCACGTGCCGTGTGCGCTCCGACCGTCCTGACGGGCCGCTGGCGGCCGTCATCGACGGTGGCGTGGGTGTGTGCGCGTCATGGCCCCCAACCTAGGCCACCGGCTCACCTTCGGTTCGCGCCAGCTGAGAGGGCCCGGAGCGCCGCGCCTGGCGCTGGGCACGGCCTCGCACCAGCAGGACGCAGGCGATGGTGAGCGCCAGCGGCCCGGTCGCCTGGAGCAGGGAACCGCGGAGCAGGATCGTCATGTAGACGGGCAGGATCGCGCCGGCGAGCGCCCACACCCCGCCGTCGGCGAGCGCCGGAACGATGCGGGTGTCCATGGCACGGAGCGCCGCGCCGAGCACGAGGAACAGGATGACGACGGCCACGACGCCGCCGTTGACGAGCGCCTCCGCCCACATCGGTGCCGACAGGTTGTCGAACGAGTACCCGCGGTACTCCGCCAGCATCACTCCTGTGCCGGACGGCTTGCTGGGCCAGAGCGCACGTGGGACCCAGAAGAGGACGGACCCGAGGAACTGGTTGAGCGGCACCACCAGCCCGTCGATCCAGTAGGAGAGCGCGTTCGAGACCTGCCAGAACGCGTCGTAGTCGGGGTTCGACGGGTACTCGCCGAAGAAGTCCGCCCGGGAGGCGCTCGAGTCGTCGCGGCGGAAGGCGTCCGCGAGCGGGAACAGGAAGAGGAATCCTGCGATCGTGGCGAGCATGGTCAGGCGGGCTCGCCGTCGCGTGACCGCAGCGCCGGCGAACACCACGAGCGCGAAGGCCACCGTGCCGAAGCTGTAGCGTGCGCTCGCCACGGGGTTGACGATCATCAGCAGGACGACGGCGCCACCGAGGGCGGCGATCCCGGCCCACCGGCGCGAACCGGAGTCGTCGTCGGCGGCTCGTCGGACCTGCACCAGCGAGCCGACCGCCACGAGCAACGGGTAGACACCGCTCGCGAAGATGATGCTGCGCATCGCGGGGTCGGGCCAGGCGGCCTCGCGGGCAGCCCCGGCCGCCTCTCGGCTCCCCAGGAAGATGGTCGCGCCCAGTCGAGACAAGATGTACGCGCTGAGCACGAGTGCGAACCCGAGCAGCATCCACGTCCGCCAGCGGCTCACCGGCCGGACGGCCGGCTGCGAGCGACGGTGGCCGCGGTGCTCGAGGAGGACGACCCCGAGACGGCCGATCTCGTAGCAGGCGATCCCCAGCACCACGACGCCGGCCGTGGGGAGATCGAGTCCGGGATCCATCCCTTGGGTCGTCGTCGAGATCAGTCCCGAGCGCATCTGCGCCGTCGGTGCGATGCCGAGGAAGATGTAGACGAACAACCAGAAGAAGAAGTCGAACAGGCGGGGTGTGCCGCGCACCCAGAGCAGCGAGAGCCTCAGGCCCGCCCAGATCATGATCCCGAGGGTCACGATCCACGCCTGGCTGCGCCCGATGTCCTCGATCTCAGCCACGAGAGCGGCCGGCAGCGCCGCCGACAGGATCAGGATCGAGAGCGTCCGCAGCACGATGCGCGCCGCGCGGCTGTGCGAATCCGTGCTCGGTGCCGACAAGCCGCTGGGCGACGGGACAGGCGTCTGCCTCTCCGCCTGCGGGTGTGTGCTTGTCATGAGCCTCGCCGGTACGAGCCGGGGTACGGGTGCTGGTTGCACGGCCTGCCGTATCATCGCACGGGGGCTGTCGCACGCGGCGACGGGATCGGCCCCGAAGCGAGCGAGGGGCGGAGGGCGCATGGAGTCCACGAGCCTGTTGAGGCTGCTGCGCTATCACTGGGTCGTCATCGTCGTCAGCTGCGTGCTGGGGATCGTCGCCGGGTTCGGGCTGGCGCGACTGGCGACACCCGAATACACGGCCAAGGCCGAGGTCTTCGTCATGGTGACGGGGGGCGCCACCACCGGCGAGGTCGCCCAGTCGACCAACTACGCCCAGCAGCAGGCGCGCAACTTCAGCGCTGTCGCTACTCGCGAGGTCGTGCTGGAGAGAGTGATCGACGAGCTCGGGCTCGACCTGACCGTCGGCCAGCTCCGTCCTCAGGTGGCTGCCTCCGTCCCGTTGAACACCACGGTCATCGCCATCACGGTGACCGACGAGTCGGCGACGCGCGCGGCGGAGATCGCGAACGGCGTCGCCACCAGCCTGTCCGAGGTCGTTCCCGAGCTGACACCGCAGGTCGACGACGAGTCGCCCGTGCAGCTGCAGATCATCGAGAGTGCGGTCCCGCCGTCCTCGCCGTCCGCGCCCAGCCGGCCGCTCTACATGTTCATGGGTCTGCTCGGCGGACTCGCCGTGGCTGCCGTCATCGTCGTGCTCCGCGGCATCGTCCTGGCGCGGGTGCGGACCAAGGAGCAGGTCAGCGAGATCACCGGCTCGACCGTCATCGGCTCGATCAGTCAGAGTCGTCAGGCCGTCCGCAACCCGATGGCGCTCACCACCGACGCGCAGTCGATCCGCGCGGAGGAGTACCGCCAGCTCCGCGCCAACCTGCGCTTCCTCGAGCTGGGTGAGCACCGCAAGGTCTTCGTCGTCACCTCGTCCATCCCCTCCGAGGGCAAGAGCTCGACGGCGGCGAACCTCGCGGCGGCTCTCGCAGCATCCGGGCAGTCCGTCTGTCTCGTCGAAGCCGATCTGCGGAAGCCGTCGTTGGCGGACGTCCTCGACCTGCCGGAGGGGCTCGGCTTCACGTCGGTCCTCATGGGTGAGTCCGCCGTCGAGGATGCGCTGCTCGGCTGGGGTCCTGACGGCCTCCAGGTGCTGCTCGCGGGTGACATCCCGCCCAACCCGTCGGAGCTGCTCGAGTCCCCGGCCGCGATCGAGGTCATCGACGAGCTCCGCCGCAGGTTCGACACCGTGATCATCGACTCCCCGCCCCTGAACCCGGTGGCGGACGCCGCGGTCCTGGCACGTCTGTTCGGGGGTGTGATCCTCGTCGTCGGGTCGCGCCGCGTCCGCGCGAGCGAGCTCCGACGGGCCACGGAGCGACTGGCAGCGGTCGGAGCGACGATCGAGGGCGCCGTGCTGAACCTCGCGTCCGGCACCGACAGCTCCAACTACCGCTACGGCGACGGACAGCCCGTCGGCGGCGTGCCGCGGCACTCGGCTCGGCGCATCGCACCGGCGGCCACGCCCCCGGCAGCGGGGCCGACGTCCGACGCCACCGCCGGATCGGGCCAGATGGTGGCCGTGGTCCGACAGCCGTCGACCGGTCCCACCGCACCCAGCGCCGACGACCCGCCGGCGACGGACTCCGACGAGTCGGACGTCGAGAGCACGGGTGAGGACGTCGTCGAGCACGAGACCGATCGCGCCGACTCCCGGGATCCGGTTCCGGTGTCCCGGGAGGGACGCGATTGAGCGAGGAGTCGCGGGAGGAGCGGACAGCACGGCACGGTGCGGCCCCATCCCGCGGTCCCGGGCAGCCCGGAGCCGGCACCGAGTCCGTCCTCTTCGTCTGCAGCGGCAACATCTGCCGCTCGACCTACATGGAGATCGTGCTCCGGAACGCGCTCGCGGGCGCAGGAGCATCGACGATCCGGGTGGCCTCGGCCGGGACGACGGCGATCGAGGGCATGCCCGTCGCACTGCCCATGCAGGACATCCTGCGTTCCCGCGACCTCGACCCCACGGCCTTCCGCTCGCGTCAGCTGACGAGCTCCATGCTGGCGCGCGCCGACATCGTGATCACGGCGGAGCGCAGCCATCGACGCTGGGTCACCAGGCTGCTCCCGGAGGTCACCACGCGGACGTTCACGCTCGTCCAGACGGCACGACTGCTCTCGGCCCCCAGGGTCGGGCTCGACGTCGCTCCTGCCGGCGGCAGCGTGAGCGAGCTCGTGCGTCAGCTCGATGCCTCGCGCGGACACGGTGGCGCGGGTACCGCGCAGGACGACATCGAGGATCCGTGGGGACGGTCGCGTCGTGTCTATCGCCGGTCCGTGGCGCGGATGGATCCCGCGCTCGCCCAGCTGGCCGGTTTCCTGATCGCGGACCCCGAGCGTCGGACGACCGGGCCCGTTCCCGACTGATCGTCCATCCACAGGACGCCCGCGCCGCGAGGACGGTCGCGGCTATCATGCCAACGCGGGCCTACCGGGGCCGTGAGACCCTGCTCGCCGGGGTGATCAGGGGGTGACGAGTGGCCGTGGACGCGTCGGTGGCGCCAGGCGAGCAGCCGCGCGCTCCTCGTCGCCGCTCGCTCGCGGCCGCTGAGGTCCCCGATCGTGTCCTCGAGGCGCTGCGGTCGCGGCACCCGCTGACCGTCCTGCGCGGGCCACGAGGCTACGGGAAGACCTCGGCGATCAAGCTCTGGTTGTCGGAGGTCCACGACGTCCCGGTGCTCCTCATGAACCTCACCGAGGAGAGCAACGAGGCCGACGGCTTCTGGCGCGAGTTCCGGCAGTTCCTCGAGCAGCACGACATCCCGGTCGACGCGCGCGGGGACGACCGGTGGTCCGTGCTCAGCGCGCTCATCGAGCACCCGTCACGCATGGTGCTCGTGATCGACGACTTCCACGAGGCGGGCCTGGACGAGGGTGCCGCCATGATCGACGACGACCTCGTCGACGTCGTGCGCCAGAACGACCGGATCGACCTCGTCATCGGCACCCGGACCTATCGCACCCTGGAGACGACCGGCATGCTGTCGGTCGACGGCATCGTCCTCGGTCCCGACGACCTGCGCATGAACGGTCGCATGGTGCACGCGATGGCCCAGCGGCTCGGCGTCGCCATGACCGTCGACCAGGCCGAGGAGATCGCCGTCGACACCGGCGGCTGGCCGTCGGCGATCCGCGCCGGTCTCGTCCGCTCCGCCGGTGGTCACGGCGTCTTCGACGCCGGTCTCGTCGACGACTACATCGTCAACATGATCAGCGATCTGCGCTACCCCAGCGTGCGCGCCTTCGTGCTCCGGACGGCGATCCCGGAGCGATTCAGCGCCGACATGGCCCGGCTGGTGGCGCCTCCGCGGCCCGGCGGGGCCGCCGTCGAACCGCTCCGCATCCTGCGCAACCTGCGTGCCGCCGGGCTGCTGGCCGAGCGTGCCACGGTCGACGGGAAGATGTACTCCTACGCGCCGGCCGTCCGCTCCGCGCTGCTACGCCTGGGACGTGAGCTCGAGCCCGAGCTCGTCCGCGAGGTCCACCACACGCTCATGGAGCTCGCCGCCGCCGCGCGCAACCCCGGCCGCGTGCTGGTCCATGCCGTCGAGGCCGAGGAGTACGACGCCGCGCTCCAGGTGATCGAGCGCGAGTGGGGCGCCCTGCTGGCCACGGCCCCGCTGGTGCTGCTCCGGGCCGCGCGCCGCTTCCCGCCGGAGATCGTCGCGGAGCAGCCGCGCCTGCGCATCGCGCTGCACGACCTGGAGTCGGCACCCAGCGCGAGCACCTCGCCCTGGTCGGTCGAGGTCGGCTCCAGCTTCGCGGCCGAGATCTCCGAGCATCTGCGCACCCCGGTCGGCGCGAACGCGGAGGAGTCGCTCGCGCTCATGCACTGGGGCATCACGTGCCTGCTCATGGGCAATCTCGACGCGGCGAGCTATGCCTTCAACCGGGCAAGGACCCTCGGCCTGGTGGGCGGTGGGCCCGACGAGACGGTCGAGCTCGCCGCCGTGGGCCTCGCTCTGAGCCACGCCTTCGAGGGCGAGCCCGAGCTCGCCCTGCGCTGGCTCGACGACCCGGGCGTGCGCAGCCGTCTCGAACGGACGCACGAGGTCGACGGCCGCGACATCGCCGTCGTCGCGGCGCAGCTGGCCCGCTCGATCGCCCTCACCGACGCCGGTGACCCTGCAGCGGCAGCCGTGGTCGCTGACATCAAGGAACCCGGGCACCGCGACGATCTCTGGGCCAGCACGGTGTTCGCGCGCGGCCACCACGCCGTCGTGTCCGGCGACCCTGCCCTCATCTCCCGGATGTCGAACGAGGTCCGTGCCGCGATGCGGCACGTCGCGCGTGGCTCGCTCGTCGAGGTCGTCCTGGCCGGTGTGCTCGTCGAGCTGCTGATCGCCGACGACGCCGTCGAGGTCGCCGAGCAGGTCGCCCGGCGTTTCGACGCCTCGGCGATCTCGTGGGCGGCGCAGGCGAAGTGCGCGCTCGCGAGCCGCCGGTATCCCGTCGCCATGGCGGCTGCAGCCAAGGCGATCGCGATCCCGCACCGGGCCTGGAGGACGACGATCGAGTGCCAGGTCATCCTCACCAGCGCGCACCATGCGATGGGCGACGAGAGCGCGGCGCGCGAGACGTTCCGTCACGCGACCCGGATGGCGCAGGGCACCGGCCAGCGGCGACCGTTCATGCTGATGCCGCGGTACCTGTTCGACAGCCTCGCCGCGGACGAGCCGAAGGTCGCGGCGCTCTGGCCGACACCGGGTGCCGTGATCAACGCCGCCGCCGCCGATGTCATCGTCGCCGCCTCGTCGGACATGCCCTCGCTCACCGCGCGCGAGGTGCAGATCCTGCGCGCGCTGGAGACCCACGCCGGCCCGGTGGGCATCGGCAAGGAGCTCGGGCTCTCGGCGAACACGGTCAAGACGCACCTGCGAGCCATCTACCGCAAGCTCGGCGTCGGCAACCGCAACGAGGCGTTGGCCGCGATCGGTGGCCTGGGGCGGATGCCGTGACACAACGAACCCTGCCGGCCCGGCATCGCACCGCACCGGCGCCCTCCGGCACACCGTCGCCGCCCGTCGAGCTCGGCGCCGGCCGCGGCCTCCCGCGGCTGCCGCGCGGCTACGTGGAGACCCGCGCCGTCCGTCTGCTCGCGGCTCAGCCGCTGCCCCCGATCGTGCTCCTGCAGGCACCGCGCGGCTACGGCAAGACGGCGACAGCCTCGTGGCTGCTCCGCCAGGCCGACGATCCGCGGCAGGAGCACGTCTGGGTCAACCTGCCCTCCGGCGAGATCGACGAGTCCGAGCTCTGGGAGACGATCGGCCGTCGACTCCGGGACGCCAGCCTCGAGGACGCCGACTGGGACGCGCTCGACCGCTCGCTGGCCCGGCGACGTCGTCGTCTCGTCGTCGTCGTCGACGGGCTCGACCGGGTCGACGAGGACGCCGATGAACGTCTTGCCGACCTCGTCGGCAGCCACGAGAGCATCCATCTCGTGGCCATGGCTCGTCGCTATCGGCCGCTGCGGGAGGCCGCGACCATGCTCGACGGCGTCATTCTCCAGATCGCCGAGCTCCGCCTCACCGCACCCGATGTCGTCACGATGGCAACACGGCTCGGCCACGACCTGCTGCCGGACGCTGCGGCGGATCTCACCACTCGCCTGCACGGGTGGCCCGCGCTGCTGCGGCTGGCGCTCGCCGACCCGACCTTCGACACCGCGGGCAACGTGGTGATCGATCAGCCGTCGATCGAGCGCTACGTGCGACTCCGTCTGCACGACCTTCCCACGCAGGAGCTGCGCACGACGCTGTCCAAGATCGCCGTCGCCGA
>JBMDXU010000312.1:0-11623 GCA_048594485.1 Pseudactinotalea sp. | reverse complement strand
ACTGACGGCCCCACCGAGGACGCCCCCACCTCGGCGAGGCCGACACCGCGAGCGCCGCGCCCCGGTCCACGCCCGGGCCCGCCGGCAGCGGCCGCGGCCACCACCGCCCCCGTGGCGCCCGCCGCCCCGGCCGAGGCTCCGCTCGACCCGGCCCAGGTCGAGGCCGCTGCGCAGTTCGGTCGGGTCGACGGCGACGGCACCGTGTACGTGACCGACGGCGACGTCGAGCGTGTGGTCGGGCAGTTCCCGAACGTCAGCGCGCACGAGGCGATGCTGCTCTACATCCGCCGGTACCTGGACCTCGAGGCGCAGGTCTCCTTGTTCGAGACACGACTGCCTCAGCT
The DNA here is from genome assembly GCA_048594485.1 of Pseudactinotalea sp. Classification (GTDB taxonomy): domain Bacteria; phylum Actinomycetota; class Actinomycetes; order Actinomycetales; family Beutenbergiaceae; genus Pseudactinotalea. Next base: position 11,279 of record JBMDXU010000312.1, on the reverse strand, counting down.
CAACGGCCGGGACCTCGACAGCACCGTCGCGACACTCACCGAGGCGTTGGCCGAGCCGGCCGCCGTCGGCGACCTCGCGGGCCTGCGAACGCGCCTCGCCGGCCTGACCGAGCGGGCGACCGAGCGCAAGCGGGAGCTCGCGGCCGAGCGCGAGGCGGCGAGGGCGCAGGCGCTCGCCGAGCGCACGACGATCGTCGAGAAGGCGGAGAAGCTCGCCGCGAAGGACCCCGCCCGGGTCCAGTGGAAGCAGGATGGCGAGCAGCTGCAGTCGCTGCTGGAGACGTGGAAGGCGGCGCAGCGCAGCGGCGTCCGCATCGACCGCAAGGAGGAGGACGCGCTCTGGAAGCGGTTCGCCAAGGCGCGGACGACGTTCGACCGCAACCGCCGCAGCCACTTCTCCGAGCTCGACGCCCAGCACAAGCAGGCCAAGGCCGCCAAGGAGGCGCTCATCGCGCGCGCCGAGGCGCTGCAGACCTCGACCGACTGGGGTGGCACCTCGGCCGCGTACCGCGACCTCATGACCGAGTGGAAGCGCTCCGGGCGCGCCGCCCGGAAGGACGACGACGCGCTCTGGGCCCGCTTCCGTGCGGCTCAGGACGTCTTCTTCGAGGCCCGCAAGGCTCAGAACGACGCGACGGACGCCGAGTACGCCGCCAACCTCGAGGTCAAGAACACGATCCTCGCCGAGGCGGAGGCGCTGCTGCCGGTCACGGACGTCAAGGCCGCGAAGGCCGCGCTGCGTGGCCTCCAGGACCGCTGGGAGGCGGCGGGCAAGGTCCCGCGCGACGCCATGCAGCGCACGGAGGCCCGGATGCGCGCGGTCGAGCAGGCCGTCCGTGCCGCGGAGGATGCGCAGTGGCGTCGCTCGAACCCGCAGATGCTCGATCGCGCCGAGGGTTTCGCGTCGCAGCTGCAGACCTCGATCGAGCGGCTCGAGGCCGACCTGGTCGCGGCGCAGAGCAGCGGTGACAAGCGCAAGATCGCCGACGCCACGCAGCAGCTCGACTCGCAGAAGGCGTTGCTCGCCCTCGCGCGCCGGGCAGCCGACGAGGCCCGCTGAGAGAGCGAGCCCTCAGAAGTCGTCGTCGTCGGGCTCGGCGTCCTGGAGCACGGACTGCTGACGCGCGCCGGTGAGCCGGAACACGTCGAACACGCCGTCGATCTGACGGACCGAGCGGAGCACGTGGCCGAGGTGAGAGGGCTCGGCCATCTCGAAGACGAACTGCGACATCGCGACCCTGTCCCGACTCGTCGCGACGTTCGCGGACAGGATGTTCACGTGGTTGTCCGAGAGCACCTTCGTGACGTCGGAGAGCAGACCGTTGCGGTCGAGCGCCTCGACCTGGATCTGCACGAGGAACATCGAGCTGACGTCCTTGGCCCACTCGACGTCGACCATCCGCTCCGGCTGCTTGCGCAGCGAGTCGACGTTGGCGCAGTCGGTGCGGTGGACCGAGATCCCCGAGCCACGCGTGACGAAGCCCATGATCTCGTCGCCGGGGACCGGGGTGCAGCAGCGGGCCAGCTTGGTGAGCGTGTCCGCGCCCTCCATGCCCTTGACCACGATCGCTGGGCTGCCGTGCCGCGCCCGCGGGCTCGGTCTGCCCGGCAGGGTCGCCTCGGCGAGGTCCTCCTCGGTGCCGGACTCGCCGCCGAGGCTCGCGACCAGCCGCTGGACGACGTTCGCCGCGGACACGTGCCCCTCGCCGACGGCGGCGTAGAGCGCTGAGACGTCGGCGTACCGCATCTCGTCGGCCATGGCCACGAGGGTGTCGTGCGAGAGGATCCGCTGGATCGGGAGGTTCTGCTTGCGCAGCTGCTTCGCGATCAGGGTGCGGCCCGCCTCGATGGCCTCCTCGCGGCGCTCCTTGGTGAACCACTGCCGGATCTTGTTACGGGCGCGGGGGCTGACGACGAACGCCAACCAGTCATGGCTCGGCCCCGCACCCTCGGCCTTGCTGGTGAACACCTCGACGGCGTCGCCGTTCTCCAGCGCGGACTCCAGCGGCACCAGCCGGCCGTTGACGCGCGCGCCGACGGTCCGGTGCCCGACCTCGGTGTGCACGGCGTAGGCGAAGTCGACCGGCGTCGACCCGGCCGGCAGCGCGATGACATCTCCCTTGGGGGTGAAGACGTACACCTCCGAGCCCGACATCTCGAACCGGAGCGAGTCGAGGAACTCCCCCGGGTCCGCCGTCTCCTGCTGCCAGTCGACGAGCTGGCGCAGCCACGGCATCGAGTCGTCGCCGTCGGTGCTCTTCGGGCCGGACTTGGCGGTCTCCTTGTACTTCCAGTGCGCCGCGACGCCGTACTCGGCACGACGGTGCATGTCGTGGCTGCGGATCTGGATCTCGACCGGCTTGCCACCGGGCCCGATGACCGTCGTGTGCAACGACTGGTACATGTTGAACTTGGGCATCGCGATGTAGTCCTTGAACCGGCCGGGCACGGGGTTCCAGTGGTTGTGGATCACCCCGAGCGCCGCGTAGCAGTCCCGGACGGAGTCGACGAGCACGCGCAGCCCGACGAGGTCGTAGATGTCGGCGAAGTCGCGGCCGCGCACGATCATCTTCTGGTAGATCGAGTAGTAGTGCTTGGGCCGCCCGGTCACGGTGCCCTTGAGCTTGGCGCCCTTGAGGTCCTCCATCACCTGCTCGCGCACCTGCCCGAGGTACTCCTCGCGGGCCGGCGCCCGCTCGGCCACCAGGTGCACGATCTCGTCGTACACCTTCGGGTACAGGGTGGCGAACGAGAGATCCTCGAGCTCCCACTTGATGGTGTTCATGCCCAGCCGGTGCGCCAGCGGGGCGTAGATCTCGAGCGTCTCGCGCGCTTTCTTCGCCGCGGACGACGCCGACACGTACTTCCAGGTCCGGGCGTTGTGCAGGCGGTCGGCCAGCTTGATCACCAGGACGCGGATGTCCCGCGCCATCGCGACGACCATCTTGCGGACGGTCTCGGCCTGCGCGGCCTCGCCGTAGGTGACCTTGTCGAGCTTGGTGACGCCGTCGACGAGGCCGGCGATCTCGTCCCCGAAGTCGGCACGCAGCTGCTCCAGCGCGTAGCTCGTGTCCTCGACGGTGTCGTGGAGCAGCGCGGCCGCGAGCGTCGGCGGCGTCATGCCGAGCTCGGCGAGGATGGTGGCGACGGCGACCGGGTGCGTGATGTAGGGGTCGCCGCTCTTGCGGGTCTGGCCGCGGTGCGCCTGCTCGGCGACGACATAGGCGCGCTCGAGGACGGCGGTGTCGGCCTTCGGGTGGCTCGCGCGCACGGCGCGCACCACCGGTTCGATCGCCGGCGACGAGGTGTGGGCGCCGCGAGACCCCAACCAGACGAGCGCAGAGCGAACTCGTGAGCCCTGCGGCCCCTGAGCGCCCTGGTCGGCCTGCTGACCGACGGCGGAGTCCTGCGCCATGGACCGATGATAGGCCGGTTGTCGGACTCCTACCGGCGCCCCTTGCGCCGCGGCTGCGCGGCCTGACCCCGGTGGCCACCGGCGACGAGGCCGCCGGCACGGGCGGTCGCGAGGGCCTCCGCCGGATCCTCGCCGGCTGCCTCGGCCTGCTCGGCGACACGCTGACGGGTGGCCAGCACCTTCTCGGTGTGCGCCTTGATCCGCGGGTCGCGACCGCGGAGCACGACCTCGAGCGGGGCCGCGATGAACACCGAGGAGAGCGTCGAGATGATCATGCCGATGAAGAGGGCGAGCGCGATGTCGCGCAGCGTGCCGGCGCCGAGCAGGAACGCGCCGACGAAGAGGATCGACGCCACGGGGAGCACGGCGAGCACGGACGTGTTGATCGAGCGGACCAAGGTCTGGTTCACGGCGAGGTTTGACGCCTCGGCGTAGGTGTACCTGGTCTGGTCGAGCACACCCTCGGTGTTCTCGCGCACCTTGTCGAAGACGACGACGGTGTCGTAGAGCGAGTACCCGAGGATGGTGAGGAAGCCGATCACGGTCGCGGGGGTGACCTCGAAGCCGACACCGGCGTACAGACCGACCGTGACGACGAGGTCGTGGAGCAGCGCGACGACGGCGGCCGCGGCCATGGTCCAGCGTCGGAAGTAGATCGCCATGACGATGCTGACGAGCACGAGGAAGATCACCAGGCCGCGGACGGCCTTGTCGGTGACGTCGGCACCCCAGGTCGGTCCGACGAACGACGACGTGACCTCGGTGACGTCGACCCCGTAGGCGTCGGCGAGCGCCTGGCGGAGCTCGGACGTCTGGTCGTCGGTCAGCTCCTCCGTCTGCACGCGGACGGCGTTGTTGCCGACGGTCGAGACGCGGGGCTCCTGACCCGCCGCGATCTCGTTCACGGCGTCGACGGCGGGCTGCTGGTCGGTGATCTCCGTACCCGAGACCACAAACTCCGAGCCGCCCCGGAACTCGATCCCGGGGTTGATGCCGCGGATGAGCAGCAGCGCCGCGGAGAGCACGATCAGCCCGAGGGCGACCGCGAACCACCGCTTGCGGTGCCCGACGATGTCGAAGCTCCGCTTGCCGGAGTAGAGCTCGTTGCCGAACTGGGCGAAGCTGGCCATCAGCGCTTCTCCTCGGTCGTGGTGCCGACCCCGACGGCGTCGCTGTCGGGCGGGTCGTCGTCGAGGGTGTCGTCGTCGGGCGTCGTCGCGGCGGCGGCGCGCCGCCGCTCCGCGATCGACAGCCCCCCGGCGGCGGAACGCTCGGCCGAGGGGCGGACCGAGCCGCGGCCACGGGAGGCGGGCGCGCCCGCCGCGCCCAGGTGGGCGGGGTCGAGACCGGACAGCTTGTGACCGGACCCGTAGAACTTCGTGCGCACGAGCAGCTGCATCATCGGGTGGGTGAAGCACATGACGACGACGAGGTCGATGATCGTCGTGAGCCCGAGCGTGAAGGCGAAGCCGCGCACGCCGCCGACGGCGAGGAAGTAGAGAACGACGGCGGCCAGCAGGTTGACGGCGTCGGAGGCGAGGATGGTGCGACGTGCGCGCACCCAGCCCTGCTCGACGGCGGCGTCCAGGCGGCGCCCTTCGCGCACCTCGTCGCGGATGCGTTCGAAGTACACGACGAACGAGTCCGCCGTGATACCGATCGCGACGATCAGACCAGCGACACCCGGCAGCGACAGCCGGTAGCCCTGCAGCCACGACAGCAGCGCGATCACGCCGAACGTCAGAGACGCTGCGACGACGAGGCTGGCGACCGTGATCAGCGCCAGGCCGCGGTACTGCGCCAGGGAGTAGAGCACGACGAGGATCAGACCGATGAGCCCGGCGAGCAGCCCGCGCTCGAGCTGCTCCGATCCCAGGGTCGCCGAGATCTGCTCCTCCGACTGCACCTCGAACGAGATCGGCAGCGCGCCGAAGCTCAGCTGGTTCGCCAGCGTCGCGGCCGTGGCCTGGTCGAAGCCGCTGCCGGCTCCGCCATTGATCGTCGCCTCGCCGTTCGGGATCGTCTCGGTGACGCTCGGGGCCGACACCACGAGACCGTCGAGGACGATCGCGAAGCGGTTCTGACCCGTGGCGGCGAGCCCGGCCAGGCGAGTGGTGACATCGGCGAAGATCTCGCCGCCCTCGCGCGTGAACGTCATGTAGACCGCGTAGTCGCGCTGCGCCTGGCCCTGCTCGTTGACACGCAGACCCGAGCTGGCGTTGGCGATGTCGCTGCCCTCGAGCTCGGCCGGGCCGAGGATGTACTTGGCCGTGCCGTCCTTGGCGCACGAGACGATCGGCTGGTCGGGGTCGTCGCCGCCACCGCCGACACGGTTCGCCGGGTCGGTGCAGTCGAGCAGGTAGAACTCGTACGCGATCTGCTCCGTGATCCAGAGCTGGTCGCTCGCGCTCGTCGGTGTGCTCGTGGGTTCGGTGCTGAGCACACCGTCGCCGTCGGAGTCGGCCGCCGTGAACGCGGCCTCCTCCTCCGGGCTCAACGACCCGTCGTCGGTGACACCGTCGGTCGGAGTGTCGGTCGCGCCGTCAGTTGCGTCGTCGGTCGGGTCCTCGGTCGCCTCGTCGGTGGCCTCGTCCGTCGCGGTGTCGGTGGTCTGCAACGGCCGCGACATCGACGCCGACCCGCCACTCCCGGGCAGCCCGGCGCCGTCGGTGCTCCCCTCGGTCGCCGGGTCGGTCGCCTCGTCGGTGGCGTCGCCCCCGGGCTGCACGGTGGCGTCGTCACCCGGGTCGGTCGAGCCGTCGCCCTCGGTGCCGTCGCCCTCGGTGCCGGCACCGCCGAGCGCCGACGGGTCGATGGGCTCCGGTCCGGACTCGGCGAGATAGACGCGGAACCGCATCTCGGCGCTCTGCCGCACGAGGTCGAGCGTCGCCTCGTCGGGGTTGCCGGGGAGCGCGACGACGATGTTCTGGCCGCCCTGGCTGGTGATCTCGGCCTCGGCGACACCCGAGGAGTCCACACGCTGGCGGATCACCTCGATCGCCTGGTTGACGTCCTCGGCCGTGATCGTCGCACCGTTGTCGACGCGCGGACGCAGGATGATCTGGGTGCCGCCCTCGAGGTCGAGGGCGAGATTGGGCGACCAGGACGCGTCGGACCACTTCGTGCCGGCGGCGACCGAGCCGAACACCGCGGCGAGGATGAAGACGAGAAGCGTCAGTGTGCGCCACGGACGCGCGACGGACGTGGAACTACGTGTGGCCAAGGGTCAGCTCTTCTGCCGGGGCGCACCGGGGCGCGCGTGGATCAGCGAGGGTGCTCGCTCGTCGGGGGCGTGGCGTCGTCACCGGGGGTGCCGTAGGGAGGCAGCGTGTCGTCGCCGGGCTCGGTCGTCGCCGGATCGTCGTCCGCAGCGGTCTCGGGCTCGGTCGGCTCGTCGTCGACGAGCTTGGCGATCGCGGCCAGCAGCCACTGCGACTCCTGCCCGCCCGAGGACACCAGCGTGACCTTGTCGCCGTCGACCGCGACGACGGTGCCGAACATGCCCGAGGAGGTCATGACCTGCTGCCCCGCGGCGAGCGTCGTGCGGAACGCTGTGGCCTCGTTCTGACGCTTCCGGGCACGGCTGCTCATGAAGAGCAACGCCACCACGGCGAGACCCAGGATGATGAGAAAGATGGGGCTGCCGCCGCCGTCGCCGTTCAACTGCGCACCGTTCGTGGGGGATCTGGACTGCCGGCGAGTCTACGTCACCCCGCGGACGTCACGACCAGAGCGCGGCCTGCGCACCGGGCGGCGTCAGACCGAGATGGGCGAAGCCCGCGTCGGTGGCGACCCGGCCCCGGGGCGTGCGCGCGAGCAGACCCTCGCGGACGAGGAACGGCTCGGCCACCGACTCGATGGTCTCGGGCTCCTCACCCACCGCGACGGCGAGCGTCGACACCCCGACCGGTCCTCCCCCGAACCGCTCGCACAGCGCGCGGAGCACGGCTCGGTCGAGACGGTCGAGGCCGCGCTCGTCGACCTCGAACACCTCCAGAGCGGCGCGTGCCGCCGCGAGGTCGGCGCGACCGTCGCCGCGCACCTCCGCCCAGTCCTGCACACGTCGCAGCAGCCGGTTGGCGATGCGCGGCGTCCCTCGGGAGCGCATCGCGATCTCGAGCGCGGCATCGGGGTCGAGCACGATGTCCAGCAGCTGGGAGGAGCGGTGCAGCACCTTCTCGAGCTCGTCGACGGCGTAGAAGTCGAGGTGGGCCGTGAAGCCGAAGCGGTCGCGCAGCGGGGCGGGCAGCAGTCCGGCGCGCGTCGTCGCGCCGACGACCGTGAACGGCGGGAGCTGGAGCGGGATCGCCGTCGCCCCCGGTCCCTTCCCGACGATGACGTCGACACGGAAGTCCTCCATGGCGAGGTAGAGCATCTCCTCGGCGGGCCGCGCGAGACGGTGGATCTCGTCGATGAAGAGGACGTCGCCCTCGGTGATCGAGGACAGGATCGCCGCCAGGTCACCCGCGTGCTGGACCGCCGGCCCGGACGTGAGCCGCAGCGCGCCCTGAACCTCCGCCGCGACGATCATGGCGAGGGTCGTCTTGCCCAGTCCCGGGGGGCCCGCAAGAAGCACGTGATCCGGCGGGCGACGTCGAGCCGTCGCGGCGTCGAGGACGAGCGAGAGCTGATCCCTCACGACCCGCTGCCCGACGAACTCGGCGAGCCGCCGCGGCCGCAGCGCGGCCTCGACGGCGCGCTCGGTGTCGTCGGCGCCGGCGTCCATGAGGTGGTCGTCGGCGAGGTGCTCGGTGGTCTCGGCGTCGGGTCGCTCAGCCACGGCGGACACCGCCGAGCAGCTGGAGCGCGGCCCGCAGCACGGCGCCGGTGTCGGCGGCGTCGACGCTGCCACCCTCGAGGATCTCGTCGGTGGCGGCCTCGGCCTGCTTGGCCGCCCACCCGAGCCCGGTCAGCGCGGCGACGACGTCGCTGCGGCTGTCCGGCGTCGCGGCACCCGAGCCCGGGCGGGTACCGGAGCCGCCGAGCGCGGGTCCGAGCCGGTCACCCAGCTCGAGCACGATCCGCTTCGCGCCCTTCTCGCCGATGCCCGGCACCTTGACGAGCATCTTGTGGTCCTCGGTCGCGACCGCGGTGCGCAGCCCGTCGGGTGTGTGGACGGCGAGCATCGCCAGCGCGAGCCGCGGCCCCACCCCCGACACGGTCTGCAGCGTCTCGAAGACGTCGCGCTCGTCGGCATCGGCGAACCCGAACAACGTCCTGGAGTCCTCGCGGACGACCAGCGAGGTCGGGATCGTCACGGATGCGCCGTGCCGCAGCGTGGCGAGGGTGCCGGGTGTCGCGTGGACCCGGTGCCCGAGGCCGCCGACGTCGATGACGGCGCTGTCCAGTCCGATGTGCTCGACGGTGCCCCGGACGTGCGCGATCACGTGCTCTCCTCGCTCCAGCAGCTCCGGCCCGACCGTGTCGCGACCGAACATCTGTGCGACAGGGTAGCCGCTCGCGTCATCGTGCGAGCCGGCGACGCGCCGCCGCCGCGCGCGCGTGCGTTCCTGCGGCGGCTTCCGCCCAGGCGCGCTGAGCCGCGGTCGGCCCGCCGCCGGGGGCGCGACCGGGCATCGCGACGACGGTGGCGGCACCGCGCCAGCCGTGCGTGACGGCGATCGCGAGGGCATCCGCGGCGTCGGCCGGCGACGGTGCCACCTCCAGCCCGAGGATGCGACGCACCATCTCCTGGACCTGGGCCTTCTCGGCGCGCCCCGACCCGGTGACGGCGGCCTTGACCTCGCTCGGCGTGTGCAACGCGACGGGGATCCCGGCCCGTGTCGCGGCGACCATCGCGAGCCCGGCGACCTGGGATGTGCCCGTCACCGTGCGCACGTTGTGCTGCGCGAAGACACGCTCGACGGCGACGGCGTCCGGCCGGTGCTCGCGGATCCACTCGTCGAAGGCGTCGGCGATCGCGAGCAGCCGCCGCTCGGGCGCCTGGTCGGCGGGCGTCCGCACGACGTCGACGGCGACGAGCCGGACCCTCCGACCCGAGAGGGACTCGATGACGCCGAGCCCGCACCGGGTCAGCCCGGGGTCGATGCCGAGGACGCGCATACGCCCAGGTTCTCAGCCCCGGCCCGGCGCTGCGCGCAGCGACACGGGGCGCACCCGACCCGCGCCCGGATCAGTCCTCGTCGTCGAGCGCGGCGAGGACCTCGTCGGAGGCGTCGAAGTTCGCGAACACGTTCTGCACGTCGTCGCTGTCCTCGAGCGCGTCGATGAGGCGGAGCACCTTGCGCGCACCCTCGACGTCGACCTCGACCTCCATCGAGGGTCGGAACTGCGCCTCGGCCGAGTCGTAGTCGATGCCGGCACCCTGCAGTGCGGTCCGGACCGCGACCAGGTCGCCGGCCTCGCTCAGCACCTCGAAGGTGTCACCGAGGTCGTTGACCTCGTCGGCCCCCGCGTCGAGCACCGCGTCGAGGACGTCCTCCTCGCCGACCTGCTTGCCCTCGCCCTCCTTCGGCACGAGCACGACGCCGCGCCGGTTGAACAGGTAGGAGACGCTGCCGGGGTCGGCGAGCGAGCCGCCGTTGCGCGTGAACGCCACGCGGACGTCGGACGCCGCACGGTTGCGGTTGTCGGTGAGGCACTCGACGAGAACGGCGACACCGCCGGGCGCGTAGCCCTCGTACATGATCGTCTGGTAGTCGGCGCCGCCGGTCTCCGCACCGGAGCCGCGCTTGACGGCGCGGTCGATGTTGTCGGCCGGGACCGAGGACTTCTTCGCCTTCTGGATCGCGTCGTACAGCGTCGGGTTGCCGGCGGGGTCACCGCCACCGGTGCGCGCCGCGACCTCGATGTTCTTGATCATGCGAGCGAACAGCTTGCCGCGCTTGGCGTCGATCGCGGCCTTCTTGTGCTTGGTGGTCGCCCACTTGGAGTGTCCTGACATCGTGGACCTCCCTCTCTCTGCTCGGTGTGTCGTCGTTCTCCGGGTCGCGCGCGTCGGCGCGGGCGTCAGCGGTCGGAAGCGCCGCGCACCATGCCCACGAAGGCGCGGTGGACCCGGTGGTCGGAGCTGATCTCCGGGTGGAACGCCGTCGCGATGAGCGCGCCCTGACGGACCGCGGCGATCCTACCCGCCTCGCGACCGGTGGCCACGGTGGCGAGCACCTCGACGTCGTCCCCGACCTCCTCGACCCACGGCGCGCGGATGAACACGGCGGTCATCGGGGGGTCGTCCGGGCCGGCGCCGAGCGCCGGCGCGTGCAGCCGCTCCTCGAAGGAGTCGACCTGGCGGCCGAACGCGTTGCGCCGCACGAGGACGTCGAGCCCGCCGATCGTCTGCTGGTCGTGCGTGCCGTCGACGATGCGGTCCGCGAGCAGGATCATCCCGGCGCACGACCCGTACACCGGCAGCCCGGCGGCGATGCGCTCGCGGAGCGGGGTCATCAGCTCGACGCGTCGCAACAGCTTGTCGATCGTGGTCGACTCGCCTCCCGGGAGCACGAGACCGTCGACGGCGTCGAGCTCGCCCGGGCGGCGCACCAGGGTGACGTCGGCACCGCTGGCCGTCAGGGCTCGCACGTGCTCGCGGACGTCTCCCTGCAGCGCGAGCACCCCGATGGTGACGCTCACGTCGGCACCGCCTCGCCGGGGGCGTCGTCGTCCTGGAGGCCGAGGTGCTGGACGGTGCCGTCCCAGCCGGCGGCGAGCCGGGCCACGATCCGGTGGAGCCCGCGGGGGAACACCTCGATATCGACGGCGGCCAGCTCGTCGACGTCCCACCACCGGACGTCGTCCATGAAGGCGCGCTCGATGTCGGTCCAGCCCGACCGGTCGAGCTCGCCCCGGTGCGCGATACGGGCGGGGGGGTACACCTCGTGCAGGGGGGGGTACTGGGGGGGGTATT
>JBMDXU010000311.1:0-14610 GCA_048594485.1 Pseudactinotalea sp. | reverse complement strand
CCGCCGGTGCCGTGGGAGGCGGTCGCCGTCGCCGCGCTGGCGGCGATGCCGCTGCTGGTGGGGCACCGCACTCGTACGGGGGTGGTCGCGTGATCGAGGTCGACGGCGTCACGCTCACCTACGCGGGTGCGGACCTGCCGGTGCTCTCGGACGTCCGTCTCGCCGTCGGGCCCGGTGAGCTGCTGCTGGTCGTCGGTGGCACCGGGTCGGGCAAGACGACCCTGCTGGACGCGATCTGCGGCCGCTTCCCGCACAGCACCGGCGGCGAGCTGCGCGGGACGGTGCGGGTGGCGGGCAGGGACACCCGCGAGCACCGTCCCCGCGACCTGGCGGACGTCGTGGGCGTGGTCGGGCAGAACCCCGAGGCCGGCTTCGTCACCGGGACGGTCGAGGAGGAGCTCGCCTACACGCTCGAGCAGCTGGGCCTTCCCGGCGACGTCATGCGGACACGCGTGGAGGCTGTGCTCGACCAGCTCGGGCTCACCGAGCTGCGCTCGCGCGCGCTGGACTCGCTGTCCGGCGGTGAGCAGCAGCGTGTCGCGATCGGATCGGTGCTGACGGCCCACCCGCAGGTGCTCGTGCTCGACGAGCCGACGTCGGCCCTCGATCCCTCGGCGGCGGAGGAGGTCGTGGGCCTGCTGCACCGGCTCGTCGACGATCTCGGCCTGACGGTGGTGCTCGCTGAGCACCGGGTCGAGCGGGTCGCCGGACTCGCCGATCGTGTCGGGCTGCTCGACGGCGGCCGGCTGGTCGTGGGGGAGCCGGCCGAGGTGCTGCCGGACTACGCGGGCGCTCCTCCCGTGGTCGGGCTGGGGCGTCTGCTCGGGTGGGATCCGGTGCCGCTCACTGTCCGCGAGGCGCGTCGGTCCGCACCGCCGCTGGCGGCCAGGCTCGGGCAGGCCGCCCCGAGGGCCGGATCGGCCGCACCCGAGGGTCGCGTGCTGACGGCACGAGGGCTGAGGGTCCGTCATGGCGCCGTCACGGCGGTGTCCGACGTCGACCTCGATCTGGTCCCCGAGGTGACCGCACTGATGGGCCGCAACGGCGCCGGCAAGTCGTCGCTGCTCTGGGCGCTGCAGGGGTCGGGGTCGCGCGCGGGCGGCCACGTGAGGCTCGCCGACGGCACGGACACGGCATCGCTGACGCCGGCATCGGCGCGTCACCGGGTCGCCCTGCTGCCCCAGCCGGCGTCGGACCTGCTCTACCTGGGATCGGTCGGGGCCGAGCTGGCCGCAGCCGGTCGTGACCGCGCGCGGGCCGAGCTCGACGCCCTGCTGCCGGGCATCGCCGACGACGTCGACCCCCGCGACCTGTCCGAGGGCCAACGGCTCGCGCGCGCGCTCGCGAGCCCGCTCGCCGAGCCCGCACCGGTGGTGCTGCTCGACGAACCGACGCGGGGGCTCGACGCCGAGGCGAAGGCGAGGTTGTCGCGGCGGTTGCGGGAGCTCGCCGCGCAGGGGCGGGCGGTCGTCGTCGCGACCCACGACGTCGAGTTCGCCGCCGCGGCTGCGGACCGCGTGGTGCTGCTGGCGGGCGGGCAGAAGGTCGCCGACGGCACCGCCCTCGCGGTGCTGCGCGCCTCGCCGATGTTCTCGCCGCAGGTCGCCAAGGTGCTCCCCGACGCCGACGTGCTCACCGTCGACGATGTCGCGGCGAGGCTCGCGCTCGATCCGGATCCGCGATGACGGCGTCGTCGGCGCCACGGCAGCGGCGTGGGCGGGCCGCGGCGGTCCCGGTCGGGTGGCGCTCCGCCGTCGTCCTCGGGCTGGCGAGCGTCGTGGGCCTGCTGGCCTTCGGGTGGCCGCTGCTCGTCGAGCCCGGTGCGGTGCTCGACGACGCCGTCGCGGCACCCCTGGTGCTCGGCGTCGTGCTGCTGGGCGCGCTCGCGGCAACAGTGGTGGCGTTCGGCGAAGGTGGGCTCGACGTGCGCGCGGTGGCGATGCTCGGGCTCCTCGCCGCCATCGGTGCGGTGCTGCGACCGCTGTCGGCCGGGGCGGCGGGCATCGAGACGGTGTTCGTCCTCCTCGTGCTGGGCGGGCGGGTGCTGGGACCGGGATTCGGGTTCCTCCTGGGGTCGACGACACTCTTCGCCTCGGCGCTCCTGACCGGTGGTGTGGGGCCCTGGCTGCCGTTCCAGATGCTGGCGGCGTCCTGGGTCGGCCTCGGCGCGGGCCTGCTGCCGGCCCGCCCGCGCCGTGGCTGGCGCGAGATCGTCGTGCTGTGCTGCTACGGCGCCGTGGCCGCCCTGGCGTTCGGGATCGCGATGAACCTCTCGTTCTGGCCGTTCACGCTCGGACCCGGCAGCCAGCTCTCTTTCGTCGCGGGGGACCCGATCGGGGAGAACCTGCGTCGATTCCTCACCTTCAGCCTCGCGACGTCGCTCGGATGGGACATCGGCCGTGCGATCACCACGGTGGTGGGGATTGCCGTCATCGGCCCGATCGTCCTCCCGCTCCTGCGCCGCGCCGCCGCGACCGCCCGCTTCCTCCCGTAGCTCCCGATGGGTCAGTCTTCTCAGACACGCCGATGTGTCTGACTTCCGGGACAAGCCTGCGAGTCGACGGCGTCTCGCGTCGGCGATCGCGGCCGCCGAGGCTCTCGTGCGGTCCGGCGAGCGGGCACGGCCCTTCGTGACCCACGACGCTGCCGGGATCTTGGAGCGAACGGAGTGATGCTCGGCTGTCTCAGAAGACCGACAGATCGGGTGGTCACATGGTGCGGCGGTAGCGGCCGCCGACGTCGAACAGGGTCTGGGTGATCTGTCCGAGGCTGGCGACGCGGACAGTGTCCATGAGGACGTCGAAGACGTTCTCGCCGGCGAGGGCGGCGGCGCGGAGGCGCTCGAGCGCGGCGGGAGCCTCGCCCGCGTGGCGGGCGTGGAAGTCCGCCAGCCGGGCGACCTGCGACTGCTTCTCCGCCTCGCTCGAACGCATGAGAGCCACCGGCGCCGGGCTCTCCTCGCCCTCGGGCGCGCGAAAGGTGTTGACGCCGATGATCGGGAGCGAGCCGTCGTGCTTGCGCATCTCGTACAGCATCGACTCGTCCTGGATCTTCCCGCGCTGGTAGCCGGTCTCCATCGCGCCGAGCACCCCGCCTCGGGCCGAGATCTGCTCGAGCTCGGCGAGCACCGCCTCCTCCACGAGATCGGTGAGGTCGGCGAGCAGGTACGACCCCTGGTTCGGGTTCTCGTTGAGGCTGAGGCCCCACTCGGAGGTGATGATCATCTGGATGGCCAGCGCCCGTCGCACCGACTCCTCGGTCGGTGTGGTGATGGCCTCGTCGTAGGCGTTGGTGTGCAGGCTGTTCGCGCTGTCGTACAACGCGATCAGTGCCTGCAGCGTGGTACGGATATCGTTGAAGGCGATCTCCTGGGCGTGCAGGCTCCTGCCCGAGGTCTGGATGTGGTACTTCAGCTTCTGGGAGCGTTCGTTCGCGCCGTAGCGCTCCTTCATGACGATCGCCCAGATCCGGCGTGCGACCCGGCCGAGCACCGCGTACTCGGGATCCATGCCGTTGCTGAAGAAGAACGACAGGTTCGGGGCGAAGTCGTCGATCCGCATCCCGCGCGCGAGGTACGCCTCGACGTACGTGAAGCCGTTGGCCAACGTGAAGGCGAGCTGACTGATGGGGTTCGCGCCGGCCTCGGCGATGTGGTAGCCGCTGATCGAGACGGAGTAGAAGTTCGTCACCTCGTGGGCGACGAACCACTCCGCGATGTCGGCCATGACGCCGAGACTGAAGTCCGTGGAGAAGATGCAGGTGTTCTGGCCCTGGTCCTCCTTGAGGATGTCGGCCTGCACGGTCCCGCGCACGCGCCTCAGCGCCTCGGCACGCACGACGGCGGCCTCGTCCGGCGACGGCGCTCTCCCGTGCTCGGTCTCGAACCTCGCCAGCTGTTGATCGATCGCGGTCGTGAGGAACATCGCGAGGATCGTCGGAGCCGGCCCGTTGATCGTCATCGACACCGACGTCGACGGCGAGCAGAGGTCGAAGCCGTCGTACAGCGCGGCCATGTCGTCGAGGGTGGCGACCGAGACACCCGAGTTCCCGACCTTGCCGTAGACGTCCGGACGCTCGGCAGGGTCGTTCCCGTACAGGGTGACCGAGTCGAACGCCGTTGACAGCCGGGTCGCGGGCTGCCCCTGCGCGAGGTAGTGGAAGCGACGGTTGGTGCGGGCCGGGTCCCCCTCTCCGGCGAACATGCGTGTCGGACTCTCGTCGGTGCGCCGCCGCGCGAACACCCCCGCGGTGAAGGGCGCGTGCCCGGGCAGGTGCTCGCGGCGCAGCCACTCGAGCAGGTCGCCGTCGTCGTGCAGGCGGGGCAGCGACAGCCGTGGCACGGCCGTCCCGGACAGCGAGACCCCGGGGTCGGCCGCACGCGCGGCGGCGGCCTGCGGCGGCCACGCCTCCAACAGCTCACGCGCCCAGGGCGCGATCTCCTTCTCGACGGCGTCCCGGGCGTGCTCCAGCACCGCGGGCGCGTCGTCGCCGCGTCCGGCCAGCTCGGCGGCGGCCGCGTGCAGGTGCTGGGCGCGGCGGAGCAGCGCCGCCTGCTCCGACGTGCGCCGGTGGTGGTCCCGCACGATCGCCGCGGCCTCGGCGAGGTACTGCACACGAGCGGCGGGGATGAGGGGCGACACCTGCGTCGAGACCCGGGCACCGTGCTCGGTCAGACGCGAGCCGGAGGTGTCCAGCCCGTGCCGGGCCAGCGCCTGGCGCAGGTGCGTCCACAGCCCCGTCACGCCGTCGTCGTTGAAGCGGGAGGCGATGGTCCCGAACACGGGCAGCTGCTCGGGCGGGGTGTCCCACGCCTGGCGGTCGCGCGCCACCTGCCGACGGACGTGCCGCAGCGCGTCCGGCGCGCCGGCGCGGTCGTACTTGTTGACGACGACGGCCTCGGCGAGCTCGAGCATGTCGATCTTCTCGAGCTGCATCGCGGCGCCGAACTCCGGCGTCATCACGTAGATGGGGACGTCGACGTGGTCGACGACGTCGGCGTCGCCCTGGCCGATGCCGGGTGTCTCGACGACGACCAGCCCCGCTCCCCAGAGCTTCGCTGCCGCGATCGCGTCGTCGAGGCAGGCCGGCAGGCCCGACCCGGACGACCGGGTGGCGATCGAGCGGAAGAACACGCCGTCGCCGTCGATCGCATTCATACGGATCCGGTCGCCGAGCAGTGCTCCGCCGCGTCGGCGGGACGGATCGACCGCGAGGACGACGACGACCGGATCGTCGAGATCGTGTCGGACGCGTCGCAGCAGCTCGTCGGTCAGCGACGACTTGCCGGCGCCGCCGGTCCCGGTGACACCCAGCACCGGCACCGTCCGCTCCGCGGATCCGGCACGCAGCTCGGCCAGCAGCTCCGGGCTCAGGGCACCCGACTCCAGCACCGACAGCACCCGCGCCAGGGCCCGCCGCTCGCCCGCACGCAGACCGTCCAGGTCCGTCACGGGTGACGGGGTGGTGACCGGGTCGACGTCCGCGGTCGCCGTCACGACGTTGACCATGCCCGGAAGCCCGAGCCGCTGGCCGTCCTGCGGCGAGAAGATCTTCGCGACGCCGCGCTCCTGCAGCAGCGCGATCTCCTCCGGCACGATCACGCCGCCACCACCACCGAACACCGGGACGTGCCCGCAGCCCGCACGTGCGAGCTCGGCCAGCAGGTGGGTGAAGTACTCGACGTGACCGCCCTGGTAGGACGAGATCGCCACCGCCTGGGCGTCCTCGTCGGCGACCGCGCGCACGACCTCGGCGACGGAGCGATCGTGCCCGAGATGGATCACCTCGCACCCCTGCTGCTGCAGGATCCTGCGGATGATCGTGATGGCGGCGTCATGGCCGTCGAACAAGCTGGCTGCGGTGACGACGCGCACCGGGTGGACCGGCACGTGCAGCCCGCCGTCGGTGGCGGGCGGAGTCTCGACGCCGTCGTCGAGCTCGGTCGCAGTCATCGCCGACCTCGACCTACCCCAGTCGCAGGATGATGTCGTCCAGCATCCTCGCGCGCATCGCGTCGTAGCCGGTGTCCTGGCCGATGAGCTTGAACCCGTTGCGCTTGAGCACGACCAACGACGCCTCGTTGCTGCGGTTCTGGCGCGCGTAGATCGGTCGCGCGGTGACCACCTCGTCGAGGAAGCGCCGCAGCGCCTGGGTGCCGATGCCCCGGCCCCAGAACTCCCGGTCCACCCAGTAGCGCACGTGCGGGCGCTGCTCGTCGTCGAACACCTCGATGTGCCCGAGCACACCGTGCTCGGGGTCGTCGACGCGGGCGATCGTGCGCATCACGGCCGTCGGCGAACGGCGCAGCTTGTGCCAGTACGCGTCGAAGGCCTGCGGATCGGTGCCGTCCTCGTTCGAGGACGACGCCATCGCCTGCGCCTGCGGATCCTGGAGGTAGCTGTAGAACGCGTGCAGATCGGCGTCCTCCACCTCCCGGAGCACGAACTCGATCGGCTGGCTCTCGTCGGCGTCGCCCATCCCACCCCGTCTCAGTCGGCGTCCATCCGGCGTTGCCATCGTAGGCACAGCCCGTCGGAGCCGGGGCTCATCCGTGCCGTCGAGCCTCGTGCAGCGGTCGGATCAGGCGCCGGGCGGTGCGTCGAGCACGGTCGGGACGTACTCCAGGAGCTGGAGCCGACCGTCGAAGAGTCGGCTGTCCACCAGCTCGAGCCGCACGTCGGGGTAGTGGTCGAAGATCCGTTCCCGCCCGGTGGCGCCGGTGATGACGGGGAAGACGACGACCCGATAGCGGTCGACGAGACCGGCGACGAGCAGCGTCCGGCACAGCGCGAGGCTGCCGACCGTGCGCAGCGGCCGGTCCGAGGTCGTCTTGAGGTCCCGCACCGACTCGACGGCGTCGCCGCGGACCAGGGTGCTGTTCGCCCAGGTCAGCGGCTCCTCCAGCGACGAGGAGAACACGTGCTTCGGCGCCGTCGTCAGCGCGTCCGTGCCCTCCTCGCCCCCCTCGGCGAGCTGGGACATGAGGCGGTAGGTCGTCGCGCCGAGAAGGAGCCGGTCGTGCTGCTCGGGCGACTCCGCCAGCCAGCGGAGGTACTCGGGGCCCTCCATGCCCCAGAATCCGGGCCACCCCTCGGCGGCCCCGTATCCGTCCAGCGAGATGATGAAGTCCACGGTGAGCGTCGTCACGACTGCTCCTGCCTCGGCGACAGGGCCACGTCCGAGTCGTCGGCGCTCAGCAGCCCGTCGACCTGACCGAGAGCCCGGCCGGGGATCCCGGCGATACCGCCAGCCCGGGTCCGAGGGGTGTGCGTCATCGTCGTCGACTCGCGATGACGAGCAGGACCACCGCCACGACGGCCATGACGCAACCGATCACCAGCCACGTCGAGCTGCCCGTCATCGAGCTGCCCGGGATCAGGCCGGCGCCCTGCCCGATCCAGACGACGCCGATCAGCAGGCAGAGCACCGCGACGATGCGGAGGACCAGGCGCGGCGTCGTTCCCATCGCCCTACCTTGGCACGCGCGCCGTCGAGAACGGCCTCGATCGACCGACGCGTCCCCTTCACCACCTGCGGACGAGGGTCGACCGTCAGACCGCCAGCTTCTCCGCGGGCATGAGCCGACGCATGCCGAGCCCGAACGCGAGGGCGATGAAGAACATCAGGACGCCGTAGACGGCAGCCGGCAGCGAGAGCTGCTCGTTGCCCATCACGGTCTGGGCGATGACGATCGCGAGCGTCGCGTTGTGGATGCCGATCTCGAACGAGCACGCGATCGACTGCCGCCGGTCCACCCCGAGCGCTCGCGGGATGACGAACCCGAGCGTCAGGGACAGCAGGCAGAACAGCGACGTCACCAGGGCCAGCGCCCCGACGTTCTCGGCGAACAGCTCGCGGTTGGCGATCACGGCGCCCACGATCACGATCGCCAGGATCACCGCCGAGGCGATCCGCACGGGCGTGTCCATCGCCGTCGCGAACCCCGGTCGCAGTGCCCGGACCAGCATGCCGAGCAGCACCGGCAGCAGCACGATCGCGAACACCTCGATCGTCTTGCCGAGCTGCAGCCCCAGCTCGGTGTCGCCCGGCAGGAACACGCCGATCGCGAGGTTCGTGATCAGCGGCAGCGTCAGCACGGCGATGACGGAGTTGACGGCGGTGAGCGAGATGTTGAGCGCGACGTCGCCGCGGAACAGGTGGCTGTACAGGTTCGCCGTCGTGCCACCGGGGGAGGCGGCCAGCAGCATCATGCCGACGGCGAGCACCGGCGGCAGCGAGAGCGCGGACACCAGTCCGAAGCAGATCGCCGGGAGCACGAGCAGCTGGACCGCCAGCGCGATCACCACCGCCTTCGGATGCTTCGCCACCCGTGCGAAGTCGCCCGGCGTCAGCGAGAGGCCGAGCCCGAGCATGATGAACCCGAGGGCGACCGGGAGTCCGATGGTGGTCAGCGCTGATCCCATGGCTCATCCTGGCGCAGGTGGGCGCGTCAGCCCGTGATCTCGATCGGCTCGTCGTTGCTCACCAGCCGCCAGTCCACCGACGCGAACGCGTCAGGGTCGATGGTGCCGTTCTCGGTGACCCAGTCGATGAGCAGCTGCCGGATCTCGTTCTGCCTGTTGTCGACGACCGGCGCCGCCGCGACGTGGGGGAACCCGCCGCCCCCGGACTGGCGGTAGTTGTTGACGGCGAGCACGAACGTCTGGTCGTCGGCGACGGCGACACCGTCGTAGGCGAGACCCACGATCCGTGACCCGACGGGCTGAGCCAGGTCGATGTCATAGGTGAGCGGGGCGTCCAGCCCGGCGATCGCGTCGTAGTTGTAGTCCGGGGTGCCGTTGGGTGCGGTGTCGGTCGGCGCGTTGGTGACGTCGGCGATCGGTACCGGCCCCGTGGTCGCCACCGGCTTGAAGTAGCGCGCCGAGAACTCCAGGTAGTCCTTCACCTGGGCACCGGTGATCCGCACCCCGAGCAGGGTGTTGTCGTAGATGTAGAGCCCGGCGACGTCGCGGACCGTCACCTCGTCGGCCGGGAACGACGCCGCCCTGTTGAAGGGGGCGGCGATCGAGAGCACCGGCAACGCGGCGTCGTCACCGGTCAGACCCGCCTTCACGGCGTCCGCCTGCACGTAGTTGACGAAGTCGATGATGGGGACGTCCTCGACGACGGCACGAGCCGCGAGCAGCTCCGCCGTGGAGGTTCCGATCACCGAGTTGACGTACTCCACGACGATGTCGTGCTGGTCCTGCACGGCCGCGAGCACGCGCGGGTGCGGGTCGACGGTGTTGGAGTTGAGCACCTGAGACGTGGCGCTCTCGACGCGCCAGCAGCCGCGCCGGTATCGCAGGTCGAGGTCCATGACGGCGACACGCATGCCCCAGTACAGGGGCTCCACGAGCAGCACGTCCTTGCCGGTGCGCTCGTTGGTCACGTACTTCTGCGCGATCTCGACGTGGGCGTGGCCGACGAGGATGGCGTCGATGCCGGGCACCTGCTCGGCGACCAGCGTGGACGCGTTCTCCGGGTAGGGGAGCGTGTCGCCGTAGGAGGACGACGTCGTCGCACCCGAGTGCGCCGAGACGATGACGACGTCGCACCCCTTGCGGCGCAGCCGCGGCACGAACACCTCGGCCTGCTCGACGAGGCCCGGGAACTCCATGACGCCGTCGACGTTGGCCTTGTCCCACAGGGCGATGCCCGGGTTGGTGAGACCGAGCACGCCCACCCGGAGCGTGCCGCGGCGCGTGCGGAACCGCTTGATCACGTACGGCGCGAAGGCCGGACGAGAAGTCTCCACGTCGATGGCGTTGGCCCCCAGCAGCGGGAAGTCGAGCTGGTCCTCGAAGGTGCGGAGCACGTCGAGGCCGTAGTTGAACTCGTGGTTGCCGAGCGCCGCGGCGTCGTACCCGACCTCGTTCATCGCGGCCGCCATCGGGTGCATGGCTCCGCCCGTGATCGGGTCGATCTTCGCGTAGTAGTAGGCGAGCGGCGTGCCCTGGATGGTGTCGCCCGCGTCGAGCGTGAGGATCGGCTCGCCGCGGCGCTCCCGCCGGATCGCCGCGATGAGGGTGGCGGCCTTGGCCAGACCGACGTCGTCGTGAGCGGCGTTGTCGAACTCGGCGTTCTTGAAGTAGTTCCAGTTGAGCACGTTGCCGTGCAGGTCCGTCGTGCCGAGGACGGTCAGCAGGGTGCGGTCGCGGCGTCCGCCGCCGTGGCCGCCTCCGTGGCCGCCGCCCGCCCAGGCTGGTGGGGAGACGAACCCGGTGGCCGCCAGGGCAGCGGCCCCGGTGATCGCGGTACGACGGGTGATCTGGCGTGCGGGCATGGCTCGCGTCCCTTCGGTCGGGGTCAGAGCGCCCCCCCGTTCTACTCCGGTCGTCCGACACGCGTGCCCGAACGGGACGACGGCGTGAGTGTTCACTCGTTCGTCGCCGTGCGGACGGGTGAGGAGACGGCCGGTACGAAAGTCGACGATCGATCCGGAAAACAGCTGCATCCAGAGACGACCTTCGAGGCGAAACCCCTCACGAGACCCGGTCCCGATGCCCGGGCCCCGATCAGGAGGAGAACCATGCGCATTCGAACACTGGCCGTCGCGGCCACGGCGCTGGCGGCGGTGTCGCTGGCTGCGCCGGCGAGCGCCGACGACGACGTCGCGATGCTGTCGGTCCTGCACGCGATCCCCGACACCCCAGTCGACGTCTACGTCGACGGCGAGCTGACGCTCGACGACTTCGAGCCCGGCGACCTCGCGGGTCCGCTCGAGCTGCCGGGTGCCACCTACAGCGTGGCGATCACGGCCGCCGACGCCTCCGACGACAGCGACCCGGTCCTCGGACCGATCGACCTGCCGCTGGAGAACGGGGGCAACTACACCGCCGTGGCGCACCTCGACGCCGACGGCGAGCCGACGGCGACGCTGTTCGAGAACGACATCACGCCGACGGCGGCCGGCGAGGGTCGACTGACCGTGCGTCACACCGCAGCGGCGCCCGCGGTCGACGTCCTGGCCGGTGACGAGGTCGTCGTGTCCGCTCTGGAGAACCCGGACGAGGCCACCCTCGACCTGCCCGCGGGGACCATCTCGGCCAGCGTGGCCGCGGCCGGCACCACCGACCCGGTCCTCGGCCCGGCCGACGTGACGGTGGCGGAGGGCGAGCTCACGATCGTCTACGCGTGGGGTTCGCTCGAGGACGACAACCTGGCGCTCGCGACCCAGACGGTGACGGGGCTCCACGACGCCCCGGGTGGCGTGCCCACCGGTCAGGTCCAGGTGCCGGAGGAGCAGTCGGCGGCGCCGCTGCTGCTCGTGGGCGGGGTGGCGCTGCTGCTCCTCGTCGCGGTCGGCCTGCGCCGGCGCAGCCTGCGCTGAGGGCGCATCGGGGCCGGCGGCCGAACGGTCGCCGGTCCCGATGTCCGCGTGTCCTGGACGGTTGCCGATCCCGACGTCGTCGCACCGACGTAGCCTGTCGGGGTCCGAAGGAGATCGATGGCGGTACCCAGCGAGGATGACGACGAGCGGATCGAGCGCGCGTTCGTCGCGAGCGCCGATGGCGCCATGCGCAGCGTGTACGAGCGCTGGGGCTCGCTCGTCTACACGCTCGCGCTCCGCTCGCTCGGCGATCCGCACGACGCCGAGGAAGTGACCCAGTCCGTGTTCGTCACCGCCTGGCGGGCTCGCTCGGGCTTCGACCCCGAGCGCGGTCCGCTGCCCGCCTGGCTCGTCGGGATCGCACGGCACGCGATCGCGGACGCGCATCGGGCACGGGCGCGCCGCCGTCGGCTGGTCGAGGTGATCGAGCCGGTGGATCGTGTCGAGATGACGAGCCAGGTACTCGACACGCTCGTGGTCACCGAGGAGCTGCAGCGCCTGCGCGGTCCGCAGCGCACGGTGCTCGCGATGGCGTTCTACGATGAGCTGAGCCACCGGGAGATCGCCGACCTCACCGGTCTCCCGCTCGGCACCGTCAAGAGCCACATCCGGCGAAGTCTCGAGCTGTTGCGGACCAGGCTGGGGGTGTCCGATGCATCTGGATGATGACGAGCTCGCGCTCGTGGCGCTCGGCGACGCCGATGCCGACACGAGGCAGCACGTGGAGGAGTGCTCGCAGTGCGCGGCGGCGGTCGCCGATCTCGAGCGGGTCGTCGACGCAGGCCGGCTGGGTTCGCTGAGCAAGCCCCCGGAACAGGTGTGGGAGCGGATCGCCGCGGCGATGCAGGTGACCGATCCCGTCGACGAGGTCGCCCTCGCGGCCGACCGGGGGCCGGAGGCCACCGGCTCGGCGCAGCGTCGGCGACGCTGGTGGCCGATGGCCGTCGGAGCCGCCGCGGCCGCAGCACTGCTGTTCGCGGTCGTGCTGCGGCTGGTGCTCCCGGCCCCCGAGACCGTCGTCGCCTCCGCCTCGCTCGAGGAGCTGCCCGGGTGGTCGGCTCACGGAACGGCCGAGGTGGTCGAGAGCGATGGTCAGCGCGACCTGCGTGTCCAGCTCGACGCTCCTCCGCTCTCGGGTTACGCCGAGGTCTGGCTGCTCTCCACCGACCAGCAGCGGCTCGTGTCGCTGGGGGTGCTGACCGGGGGGCAGGGTTCGTTCGCGATCCCCGACGGCTTAGACCTCGCCGACTACGCGATCGTCGACGTCTCCGACGAGCAGGCCGACGGCGACCCGTCCCACTCGGGCCAGAGCATCGTCCGAGGGACGCTCGATGTCTGAGGGACGCTCGATGCCTCAGCGGCGCTCGATGTCGGGAACACTGAGCCGCCGCCCCGTCGCCACCGCTCTCGCGTCGCTGGCCGTCGCAGCGATGGCGATCGCGGGGTGCGCGGCGCCCGAGTCACCGGTGGCCGACGACGCCGACGACGTGACGCCGGTCGCCACGCCGTCGGAGCCGGTCGAGACCGAGACCGGGGCCGAGAGCGCCCCGCCCGAGATCGCCGTCGTCGACTCGTCGGTCGATGCCGCGCAGGAGGCCGCACAGGCCCGTGACGCTGCCGTCCCGGTGACACTGCGGTACGACCGCCTCGGCACGGACATGGCGGTCGACCCGGTCGGGGTGGCCGACGACGGTCAGATGGAGATCCCCGATGACGCCTACCGGGCGGGCTGGTACGAGTACGGTCCCGGCGCGGGTGTGGACGCCGGGTCGACCGTGCTCGCCGCGCACGCCGGCACCTACGCCACCCCCCGCGGCCCGTTCCACGGCCTGACCGAGGCCGAGGTGGGTGACGTCGTCGAGGTCGAACGCGCCGACGGGACCGTGGTGCGCTATCGGGTGTCGGAGGTCGCGACGATCGAGAAGGACACGATCGACCTGCGTCCCTTCTTCGCCCGCGACGGCGCACCCCAGCTCGTCCTCATCACCTGCGGCGGCGTCTGGAACGAGGCCCGGCAGAGCTACGAGTCGAACGTGGTGGTCACGGCGCTCCCGATCGACGACTGACCGGTCCGGTCCTCGCCCGCGGCGCAGCGACAGACGAGGCGACGTCGATCACGACCCGACGACCTCGATCGCCTGGCGGGCGATCTCGAGCTCCTCGTTCGTCGGGACGACGAGCACGCGCACGCGGGAGTCGGGGGTCGCGATGTCGCGCGCCTCCGAGCTCCGCACGACGTTCGCCTCGGCGTCGAGATCGATGCCGAGCGCCCCCAGCCCGCGCAGCGCGAGCGCGCGCACCGGCGCCGCGTTCTCGCCGACGCCCGCCGTGAACACGACGGCGTCCACCCGCTCGAGCACGGCCGTGTACGCGCCGATGTACGTGCGGATCCGGTAGCAGTAGATCTCCAGCGCCAGCGCAGCCGCGTCGTCGCCCGTCTCCGCGGCCTGGACGAGGTCGCGCATGTCCTGGCGCCCGCTGAGCCCGAGCACCCCGGAACGCTTGTTGAGCAGGTCGTCGATCGCGTCGATGTCCATCCCGGCCGTGCGTGCGAGGTGGAACACGACGGCGGGGTCGATGTCGCCGCTGCGGGTGCCCATCACCAGGCCCTCCAGCGGCGTCAGACCCATCGAGGTGTCGACCGAGACACCGCCGCGGACCGCGCACGCCGACGCCCCGTTGCCCAGGTGCAGCACGATGACATTGACGTCCTCCGGGGACTTCCCGAGCACCCGTGCCGCCTCGCGGGAGACGTAGGCGTGCGAGGTGCCGTGGAACCCGTAGCGACGGATCCTGTGCTTCTCGGCCACCTCGCGGTCGATCGCGTAGGTGTGCGCGACCGGGGGCATGGTGAGGTGGAACGCGGTGTCGAACACGGCCACGTGGGGCAGGTCGGGGAACTGGTCTCGCGCCACCCGGATCCCGGCCGCGTTCGCCGGGTTGTGCAGGGGCGCGAGGTCCGACAGCTCCTCGATCGTCGCGAGGGCCTCGTCGTCGATGCGCACCGAGTGCCCGAACCGGGCGCCGCCCTGCACCACGCGGTGCCCGACGGCGACCAGCCCGACCGAGGCCAGGTCCGGTCCGAAGCGGGCGAACGCGTCGGTCATCGCGGCCATCGCGGCGCCGTGGTCGGGGGCGTCGACGTCGAGCGCGTGCTCCTCGCCGTCGCAGGTGTGGGTCAGCCGACCCTGGTCGCTGCCGATCCGCTCGACCAGGCCGACGGCGAGAGCCCGGCCGTCATCGGCGTCGACGACCTGGTACTTCAGCGACGACGACCC
>JBMDXU010000310.1:0-6404 GCA_048594485.1 Pseudactinotalea sp. | reverse complement strand
CGGTGCTTCGCCGACTACTTCCGGATGAGCAACGCGACCGCGTCGCGGGCGATCGCGGCGCTGGTCGAGAGCGGGCGCCTGGAACCGGTGACCGTGACGGGCTGGTCGCGGCCGCT
Source organism: Pseudactinotalea sp. (assembly GCA_048594485.1). Taxonomy (GTDB): domain Bacteria; phylum Actinomycetota; class Actinomycetes; order Actinomycetales; family Beutenbergiaceae; genus Pseudactinotalea. The sequence continues at coordinate 6,288 of JBMDXU010000310.1, read as the reverse complement.
GTACCTGCACGCCGAGGCCCACGTGCCGCGCCGCACACGGGCCCGCGCGCTGCTGGCCCCCTTCGATCCGCTGGTGTTCGAGCGCCGGCGTCTGCTCGAGCTGTTCGACTTCCACTACCGGATCGGCATCTACACCCCGGCGGAGCAGCGCACCGAGGGCTACTACGTGCTGCCGTTCCTCCTCGGGGACGAGCTGGTCGGCCGGACGGACCTCAAGGCCGATCGCGCCACGGGAACCCTGCAGGTCCGAACGGCGTTCGTCGAGGAGGGGCGCTGTCCGGCACCGGAGGTGGCGCGCGAGATGGCGGCCGAGCTCGCCGAGTGCGCACGCTGGCTGGGGCTGGGTCGGATCACGATCGTCGACGGCGCCACCGGCCCCCTCGTGGAGCCGTTGCACCAGGCGCTCTGAGCGTCGGCGGCGGCGCCCGCCGTACGATGGTCGGCAGCCAGCCGCCTCACCCTCACCAGCTCAGGAGCTCAGTGTGGCCATTCTCGATCGCATCCTTCGCATGGGCGAGGGGCGTGTCCTCAAGCGCCTGACCGGGCTCAGCACGCAGGTCAACGCGCTGTCGGAGGTCATGGCCGACCTCAGCGACGCCGAGCTGCGCGCCGAGACCGACAGCTTCAAGCAGCGGGTCGCCGACGGCGAGTCGCTGGACTCGCTCCTGCCCGAGGCGTTCGCCGTCGTCCGCGAGGCCGCCGTGCGCACGCTCGGCCAGCGCGCGTTCGACGTGCAGATCATGGGCGGCGCAGCCCTGCACCTGGGCAACATCGCCGAGATGAAGACCGGTGAGGGCAAGACCCTGACCGGGACGTTCCCCGCCTACCTCAACGCGCTGTCCGGCAAGGGCGTGCACGTGGTGACGGTGAACGACTACCTCGCGTCGTACCAGAGCGAGCTCATGGGGCGCGTCTATCGCTTCCTCGGTCTGACGACCGGCACGATCCTGTCCGGCCAGAAGCCGGACGAGCGCCGCGAGCAGTACGCGGCCGACATCACCTACGGCACCAACAACGAGTTCGGGTTCGACTACCTGCGCGACAACATGGCGTGGGCCTCCAGCGAGCTGGTGCAGCGCGGCCACAACATGGCGATCGTCGACGAGGTCGACTCGATCCTCATCGACGAGGCCCGGACGCCGCTGATCATCTCCGGGCCGGCGTCGGGCGACATCAACAAGTGGTACGCGGAGTTCGCCCGGGTGGCGATGCGGCTGCGCCGCGACGAGGACTACGAGGTCGACGAGAAGAAGCGCACGGTCGGCGTCCTCGAGCCCGGCATCGAGACCGTCGAGGACCACCTGGGCATCGAGAATCTCTACGAGTCGCTGAACACGCCGCTGATCGGGTTCCTCAACAACGCGATCAAGGCGAAGGAGCTGTTCACGCGCGACAAGGACTACATCGTCAAGGACGGCGAGGTCCTCATCGTCGACCAGCACACGGGTCGTGTGCTCCCGGGTCGCCGGTACAACGAGGGCATGCACCAGGCGATCGAGGCGAAGGAGGGGGTGGCGATCAAGGCCGAGAACCAGACCCTCGCGACGATCACGCTGCAGAACTACTTCCGCCTCTACGACAAGCTCTCCGGGATGACCGGAACGGCCACGACCGAGGCGGCCGAGTTCGCGAACACGTACAAGATCGGCGTGGTCCCGATCCCGACGAACCGCCCGATGGCCCGCACCGACCAGGCCGACTACGTCTACAAGAACGAGCAGGCGAAGTTCGACGCGGTCGTCGCGGACATCGTCGAGCGTCACGCCAAGGGTCAGCCGGTGCTGGTCGGCACGACGAGCGTGGAGAAGTCGGAGCTGCTGAGCAAGATGCTCAAGAAGCAGCGTGTGCCCCACGAGGTCCTCAACGCGAAGCAGCACGCGCGCGAGGGTGCGATCGTGGCGATGGCGGGTCGCAAGGGCGCCGTCACGGTCGCGACGAACATGGCCGGCCGAGGCACCGACATCATGCTGGGTGGCAACGCCGAGCACATCGCCATCGAGGCCATGGGGAAGATGGGCCTGGACCCGGAGGAGAGTCCCGAGGAGTACGAGGCTGCCTGGCCGGAGGTGCTCGCGACGGCGAAGGAGTCCGTGGCCGCCGAGCACGACGAGGTGGTCGAGCTGGGCGGGCTGTACGTGCTCGGCACCGAGCGCCACGAGTCGCGGCGCATCGACAACCAGCTCCGTGGCCGCTCGGGTCGCCAGGGAGACCCGGGGGAGTCGCGCTTCTACCTGTCGCTCGAGGACGACCTGATGCGTCTGTTCAACGCCGGCCTGGCCGAGCGATTCATGAACGCGCCCGGGTTCCCGGACGACCTGCCGCTGGAGTCGAAGATGGTCTCGCGGGGCATCGCGAGCGCGCAGGCCCAGGTGGAGGGCCGCAACTTCGAGATCCGCAAGAACGTCCTCAAGTACGACGACGTCCTGTCCCGGCAGCGCGCCGTCGTCTACGAGGTGCGGCGCGAGGTGCTCGACGGCGAGGACCTGCAGGAGCAGATCCAGAGCTGGATCGACGACGTGATCGACGGCGTCGTCTCCGAGGCCACGACGGCGAACGTCCCCGAGGACTGGGATCTCGAGCAGCTCTGGACGGACCTGCGTCAGATCTATCCGACGTCCATCACGGCGGACGATGTCATCGAGGAGGCGGGCGGGCTCACGCGGGTGACCCGCGAGCAGCTCGTCGACGAGCTCACCTCCGACGCGAAGGTCGCCTACGCGGCACGCGAGGAAGACCTGGGCGAGGACATCATGCGTCAGCTCGAGCGCCGTGTGGTGCTCTCGGTCCTCGACCGCAAGTGGCGCGAGCACCTGTACGAGATGGACTACCTCAAGGAGGGCATCGGTCTGCGCGCGATGGCGCAGCGCGATCCGCTGGTGGAGTACCAGCGCGAGGGCTTCCAGCTGTTCCAGGCGATGAACGAGGCGATCAAGGAAGAGGTGATCGGCTTCCTCTTCAACCTCGAGGTCAAGCGCCCCGAGCAGCCGGCGGAGGCCACGGGCGAGGACTCGCCCGACGGCGCGGTCGAGACCGTCGAGGCCACCGACGACGGGGTGGCGCCGACGACCTCGTCCACCACCGCCCCGACGAGCCAGCCTCGGCGGCCGAAGAACCAGGGCCGCCGCGCCGGAGCACGGTCGATCCAGCAGCCGCCCGCCGACGACCCGCTCGGTGTGGGAGGGCTCGCGCAGCGGCCGACGCAGCTGCAGTACTCCGCGCCGTCGACCGACGGCGACGGCGGCACCCGCGTCTCGGGGTCGGCGCGCAGCGCGTCGACGTCGGCGAACGGCTCGGGGTCCGGTGGCTCCACGTCCGGCAACCGCGAGGCGCGCCGCAAGGCGGCGAAGCAGGCCAAGAAGCGCCGCTGACGCGGTCAGGCGATCTCGAGCGCCGTCGCGCGCCAGCGGCCGCGGTGGATCTCGATCCGGATCGCGGCGGCGCGGACGCGGCGGCCGTCGTGGATGACGACGGAGGCCTCGAGCACCGCGTCGTCGACCGCGCAGGTGTGCACCCGCAGCACCCGGACCCGCCGCGCGTCGGTGCGCTGCGCGTGCGCTAGCGCGGCACGCCGCGCGAGCGTGCCGTACAGCTCGGCGGTGAGCCACCGGGACAGCTGTGCCGGTGGCCGCGACCCGAGCAGGACCTCGACGAACGTCCGCACCAGCGCGCCGCACCACGGCCCGGGGTCGGGCAGGTCCGAGGCGATGGCACGCGGCCAGACGAGGCTCGGGACCTCCTCGTCCTCGGCGGCACCGCCGGCGGGTGCCGGCATCCGGAACGCGATGCGGTCCCACGGTCGGACCTCGGACAGGTGGGCGGGACGCTGCCCGGTCGACGCCGGGACGACCTCGGTGGCGTCGACGGTGGCCAGTGCGCTCATGACTCCTCCTCGGGGAGCTGGGCCGGTGCCTGGAGCACCAGACCGGGATGGATGAGATCGGCGTCCGCGCCGATGGCGCCGCGGTTCGCCTCGTACCAGAGCGGCCACGCCGCCGCGACGTCCCCCTCGTCGTGGTCCGCGGGCAGATGAGCGGACGCGATCGTCCACAGGGAGTCGCCCTCGACGACGACGTAACCGGCGTCGACCTCGTCCAGGTCGTCCCCGTCGTCGAGGGGCTGTCCGCCGTCCGTCTCCTCCGCGGGGGCGGCCGGGCTCGACGGCGTCGGGTCGGGCGGGATCGCATCGACGGACGCCGGCGACGACGTCGTCTCCGTGGTCTCGTCCGACGTGGGGTCGACGCCGGGCTCCTCGTCCGGCTCCGCACTCGCACCCCAGCCGAGGTCGTCGCTCGTGGTGCTCGTGGGGTCGGGCTCGACCGGTGTCGCGGTGGCGGGCGCGACGACCGTCGTGACAGCCACCGCCGCTCCGGCCCCCACGACCAGCAGGCGGCGGGCGAGCGGAGCTCCGTGTGCCCGGACGACGCGCTCGCCCACCACCCAGACGCGACCGGAGGCGCGCACGAGGGCGCAGGCAGCAGCCGCGATCCCGGTGATCAGGTACCAGCCCAGGAGCAGGAGCCCGAGCGTGTGGACACCCGCTGCCACCACCTCGTCGACGGTGTGCACGCCGGCGGCCACCAGATCCGTGCCGGAGACCACCAGGGCGGCGATCCCGAGGGTGCAGACGGCGGACAGCGCAAGGGCCGTTCCTGCGCGTCCGGTGCTGGACGTCATCGCCATGCCTCGCTCCTCGGTCGGGATCCGTGCGGTGCTGCTTGATGTCAGTTCGTGTCACTTCCTATCATTCGACGTTGCTGCTGTCCAGTGTCTGCCACAGCGTCCGGCAGCACTACGGTGTCCGCATGCGATGGGATGCGTTGTTCGCGGACCTGCAGGCGCAGTGGGACGCCGAGGTCCGCGCGGGCGACGACGCGGAGATCCTCGAGCTCGCCGAGGCCGAGGCCGCGGGCACGACGATCGGTGACCGGCTGCGGGCCAGACGGGACGGTGAGCTCAACCTCCGGCTGCTCGACGGCTCCGACCGCACCGGTCGGGTCGCCGACGTCGCCCAGGAGTGGGTGCTGCTCGCCGAGGGCGAGCGTCGGCACCTGGTCCCCGTCGCCGCGGTCGCGCTCGTCTGGCCGCTCGGTGGTTCGGCTCCCGCGGCGTCAGCGGTCGAGCGGGCCCTCAGCCTCGGGCACGTGCTCCGCGCCCTCGCCGGTGAGGGGCAGCCCGTGATGCTGAGGACCTGGGGTGGCGATCACACCGGGCGCATCGTCCGGGTCGGCGCCGACCACCTCGACCTGTCCACGCCGGTCGGAGTGCTCAGCGCGCCGTGGACGGCGATCCTGTCGGTGTCCTCGTCCTGATCGGACGTCTCGACCGGGATCGGGCGTGTCAGTTTCCCGCGACCCCGGAGCGCAACCGCTCCTCCTCGACGGCGTAGCGGTGCTCGATGTACGCCTCCAAGGCGCTGTTCTCCACGCGCCACGTGCCCTTGCCCCCGACCTGGATCGCTCGCAGCTCGCCGCTGCGCACCAGGGCGCGGACCGTCGGCATCGGCACCTGCAGCACCTCGCAGACATCGGCGAGGGAGAGGAAACGGGGTTCCATACGGGAAAGTCTGACACCTCCGGACGGGCCGAGCTCGCACGGCGTGCGGTGCTGTGGACAGATGCGCGACGCCCCCTGTGGACGACCGCCTGCAGCCGTCCTCGCTTCTGTCTCATAATGGCGCGCAAGCGAGCTGGCCACGAGGGGGGCACGGGTGTCGGAGTCGAACGCGCCACGCATGCGCAGGCCGAGCTGGCGCGATCCCCGGCTCGGCGTGGGAGTCCTGCTGGTGGTGACCTCGGTCGTGCTGGGGTCGTGGGTCGTCTCGCGTGCCGATGCGACGGTCGACGTCTACCAGACCCGGACCGCGCTGACGCCGGGCGACCCCGTCGACCTCGAGGATCTGGTGGTCGTGCAGGTGCGGCTCGACGACGTCGAGGCGGTCTACCTCGTGCCCGGGTCCGCGCTCGTCGAGGGATCGGTGATCACACGTACCGTCGGCGCCGGCGAGCTCGTGCCGGTGGCCTCCGTCGGGGATCCGACGGCGGTGCGGGTACGTCCGATCGAGGTGCCGATGAGCGCGAGCCTGCAGGACGTGGTGCGCACGGGGTCACGCGTCGACCTGTGGGTCGCGATGCCCGACCCCGCGTCACCGCAGGCCGAGCTCCTCGCCCCGGAGAGCCTGGTCGTCGGTGTCGAGGTGCGCGATGTCTACGCCGACGACTCGGTCTTCGCCGGTGCCGACGAGGTCCGGATCCAGGTGCTGATCCCGGAGGCCGACGTCGCGAGCGTGTT
>JBMDXU010000031.1:0-2435 GCA_048594485.1 Pseudactinotalea sp. | reverse complement strand
GGTTCGATCGTGCCCGACCTGACGGCGGGCAAGACCGTCCTCGTCGCGGCCCACGGCAACTCGCTCCGCGCGATCATCAAGCACCTCGACGGCATCGACGACGACACCATCGCCGGCCTCAACGTCCCCACCGGCATCCCCTTGGTGTACGAGCTCGACGAGGACCTGAAGCCGACCACCCCGGGTGGCCGCTACCTCGACCCCGCGGCCGCCGAGGCCGCCATCGCCGCCGTCGCCAACCAGGGCAAGTAGCCACCCCTCGATGTCGTTGCGGTTTCGGCGTTTGCCGGACGCCGTGTCCGTGAGGAGCTGCGGCTGGCCACCGCCGAAACCGCAACGAATTCTGGGTCAGTCGCGGAAGGTCTCGATCTGCGCGCCGAGTGAGATCAGCCGGTCCGCCAGGTGCTCGTAGCCGCGGGCGATGATGTCCACGCCGCGGAGCACCGAGGTGCCCTTCGCGGCGAGCATCCCCAGGAGGATGACGACGGCGGGGCGCAGCGCCGGCGGGCAGCTCACCTCGGCGCCCGACCAGTGGGTCGGGCCGGTGACGTCCAGGCGGTGCGGGTCGAGCAGCCGGACGTTGGCGCCGAGCCGGTTGAGGTCCGTGAGGTAGATCGCGCGGTTGTCGTAGACCCAGTCGTGGATGAGCGTCGAGCCCGCCGCGCACGCCGCGATGACGGCGAAGAACGGCAGGTTGTCGATGTTGAGCCCGGGGAACGGCATCGGATGGATCTTGTCGATCGGTGCGCGCAGCTCGCTCGGGTGCACGGTGACGTCGACCAGGCGGGTGCGGCCGTTCGCGGAGGTGTACTCGGGCGAGAGGTCGTAGCGCAGCCCCATCTCGGCCAGCGTGGCGATCTCTATCTACATGAACTCGATCGGCACCCGGGTGACGGTGATCTCCGACCCGGTGACGATGCCCGCCGTGAGCAGGCTCATCGCCTCCACCGGGTCCTCGGCGAGGGTGTAGGTGACATCGGCGTCGATCCGCTCGACGCCGTGGATGCGCAGCGTGGTGGTCCCGACGCCGTCGACCCGGACGCCGAGCAGGTCGAGGTAGTAGCAGAGCTCCTGGACCATGTAGTTGGAGGAGGCGTTGCGCAGCGTGGTCACACCAGGGTGCCGCGCCGCCGCCATGATGGCGTTCTCGGTGACGGTGTCGCCCCGCTCGGTGAGCACGACGGTGAGGTCCGTCGCCTCGCCGCGCGTGACGGTGGCGCGGTAGGCGCTGTTGGTGGCCACGACGTCGAGCCCGAAGTGGCGCAGCGCGATCATGTGCGGCTCGACCGTGCGGGTGCCGAGGTCGCAGCCGCCGGCGTAGGGGATCGCGAACGCGTCGAGGCGTCCCAGCAGCGGGCCGAGGAACATGATGATGCTGCGGGTCCGCGTCGCGACCTCGCCGTCGATGGCGTCGAGGTCGAGCTCGTCGGGCGTGACCAGCTCGAGGTCGCGACCGTTGGCCGACCAGGTGGCGCGCACGCCGATCGAGCTGAGCACGGCCACGATCCGCTCCACCTCGACGATGCGCGCGACGTTGCGGAGCACCGTGGTGCCGTGGTTGAGCAGCGCCGCGCAGAGCAGCACGACCGCACCGTTCTTCGAGGAGTTGACGGCGATGCTGCCCGAGAGCGGCTGACCGCCGGTGACACGGAGGTGGGTCGGGCCCTTGGCGCCGATCGTCACGAGGTCGGCGTGCAGGGCCGAGTTGATGCGGGTCAGCAGCTCGACCGAGAGGTTCTGCCCGCCGGACTCGATCCGGGCGATCGCGCTCTGGCTCGTGCCCAGCTCGGTCGCGAGCTGCGCCTGGGTGATGCCCTTGGCCTGCCGGGTGGTGCGGATCAGCGCACCGATCCCGGCGAGCGAGGTGGGCGAGTCGGACAGCGTGGCGTCGTCGAGCGTCGTGGTCATGCACTTGATGGTATATCTCAGATCTGAGATATGACTGTCGGCTCGCTCACACCTGCGCGCCGACGGCCGCCGTCAGCCGTCCGCGTTGCCGTTCCCGGCGTCGAGATCGCCGGTGACCAGATAGGTGATGCGGCGGGCCACCGAGACGGCGTGGTCCCCGAAGCGCTCGAAGAACCGGGCGAGCAGCGTGACGTCGACGGTCTCCGCCGTCGAGCCCGTCCAGCTCTCGGCGAGCGTCAGCCGGAAGGTCTCGGTGTGCAAGGTGTCGAGCACGTCGTCATCGCGCTCGACGGCGGACGCGAGCTGCAGGTCGCGCGTCTCGAGCAGCTCGACGATGTCGGTGCTCACCTTGATCGCCGCGCGCGACAGCTCGCTGAAGACCTGCGTCGCGGCGTCGGGCAGCGCGGGCTGGGGGTACCGCAGCCGAACCACCTGGGCGATGTGACGGGCCAGGTCGCCCATGCGCTCGATCGAGGCGCTCATCCGCAGCGCCGAGACGATGACCCGCAGGTCGGTCGCGACCGGCT
>JBMDXU010000309.1:0-11043 GCA_048594485.1 Pseudactinotalea sp. | reverse complement strand
TGCGATCTCGAGCCAGAAGTGCGATCTCGGCGGGTGTGGTGACGGTCGGGTGCGGGGACCCGCGGGGAGGTCAGACGACGGCGCCGTCGTCGTCGTCATCGTCGCGCGAGCGCGGCAGCCGCAACAGCACGAGCGCCCATCCCGCGAGGGTGGCCGCGAGCGCGGTGACCCACACGATCGGGGGCGCGCTCTGCCACAGGAGCACCAGCACGATGAGCGCGACAGGGCCGCCTCCGGCCCCCACCCAGCCCAGCAGCGACACCCGATCCACGCCGTCGAGCGGCTCCGGGACAGGTGGCTCGAACGACTCGTCGAGCTCGTCGACGCCGAGCGTGTAGTCCCGCGGTCCGCGCGGTCGCGGCTGCGGGTCGGGGGGTGGGGTCGTGTCGGCATCGGCGTCGGCGTCGGCGGTGCTCGAGCCGGCGGTCGTGTCCGGACCCTGGTCGGGCGCACGATCGAAGTCCGCCATCAGCTCGGCGAACCGGCGGTCGACCTCGTCGTCGGTCGGACCGTCCGCGCGACCGCTCATGGCATCCAGCCTAATCGTCGGCCTCGGCGTCGCACGCCCTAGGGTTGAGCCCGGTACCCGACCCGTCCGAGAGGAATGCGCACGCACATGTCCGAGGCACGTCAGATCCGCAAGGTCGCCCTGCTCACCGCGGGAGGGTTCGCGCCCTGCCTGTCCGCCGCCGTCGGCAAGCTCACCCAGCGCTGGTCGCAGGCCGTGCCCGACGCCGAGATCATCGCGTACCAGTACGGCTACCACGGTCTGCTCACGGGCACCTCGGTCGTCGTCGACGAGCAGGCGCGTGCGAAGGCGGAGGTGCTCGACAGGTTCGGTGGCAGCCCGATCGGCAACAGTCGTGTCAAGCTCACCAACGCCAAGAACCTGGTCGAGCGCGGCCTCGTCGCTGAGGGTCAGGACCCGCTCCAGGTCGCCGCGGAGCAGCTGCGCGCAGACGGCGTCGACGTGCTCCACACGATCGGTGGCGACGACACGAACACCACCGCGGCCGACCTCGCCGCCTACCTGGAGTCCAACGGCTACCACCTGACCGTGGTCGGGCTGCCGAAGACGATCGACAACGACATCGTCCCGATCAAGCAGTCCCTCGGCGCCATCAGCGCCGCCGAGCAGGCCTCGGTGTTCGCGCAGAACATCATCGGCGAGCACCGCTCCAACCCGCGCATGCTCATCGTCCACGAGGTCATGGGCCGGCACTGCGGCTGGCTCACCGCGGCGGCGGCCCGCGACTACCGCGCGTGGCTCGGCCAGCAGGAGTGGAACCCCGCCTTCGGGCTCTCCCCGGAGCGGTGGGACGTGCACGCGGTGTTCCTGCCCGAGCTCAAGATCGACATGCAGGCGGAGGCGCAGCGGTTGCGCGCCATCATGGACGAGACCGGCAACGTCAACATCTTCCTGTCCGAGGGTGCGGGCGTCCCCGAGATCATCGCCGAGCTCGAGGCTGCGGGCGAGGAGGTCCAGCGCGACCCGTTCGGTCACGTCAAGCTCGACACCATCAACCCCGGTGCCTGGTTCGCCAAGCAGTTCGCCTCGCTGATCGGTGCCGAGAAGACGATGGTGCAGAAGAGCGGCTACTTCTCGCGCTCGGCGAAGGCCAACGCGACCGACCTGGCGCTCATCCAGGAGATGGTCGACCTCGCCGTCGACACCGCGCTCGCCGGCTCCTCCGGCGTGATCGGTCACGACGAGGAGAACGGCGACGAGCTCCGCGCCATCGAGTTCCCCCGCATCGGCGGCGGCAAGGCGTTCGACATCTCGGTCCCGTGGTTCGGCGAGCTCCTCTCCGACATCGGGCAGCCCCTCGTCCCCGCCGAGCACGCCGGTCACTAGGTCGAGCGGGGTCCTGGCGTCGGCCTATCCTGACCGGGTGAGTGTGCAGACCCCGCCCTTCCAGACGCAGCAGGCGCCCGACGGCGTCGACGGGTCGGAGATCTGGCGTACCCGCGCGGCGCTCCAGCAGCCCCAGTGGCCCGATCGCGACGCTCTCGAGGCCGTCACGACCGAGCTTGCGGCGCAGCCGCCGCTCGTCTTCGCGGGTGAGGCCGACAACCTGCGCGACCGGCTCGCCGCCGCCTCGCGCGGCGAGGCGTTCCTGCTGCAGGGCGGCGACTGCGCCGAGACGTTCGCCGAGCTGACGGCCGACAACATCCGCGACAAGATCAAGACGATCCTGCAGATGGCGGTCGTGCTCACCTACGGCGCCTCGATGCCGGTGATCAAGATGGGGCGGATGGCGGGCCAGTTCGCCAAGCCGCGCAGCTCCGACGTCGAGACGCGCGACGGCGTCACCCTGCCGGCCTATCGCGGCGACATCATCAACGGGTTCGAGTTCACCGATGCGGCCCGCGTGCCCGATCCGCAGCGGCTGCTCGCCGCGTACCGCAGCTCGGCGTCGTCGCTCAACCTCATCCGCGCGTTCACCCAGGGCGGTTTCGCCGACCTGCGGCGGGTGCACGAGTGGAACCGCGGCTTCCTCGAGAACCCCGCCTACTCGGCCTACGACACGTTCGCCGCCGAGATCGACCGCGCCATCAAGTTCATGCAGGCCGCGGGCGCCGACTTCGACGCGCTGCGCACGGTCGAGTTCTACTCCTCGCACGAGGGGCTCCTCCTCGACTACGAGAGCCCGCTCACCCGGATCGACTCGCGCACGGGGCTCGTCTACGACTGCTCGGCCCACTTCCTCTGGATCGGGGAGCGGACCCGCCAGCTCGACGGCGCGCACGTCGAGTTCTTCTCCGGTGTGCGCAACCCGATCGGGGTCAAGCTCGGTCCGACGTCGACCGGCGACGACGCGCTCGCGCTCATGGACAAACTCAACCCGGACGGCGAACCGGGGCGTCTGACGTTCATCACCCGCATGGGGGCCGGCAAGGTGCGCGACCTGCTGCCGGCACTCGTGGAACGGGTCACCGCCGATGGTCGACCGGTCACGTGGGTGTGCGACCCGATGCACGGCAACGGCATCACGTCCGCCAGCGGGTACAAGACCCGTCGCTTCAGCGACGTCATCGACGAGGTGCGCGGCTTCTTCGAGGTGCACCGCGGGCTCGGCACCGTCCCCGGCGGTCTGCACGTCGAGCTCACCGGCGACGACGTGACCGAGGTCCTCGGCGGCAGCGAGGAGATCGACGACGTCGGGCTGGCGCGCCGGTACACCACCCTCGTCGACCCCAGGCTGAACCACCAGCAGTCCCTGGAGATGGCGTTCCTCGTCGCGGAGATGTTGCGGGAACGTTGAGACGATGACCCGAGGCGAGAACGACCCGGCACCGTCCGGCGAGCACCTGCCCCCGGGACAGCACCGTGTCGCGGAACCGCCCGTGATGCACTACGGCCGCGTGCCCGAGCGCGACCCGTCGTCCTGGACCGTCACCATCGGCGGGGCGACGGCGTCCGGGGCCGAGCGGGTGCTGACCCTCGCCGACGTCGTCGCGCTCGCGCCGGTGACGGAGGTCGCCGACATGCACTGCGCGACGAGCTGGACGGCTGTCGGCATCGAGTGGCATGGCGTGCGCGCGCGGGACGTCGTGGCGATGGCACCCCCGGCGGAGGACGCCGTCGGGGCGCTCGTGTTCGCCGAGTTCGGCTACGCCGCCAACATCCGCATCAGCGACCTCGACGACGCCCTGCTCGTGACCCACCGCGACGGCGTCCCGCTCTCGGCGGAGCGCGGCGGGCCGCTGCGGCTCGTCATCCCGCACCTGTACACGTGGAAGGGCCCGAAGTGGCTGCGCGGCTGGAACTATCTGCGCGCCGAGGACCCGGATCGCGGCTTCTGGGAGCAGCGCGGCTACCACTCGCATGGCGAGGCGTGGGCGGAGCAGCGCTGGGAGGTCAGACCACCGTCAGCACGATGACGGTGCCGCGCGGCTCCATCGCCCCCGGATCCACGGACTGGGTCCGGACCGTGCCGAAGAAGCCGCCCAGGACGTCCTCACGCTCCACGACGAAGCCCAGCGCCTCGAGCTCGTCCGCAGCGGCGGCGAACTGATCGCCGACGACGTCCGGCACCTCGAACAGCTCCGGCCCCTTCGAGACGATCAACGTCACCAGGTCGCCCCTGAACGCGTCGCCCTCGACGTCCTGGCTGATGACGTGGCCGGCGGGGACATCGTCGGAGAACTCCTCGCCGTCGACCTGCGACACCGCCCCGGTCGCGTCGATCGTGTCCTGCGCCTCCTCGACGGGGTCGCCGGTGACGTCGGGGACCTCGATCGGCTCGCGCCCGGCCGAGACGATCACGGTGATCTCGGCATCGTGATCCACCGTGCTGCCCGCGGGCGGATCGGTCTCGATGACCAGTCCCGCTGCGATCTCGTCGTGATAGCGCTCCTCGGGTCGGATCGTGCCGTCGAGGCCCTCGGCGGTGAGCTGAGCGGTCGCGTCCTCGGCAGCGGCGCCCGCGACGTCGGGCACCTCGATCCGCTGCACACCCTGCGAGACCACGACGGTGACGTCGGCTCCCCGCGCGATGCGGTCGCCGGGGCCCGGGTCGGTGCTGATGACGTGCCCGAGCGGGACGTCGTCGGAGAAGGCCGAGGTCGTCGTCGGGGTCAGCTCGGCGTCCTCGAGCAGGCGCAACGCCGTCGTCTCAGCACGACCGGTGACATCGGGCACCTGGGTGTAGGCACCCGGACCGATCACGAGGTACCACCAGACGCCGCCGCCGAGCGTGGCGAGCACGAGCACCACCGCGACCAGCGCCTTGATGCGGCGTCGGCGACGAACGGTCCGTGTCCTGTCCGCCAGGGCCGTGGTCTCGGAGGTGCGCACCGCCCCGATCGGCAGCGCCACCGTGCCACCGCTCGGGGTCACCGGCACCGACTCCGTCCACCCCTGCCGCTCGACGGCGTCCGTCGCCTCGCCGCAGATCTCGGCGAGCTCGTCGGCGGCCACGTCGGCGCGCAGGCCGAGGACACGATCGTCGAACTCGCTGCGCATCCGACGCAGCTCGCGGAGGGCGACGTCAGCCGATCGCGGGCGGCGGTCCGGGTCGCGAGCCGTGAGCGACGCGACGTACTCGTCGACCTCCAGCGGCAGCCACGCGACCTCGTCCGACGGCGGCGGGATCGTGTCGTGCACGTGCTTGTAGGCGACCTGGATCGGTGTCTCGCCCTCGAACGGCTGGTGCCCGGTGAGCATCTCGTAGAGCATGACGCCGGCGGCGTAGACATCGGCTCGCGCATCCGCCGAGCCGGAGGTGACGATCTCGGGGGAGAGGTAGGCGACCGTGCCCAGCAGGGCGCCGGTCGTCGACATGGTCGCCTCGGTGACCGCGCGCGCCAGCCCGAAGTCGGCCACCTTGACGACGCCGTCGCGCGAGATGAGGACGTTCTCGGGCTTGACGTCGCGGTGCACGAGACCGGCGCGGTGCGCCGCGGCGAGGGCGTCCAGCACCGCCTCCAGGATCTGCAGCGACTCGCCCAGCGTCAGTGCCCCCTGCGAGGTGAGCCGGCGGCGCAGCGTGGCGCCGTCGACGTACTCCATCGTCAGGTAGGACGCCTCGCCCTCGGTGCCCTGGTCGTAGACGCCGACGACGCCGGGGTGCGACAGCCGTGCTGCCGCCCTCGCCTCACGTCGGAAGCGGGCGACGACGTCGCTGCCGTCGGCCAGGTGCGGATGCATGACCTTGAGCGCGACCCGGCGGTCGAGGCGCCGGTCCTGCGCCAGGTAGACGGTCGCCATGCCACCCCGTGCGATCCGGGACAGGACCTCGTACCGACCATCGACGACCGTGCCCAGGAGCGGGTCGGTCACGATGGCGGCCATGAGCGGAGTCTATGAGCGGACCGCTGCGGAACCGCGGCTCAGGCGTAGCGTGTCATGAGGGTCTGGATGTTGGCGACGTAGCGCCGGGTGTCGGCGTACATCCCGTTCGATCGCACCGAGGCGAGGCCCTGGTAGTACCCCGCGATCGCCGACGGCAGGTCCGCCGCGTTGCGTGTCAGCCATCGCAGGATCGCGACCCCGGCGACGGCGTTGTCGTGCGGGTCCAGCAGGTCGAGGTCGCGGCCGACCATGTCGGACGCCCACTCGCCCGAGGACGGGATGACCTGCATCGCGCCGATCGCGTTGGCGGGCGAGACCGCCGAGGCGCTGAAGCCCGACTCCTGGTGGGCGATCGCGAGCGCGAGCGCGGGGTCGACACCCATCTCGATCGCCGTCGTCCGGATGATCTGCTGCATCTGCGCGGCGCTCGGGAGATCGGACTGCAGCAGCGTGTGCTTGTTGGCGTTCGCCGCGGCGACGACGTCGGCGGGGTAGGTGTAGTGGAGGAACGTGCTGGGGACGAGCTGCGCCGGGACCCGCAGCGTCTGCCCGGGCTGGATCACGGTCGAGGCCAGATCGTTGGACGCCGTCAGGGCCGCGACGGTGGTGCCGTGGCGGGACGCGATGCCCGAGAGCGTGTCGCCGGAGCGCACCGTGTACGAGGTCGTCGAGCCCGTCGACGACCCGCTCGACGACGAGCCGGACGTGGTGCCGGGGGAGGACGAGCCCGAGGACGTCGAACCGGCGACCCTGAGCCGCTGCCCCGGGTGGATGACGGTCGAGGACAGGTCGTTGAGCGCGGTGATCCGGTCGACCGTGGTGCCGTGGCGGGCAGCGATGCCGGAGAGGGTGTCGCCGCTGCGGACCGTGTAGGTGGTGGTGCCGGTCGTCGACGATCCCGAGGTGCTCGTGCTCGTGCCCGACGACGTCGTGCCGCCGCCGGTGGGGATGGCCAGCACCTGGCCGATGCGGATGAGAGCCGTCGGGCCGAGGTCGTTGGCTCGGATGATCGCCGCGACCGTGGTGCCGTGACGCGCGGCGATGCCCGAGACGGTGTCGCCGCTGCGCACCGTGTAGCGCGCGGTGTGCGAGGAGCTCGACGCGCTCGCCTGGCCGCTGCTCGACGTCGCCGCCGACGCCGGCGACCTGCTGAGGACGAGCCGCTGCCCGGGCTGGATGACGGTCGAGGAGAGGTGATTGAGCGAGGTGATGCGCGCGACGGTGGTGCCGTGCTGCGCCGCGATGCCGGAGAGGGTGTCCCCGGTGCGGACGGTGTACGTGGTGGTCGCACCGGACGAGGTGGAGGCAGGCCCGCCGGAGGAGGATCCCGCGGTCGTGCTCGTCGGGGAGGTCGTACCCACGCTCGCCGGGATGGTGAGGACCTGTCCGATGCGGATGAGCGCACGGGGACCCAGGTCGTTCGCGCGGCTGATCGCGGCGACCGTGGTGTGGAAACGCGCGGCGATCCCGGACACCGTGTCGCCGGCGCGGACCGAGTAGGTCTGCTGCCCGGGGCGTTCACGTGGGACCTGCGGGACGGACCCGGTGACGGGCGGCGGCGACCCGCCGGCGTCGGCGGGGGCGTGGGCACCCGCGGACGTCGCGGTGCCCGCGAGGCCGACGGCGGTGACGATCCCGATGGCCCCGAGGCCGGTGGCGACCTGGCCCGGAGTGCGTGAACGGCGAGTGCGCATGAGTGTTCCCCCGAACGAGCAACGGTGGTGCCTGTGGGACTAACGGTGCGAATGTGATCAAAGTGACAGTAACAGACCGCGTGTCGGCGCGGTCGGCGCGAGGTGCGCTCACGGGCCACCGCAGCCGTAGGCTCGGAGCATGAGCAGCACGTCGCACAGCGGGGACGAGACCGTCGAGATCGAGATGCTGAGCGTCCCCGAGGTGGCCGAGCGGCTGGGTGTGCGCGACCGCGACGTCCGCAGTCTGCTGTCGGAGCGGTCACTGCTCGGCGTGCGGCGGCCGGGCGCTGGTCCGGCCGTCCCGGCGGCGTTCTTGATGCCGGGTGAGGAGGGCGACGTCGTCGTGCCCGGTCTGCGGGGCACGGTGATCCAGCTCGCCGACTCCGGCTTCGAGGAGGCGGAGATCGTCGACTGGCTCTTCCGGACGAACGACGAGCTGGGAGAGACGCCGATCACCGCCCTGCGCGCCCTGCGCACGCACGCGGTGCGCCGGTCTGCTCAGGCGCTGGCGTTCTGACCGCGCTCAGCCCTACTCAGGCGTCGCGCTCGATCGCCGCGCCGGCGAGCTCGGCGAGCTGGGCCTGCGCCGCAGCCGGGATCCCCGACGAGGCGAGCGCGTCGAGGCCGCTGCGGTAGCGCTCGACGATCAGGGTCTCGACGGCGTCGACGGCGCCGGACCGGCGCAGGATGTCGCGCGCCTGCTCGACGTCGTCGGCGGTGAGGTCCGGGCGACCGACCATGCCCTGCAGCCGTGCGCGATCGGCGTCACCCGCGCGGGTCATCGCGAGCGCGACGAGCACCGTGCGCTTGCCCTCGCGCAGGTCGTCGCCCGCGGGCTTCCCGGTGGTGGCGGGGTCGCCGAAGACACCGAGCACGTCGTCGCGCAGCTGGAACGCCTCGCCGATCGGCAGCCCCACCTCGTGCAGCGCGGTGAGGGTGGCATCGTCGGCTCCGGCCGTCGCGGCCCCGATGACCAGCGGGTGCTCGACGCTGTAGCGGGCGGACTTGGAGCGGATCACGCGCCGGGCGCGGTCGAGGTCGACGGCGGGGTCGCTGCTCCACGGGGCCGACTGCGCGTAGATGTCGAGGTACTGCCCGACGGTGACCTCGGCCATCATCTCCTCGACCAGCGCACGACCCCGGCTGCTCGCCGCGGGCTAGGCCAGCGCGAGCGCGGCATCGAGCTCGGACTCGGCCGTCACGAGCAGCAGGTCGCCGAGCAGCACCGCGCCGGCCTCGCCGAACCGCTCGGGGTCCCCCGTCAACCCGGTCGAGGCGTGGAGCGTCGAGAACTGCCGGTGGGCCGCGGGGCGGCCGCGGCGGGTGTGCGATCGATCCATCAGGTCGTCGTGGACCAGGGCGGCGACCTGGAACAGCTCCAGGCCGCTCCCGAGCTGCACCTCGGCCCGCGCGAGCGGCTCGCCGCCCAGCGCGCGCCAGCCCGCGGAGGCGAAGGCGGCGCGCAGACGCTTGCCGTGCGCCAGCAGGTCGGCGCCCACGGCGAACAACGACGCCACCTCCGGACCGACGTGCGCGAACGTCTCGCCCAGGCGTGCCCAGGTGGCCAGCGCCTCCGTGGTGACCGCCTGGCGGAGGTCCGCTGCGGTCGGGTTCTGCACCCGGCCACAGTACCGGCCGGCCCCGACGGCGTTGTCAACAGGTCGCGCCCGATGCACCGTCGTCCACAGCACCCACGGGTGTGCCGAGCGGGGCGGTCGCGCGGTGCGATCCACTGCGGCATGGACACCGAACCGGACGCACCGATCCTCCTCAAGGCCCGGGGGATCGCCGATGTGCTCGCCTACCTTCCCTACCGGTTCGGCTACGTGCCGACCGACTCGCTCGCGGTGCTCGCGATCTCCGATCTCGCGCCGGGTCGTCGGCAGCTCGGGGTGGCCGCCCGGCTCGACCTGCCGGATCTGGCCGACCCCGAGGTGCTCGGCGCGGCGCTCGCCGGCATCACCGCGCATATGGAGAACGACGGTGCGCAGTGGGCGTTCACGGTTCTCTACACCGACGTGCCGTTCGAGGAGATCGCGTCAGGCATCTCGCCGGCCGGGATGACGCTGCGCCGGTGGCTGCGCGGGTTCCCGCTGAGCGACCGCACCAGCACCGTGCTCGTGCGGCCGGACTCCTACCGCTGCCTGGAGTGCGCCGAGCACCCCTGCTGTCCCACCGACGGACATCCGATCTCGACGCTCTCGAGCACCACCGTGGCCGCCGAGATGGTGCTGGCCGGCGAGGCGCTCGTCGGGAGCCGCGCCGAGCTGGGATGTCCTCTCGACGTCGACCCCGCCGCGCGGGCGGACGCCGTTGCGGCGGCCGAGCACGAGCGAGCCGCGCTCCGCGGGTTGTCGGGGCGCGCGCGAGCGAGGTGGCGTCGCGACGTCCTCGACGACGTCGCCCGAGCGTTGCTCCGCACCGGACGGGGCCGGCCGGTCCCGGTGGCCACGCTCGGTCGGCTGTCGGCGGCGCTCGCCGATGGCGATGTCCGCGACGTCGTGCTGGCGTGGGTGCTCAGCGGCCACCGGTACGGCCTCCGGTCGCCGCAGACGCTGGACGTGCTGACGTCCGCCATGGATGGCACGCTCACGCCACCGCCTGAGCAGCACGTCCAGGCGGTCAGACGGCTGCTCGCCGACGTGGCGCGGCACGGCGCGCCGGGATCCGCCGGCCGGCCGCTGGCGATCCTCGCGTGGCTGGCGTGGTGGCGAGGCGAGGGGGCGCGCGCCGACGTGCTCGCACGCCAGGCGCACGACGACGACCCGGTGTGCCGGCTCGCCGACCTGATGCGCGCGATCCTCGATCACGCGGTGCCGCCCGGATGGGCGCGGCCGTCGGCGAACCGGTTCCGTGCCGTCTCCGATCGGCCGTGACCCCCTCGGACATGCCCTAGGGTCGGTCCAGGCCCACGCTCGGAGGACGGAGGTCGGCTCGTGCCGGTCGTTGCAGGCTTCATCCCTACCGCCGAGGGGCGCGCGGCGCTGTCGGCAGCCATCGACGAGGCGACCCGGAGAAGCGCTCGTCTCGTCGTGATGGTGCACGCCACCCGTGGTGCCGACCAGGAGGCGATCGAGGCCGCCGTCGAAGAGGCGCGCGAGAGCCTCGAGAAGACCGAGGTGGCCCACGAGGTCCGGCACGTCGAGCGCGGCAACGACGTCGCGGAGGACCTGGTGCTGCTGGCCGAGGAGATCTCGGCCCAGCTCATCGTCATCGGGCTGCGCCGTCGATCGCCCGTCGGCAAGCTCATCCTCGGCTCCAACGCCCAGCGCATCCTGCTCGACGCCCCCTGTCCGGTGCTCGCCGTCAAGCCCGAACGGACGGCATGAGCACCGGCGACGGCGATCTGCTGACACCGCTGCACGCCGAGCACGTCGGCGCCGGCGCCACGCTGACCTCGTTCGCGGGCTGGCAGATGCCGCTGCGGTACGCCGGCGACCTCGCCGAGCACCACGCCGTCCGCAGCCGGGCCGGTCTCTTCGACCTCTCCCACATGGCGCAGATCGAGGTCACCGGGCCCGATGCCGCGAACGCTCTCGACCGGGCGCTCGT
>JBMDXU010000308.1:0-14090 GCA_048594485.1 Pseudactinotalea sp. | reverse complement strand
GCCAGGGGGGGCTGCCGGGGGCCGGCGGGCCGCGGCCGGTCCGATCCCGCAGGAGCCCTCATGGCCAGCACGCTCAACCCGTATCTCAACTTCCGCGACGCCACGAAGGAGGCGATGGAGTTCTACCAGCGCGTCTTCGGCGGCGAGCTGACGGCGAACACGTTCGCCGAGTTCGGCATGGCCGATGCCCACCCGGGCGAGGGCGACAAGATCATGCACGCCCAGCTGATCACCTCGGCCGGCTTCACGCTCATGGCCGCGGACGTCCCCAGCTCGATGCCGCTCGCCGAGGGCAGCGCGATCTCGGTGTCGCTCTCGGGTGACGACGAGGCCGAGCTCCGCGGTTACTGGGACGCGTTGTCCGACGGCGCCACGATCGTCGAGCCCCTCATCGCGGCCCCGTGGGGCGACCAGTTCGGCATGCTCACCGACTCCTTCGGGGTCGCCTGGATGGTCAACATCTCGGCGCCCGCGGCCTGACGCCAGCTCCCCGACCGCCCCCACCTGGCCCCAGCGTGGCGCGGTAGCGTGTCGCCGTGCTGCTCTCCGACCGCGACCTGCGCGCCGAGCTGGGCTCCGGGCGCATCGGGCTGGAGCCGTTCGACGAGGCGATGATCCAGCCGTCGTCGATCGACGTCCGGCTCGATCGCTACTTCCGGCTCTTCGACAACCACAAGTACCCGGTGATCGACCCGGCAGCCGACCAGCCGGATCTCACGCGGCTCGTGGAGGTCAACCCCGAGGAGCCGTTCGTGCTCCACCCGGGTGAGTTCGTGCTCGGCTCCACCTACGAGCTCGTCACGCTCCCCGACGACACCGCCGCCCGCCTGGAGGGCAAGTCGTCGCTCGGTCGCCTCGGGCTGCTGACGCACTCGACCGCGGGATTCATCGACCCGGGTTTCTCGGGGCACGTCACGCTCGAGCTGAGCAACGTCGCGACGCTGCCGATCATGCTGTGGCCGGGGATGAAGATCGGTCAGCTCTGCTACTTCCGGCTCACCAGCCCGGCCGAGAAGCCGTACGGATCCGGCGCCTCGGGCTCGCGCTACCAGGGCCAGCGCGGACCCACCGCCTCCCGCTCGCACCAGAGCTTCCACCGCACCGACGTCAGCTGACGGCTCGGCGGACCTTCCCGGCACCATGGCCGCTCCCGACCTCCCGCACCTGCTCGTCGTGCCCGACGGCGTCGGCCCGGACGACGTCGCCGCGCTCGTCGTCAGCCGGTTCCCCGACGCGGCCGACGGCGGTGAAGCCGGCGTGAGCTGCGCCGTCGAGATCGAGCCGGGGATCGTCGTCGACGGCCCCTGGAGAGCCGACGTGCCCGGACTGCCCGACTGGGCGGCCGCCTGCTACCGCCTCGTCGCGCCCGAGCAGCGTGGCGCGCCGGTGCCGCCCGAGCTGCGCGGCCGCGGCGACCTGCTCGACGCCTTCGCCGACGGTGAGCCGTTCGGTCAGGAGCGCGAGATGCTCGAGCTGGGCCTCGCCGCCGCCCGACGGCTCGGCGGTGTCGTCCGCACCAGCTCCGGGGCGGTGCTGGTGCCGCCACCCCTGCCCGACCTGCTGGTGTTCGGCGAGACCTGGCTCCACCCGGACGCTCTGGTCCACGTGCTCGCTCCGCACCTGCCGGGGCTGCATCTACCCGTCGAGCCGGCCGGCAGCCTCCCGCCCGACGCCCGCACCGGCGCGAGCCTCCTGCGCGACGACGGCGAGCGCCGCTGGCTCCACGCCGAGGCCGACGCCTACGACGCCGCAGCCCTGCAGGACCCCGACGTGACCGAGTCCTACGGTGTCGTGGCCACCGACCCCGACGGCACGATCTGGTCCGTCGCGGTGGAGGCCGCCGTCGTCGTCCCGCCCGTGCTCGCCGGCCGTGTCGACGCCGGCGCGATCCTCTACGAGCTGCGCGTGCACGCATCCGCCGGACCGCCGCCGCACGCCGTCGCGCGCGTCGACGCGGCCGCCCGCGCCCTGCAGGTCGCCGTCGGTGGCCACGTCGTCGACGACGACGGATTCCTCGTCGATCTCGGCCTCGAGCAGGCCACGCGGCCCGGCACGGACGCTCCGGTCGACTGACGCCTTCCACTCCCTGAACACCGACCCGGAGCGGTCGTCTCGCCCGTTAAGATGTGCACGTCGCCGCGGCCGCACCGCAACTCTCGGCCAGCCCGCTCGTTCAGAGGCTTTCCCGGCGGCACTTGACCACGCCCACCCCCACCGTTCGGAGCGGACGTGCTGCAGCTTCTCGTCGTGCACCTGGTCGCAGCCTTGGCTGCGCCTGCACTGATGAAGCTCATGAACCGGCGAGGATTCCTCGTGCTGGCCCTCGTGCCGGGGTCGGCGGCGATCTGGGCCGTGCTGCAGACACCCGCCGTGCTGCGCGGCGACGGCGTCACCGCCTCGCTGTCGTGGATGCCGACGATGGGCATGAACCTCGACTTCCGGCTCGACGTCCTGTCGTGGTTCATGGTCATCCTCGTCGGCGGCGTCGGCACCTTCGTGCTGTTCTACTGCGCCTGGTACTTCGCGACCGGCGCGAAGTACCTCGGTCGCTTCGCGGCCGTGTTCGTCGCGTTCGCCGGAGCCATGCTCGGCCTGGTCACGACCGACAACACGCTCGTCCTCTACATCTTCTGGGAGCTGACCACGGTCTTCTCCTATCTCCTGGTCGGTCACTACTTCGACCGCAAGGGCGCGCGCCGCGCGGCCATGCAGGCGATCATCGTGACCACCTTCGGCGGCCTCGTCATGCTGGCCGGGATCGTGATCCTCGGCCAGGTCGACGGCGGCTCGTACTCGTTGCGCGAGCTCGTCGCCCACCCGCCGGAGGCGGGTCTGCTCGTCCCGGTCGCGATCGTGTGCGTCCTCATCGGCGCACTCAGCAAGTCGGCGCTCGTGCCGGTCCACTTCTGGCTCCCGGGTGCGATGGCCGCCCCGACGCCGGTGTCGGCGTACCTGCACGCCGCCGCCATGGTCAAGGCCGGCGTCTACCTCGTCGCCCGTCTGGCGCCGGGCTTCGCCGAGCTGCCCGCGTGGCGCTGGGTCGTGCTCGTCAGCGCCGGTCTCACGATGCTCATCGGCGGCTACCGCGCACTGCGGCAGCACGACCTGAAGCTGCTGCTCGCGTTCGGCACCGTGTCCCAGCTCGGGTTCCTCATCCTGCTCGTGGGCCAGGCCGACCGAGGCGTGGCGCTGGCGGGTATCGCGCTCGTCGGTGCGCACGCCATGTTCAAGGCGTCGCTGTTCCTCACCGTCGGTGTCATCGACGCCGCCACCGGCACACGCGACCTGCGCGAGCTCTCCGGGCTCCACAAGACGCTGCGGTGGGCGTTCATCCCCGCGGTGCTGGCGATCGCCTCGATGGCCGGCATCCCGCCGACCGCCGGATACGTCGGCAAGGAGGCCGCGCTCTACGGTCTCGTCAACTCGGCGGACGCGGCCGGCGTGGCGACGCTCGTCGTCGTCGTCCTCGGGTCGATCCTCACGTTCGCCTACGGTGCGCGGTTCCTCTGGGGCGCCTTCGCGACCAAGCCCGGCAAGCAGCCCAACGAGGTCGACAAGGAGGCGCCGGGGCTGTTCGTGTCGCCCAACGTGCTCGCCGTGCTCGGCCTGCTCGCGGGCCTCTTCCCGATCGCCGGCGAGACGCTGCTGCAGCCGTACGCGCAGACGTACCCCACCGGGGAGCCCGGGCACCTCGCGCTCTGGGGCGGCTTCAGCCTCCCGCTCTACCTCACGCTCGGGATCATCGCGCTCGGGGTGCTGCTGTTCGTCGTCCGCACCCGGGTGGAGAAGCTGCAGGACGGCGTCGTCAGCGCCCCTGACATGGACGAGATCTACCGCTCCACGATGCGGCAGGTCGACCGGATCGCCGTCGTCGTCACCTCGCGCACGCAGCGCGGTTCGCTCCCGCTGTATCTCGCGGTCATCCTCACCGTCATGGTGGTCTCGGCCTGGACGGCGATCGCCGTCGGCGGGGTGAGCGTCACCACGTGGCGTTGGTGGGACACCCCGGCGCAGGTCGTCGCGGCGGTCGTCATCGCCGTCGGAGCGGTGATGACCGCGCGGGCCCGGCGACGACTCAAGGCGGTGGTGCTCCTCGGCATCACGGGCTACTCGATCGTCGTGCTGTTCGCGCTGCAGGGTGCGCCCGACCTCGCGCTCACCCAGGCGCTCGTCGAGACGGTCATGCTCGTCGTGTTCGTCCTGGTGCTGCGACGCCTGCCCGCGTACTTCTCCAACCGCCCGCTGGCCGCCGACCGGTGGTGGCGGGCCGTGCTGGCCGTCGCCGTCGCCGTGACGGTGGTGGCGCTGGCGCTGCTCGCTCCGCAGTACCGCGTCGACACCCCGATCTGGGTGCTGTTCCCCGACGAGGCCTACACGTTCGGCTACGGCCGCAACGTCGTCAACGTCACGCTCGTCGACATCCGCGCCTGGGACACCATGGGCGAGATCTCGGTGCTGCTGGCCGCGGCGACCGGGATCGCGTCGCTCATCTTCCTCCGCACCCGCTCCGGCTCGGTGATGCGCGCGCGCGACGCCGACACCTCGCAGGTGTGGGGCCAGGACATGCCCGACCCGCTCGCCCCGCTGCGCCGTCAGGATGGACCGGCGCGCCGCGGCCGGGGCCGGAGCTGGCTCGCCGGTGGCGCGACCCTCGCCCCGCAGCGACGCTCCGTCATCCTCGAGGTCACCACCCGGCTGGTGTTCCACACCATGCTGGTCTACGCGCTGTTCCTGCTCTTCAGCGGGCACAACGCACCGGGCGGCGGATTCGCGGCGGGCATCGTGGCGGGCATCGGGCTCGTGATCCGCTATCTCGCGGGCGGCCGGTACGAGCTCGGCGAGGCGGCTCCGGTGCTGCCCGGTGCGCTGCTGGGCGGCGGTCTGTTCCTGTCGGCCGGTGCGGGCATGATCCCGATGCTCTTCGGTGGGACGGTGCTGCAGTCGGTCGTGCTCGACATCGACGCCGGCATCCTCGGCCAGATCAAGATCGTCTCGACGCTGCTGTTCGACATCGGGGTCTTCCTCGTCGTCCTCGGGCTCGTCCTCGACATGCTCCGTACCCTCGGCGCCGAGGTCGACCGTCAGGGTGAGGTCGCCGGCACCTCGGCCCCCGAGATCGCGTTCGACTCTCCCCGCGAGACGCCGGACGACGTCGTCCCGGCCGTCGTCGACGCCGTCGCCGCACCTGCCGATGGTGGCGGCGGCAGGGCGGAGGGCAGGTCATGATCGACGTCAGCCCCTCCCTCGCCCTCGTGCTGGCTGCCGGCGTACTCGTCGGCTGCGGTGTGTACCTGCTGCTCGAGCGGAGCCTGTCCCGCGTGATCGTGGGGCTCATCCTCATCGGGAACGGGGTCAACCTGATCTTCATGGTCTCCGGCGGCCGCGCCGGTGGCCCGCCGCTGGTCGGCACCACCCCGACCGAGGAGATGGCCGACCCGCTGCCGCAGGCGATGGTGCTCACCGCGATCGTCATCTCGCTCGGCCTGTCGGCGTTCGTGCTCGCCATGGCCTACCGCAGCTGGCAGCTCCACGGCCACGACGAGGTCCAGGACGACCTCGAGGACCGCCGCGTCGCCGACCGCCTCGCCCGCACCGAGCTGGCCGACCGCGCCGACGAGGGGGCCGCCGACCTCGACGTCGAAGCGGCCGAGGCGCGCGACGAGACCGAGGAGGCACCGCCGTCGGCGGACGGTCCGACCAGTGAACCCGACGACTCCGACGTCGACGGGCCCAGGACCGCCGAGGACACACGCGAGCCGGGAGGTGACCGCTCATGAGCTGGACCTGGCTCGTCCCGCTGCCCGTCGCGGTCCCGCTCGTCGCGGCCGGGCTCGCGCTCGCTCTCGGTGGCCGCAGCAAGCTGCAGGCGATCATCTCCGCCGTCGCGATCACGCTCGCGCTGCTCGCGTCGGGCGCCCTGATGGTGCTCGCGCACACGCAGGGCCCGCAGGTGGTCAACGTGGGCGGCTGGAGCGCCCCGGTGGGGATCTCGCTCGTCGCCGACCGGCTGTCGGCGCTCATGCTGCTGGTCTCGGCGATCGTGCTGCTCTGCGTGCTCCTGTACTCGCTCGCCCAGGGCCTGGCCGACGGCAACGACGGCGCCCCGATCGCGATCTACCACCCGACGTATCTCGTGCTCGCGGCCGGCGTGGCCAACGCGTTCCTGTCCGGCGACCTCTTCAACCTCTACGTCGGGTTCGAGATCCTCCT
The DNA here is from genome assembly GCA_048594485.1 of Pseudactinotalea sp. Classification (GTDB taxonomy): domain Bacteria; phylum Actinomycetota; class Actinomycetes; order Actinomycetales; family Beutenbergiaceae; genus Pseudactinotalea. The sequence continues at coordinate 7,880 of JBMDXU010000308.1, read as the reverse complement.
GGGCGCGAGCTTCGTGCTGCTCACCCTCGGCGGCACCGGCGAGCGGATCCGGGCCGGGTCCATCTACGTCGTCGTCTCGGTGCTGTCGTCGGTGCTGTTCCTCATCGCGATCGCCCTCGTCTACGCGGCCACCGGAACCCTCAACCTCGCCCAGCTCGCCGAGCGGCTCGGGAACATCGACCCCGGCATGGCGCTCGTGCTGCAGGTGATGCTGCTGCTCGGCTTCCTCATCAAGGCGGCGGTGTTCCCGCTCTCGGCGTGGCTGCCGGACTCCTATCCGACGGCGCCTGCGCCGGTCACCGCGGTGTTCGCGGGACTGCTCACCAAGGTCGGCGTCTACGCGATCATCCGGACCCAGACGCTGCTGTTCCCTGACGGTCGCCTCGACGACATCCTGCTGGTGGCGTCGATCGTGACGATGCTCGTCGGGATCGTCGGCGCCGTCGCGCAGGACGATCTCAAGCGGCTGCTCTCCTTCACGCTCGTCAGCCACATCGGCTACATGGTGTTCGGGGTCGCGCTGGCCAACAAGGTGGGCCTCTCGGCGGCCATCTTCTACGTCGCCCACCACATCACCGTGCAGACGGCGTTGTTCCTCGTCACCGGGTTGATCGAGCGGCGCGGCGGCACGACGTCGCTGGAGAAGCTGGGTGGGCTCGCCCGGCTGGCGCCCGCGCTGGCGGTGCTGTTCTTCGTGCCGGCGATGAACCTGGCCGGGATCCCGCCGATGTCGGGCTTCCTCGGCAAGGTCGGGCTGCTGCAGGCCGGCGCCGAGCTCGGTACCCCGCTCGCCTGGACGGGTGTCGCAGCCGGGCTGCTCACCTCGCTGCTCACGCTCTACGCGATCGTCAAGGCGTGGAACAAGGCGTTCTGGCAGGACTCGCCGGAGCCGCTCCCGGAGGCTTCGGTACCGCGCACGATGTTCGGCCCGGCCGCCGTCCTCGCCGCGATCGGACTCGTGTTCGCCGTCGTCGGCGGCCCGCTCGCCGCCTACACGGCGGCGGCGGCGGGGGACCTGCAGGCGCGGTCGCCGTACGTCGACGCCGTGCTCGTCGACGGCGATCGTGGCGACGGCTCCAGCGACGAGGCGGCCGAGGCGGATCCGACGGACGGTTCCACGGTCGAGCCCACCGACGAGCCCACGGATCAGCCCAGCGGCGAGGAGGCCGGCGATGGCTGACCGCGTGAAGTTCTGGACCCGGTGGCCGATGGTGCTGTGGCTCACCGTCGTGTGGGTGCTGCTCTGGGGCCACCTGACGGTCGCGAACGTGCTCGCCGGGTTCCTCATCGGTGTGGGTCTGGTGACCATCGCCCCGATGCCGAAGGCGGGATTCGACGGGCGGCCGTGGCTGCCCGGGATCGTCGTCCTCGTCGTGCGCTTCGTCATCGACATCGTGATGGCGTCGGTGCAGGTGGCGCGGGCCGCACTGGCGTTCGGGCGCACCCCGCACGGTGCCGTCATCCGCGTGCGGCTGCGTTCGCACTCGGACCTGCTGCTGACGGTCACCGCCCAGCTCTGCTCGCTCGTTCCCGGCTCGATCATCGTCGAGGCGCACCGGCTCACCGGCACCCTGTACGTGCACGTGTTCGACCCGACGGGCCCGGACGGGATCGAGGGGGAGCGCCGGCGGGTGCTGGCGATCGAGCGGCGCGTCCTGTACGCCCTCGCGACCGATCACGAGATCGCCGAGGCGGGTCTGCCGCCCCGCCGTCGGCTTCTCGGTGGCCGACGGCGGCCCGAGCGTGAGGAGGTGGGCACCCGATGAGCGAGGTCGTGCTCTGGGCCGGCGGGTTGATGCTGTTCGCCGCCGCGCTGCTCATCGTGCTCCGGATCGAGAAGGGTCCGGCGATGCTGGACCGCACGATCGCGCTCGACATGCTGGTCGGCGTCGTCATGGCGGGCCTGGCGATCTGGAGCGCCGCGACGGGGCGCACCGACCTGGTGAACGTGCTCGTCGTGCTCGCGCTGGTCGGGTTCGTCGGATCGGTCACGCTGGCGCGGTTCGTCGCCGTCGAGCCCGAGGACGAGGGCAGGATCCTCACACCCGAGGAGGCGCGTGAGCGCGACGCCGGTGCCACCGATGCGCTGGAGCGCGAGCATCACCGCAGCGCCGCCGGGCGCGACGACGTCGTGCGCCGCATCCACCCCGAGGGGGAGGATCCGCGATGACCCTCGCCCAGTGGTTCGCCTCGGTCTTCTTCCTGCTCGGGTGCACGCTCACGCTGATCGCGGCGATCGGCGTCGTCCGCTTCCCCGACCTGCTGTCACGGATGCACGCCGCGACCAAGCCCCAGACGCTGGGACTCGTGCTCTCGATGGCCGGGCTGGCGCTCTCGCTGGGATCGAGCCAGCTCACGTGGAAGCTCACCATCGTGGTGCTGTTCCAGTTCCTGACGGCGCCCGTGTCGGCGCACATCGTGGGCCGTGCGGGCTATCGCACCAACAAGGTTCGCGAGGACCTGCTTGACGTGGACGAGCTGACGGAGGACCTCAAGCGCGCCAGGGCCACCGAGGCGGACTGAGCGCACGGCCGCCGCGCGGTCACCCGAGGTAGCCGATCAGCCAGCGGACACCGTAACGATCGGTGACCTGACCGTCGTGATCGCCCCACGGTCGCTTCTGGAGGGGGTCGATCTCGGTGCCGTGCTCGGCGAGCAGGGCGAACCAGCGCTCCAGTGTGTCCGGGTCGGCCGTGCCCAGCAGCGAGAACAGCAACCCGCTGACGTCGAGCGTGGGCTCGCCGGCCTGCGCGTCGGACGCGAACAGCTCCACGGGTCCCTGCAGCATGCCGTGCGCGATCGCGTCGGGGTCGCCCGGGGCGCCCGCCTCGGCTCGGGTGTGGAGCACGAGCTCTCCGCCGAACACGTCGCGGTAGTAGGTCAGCGCCTCGCGCGCGGTGCCGGGAAGGCTGAGGTAGGGGGTCAGACCGGTCATCGTTGCTCCTCGGGGTGGATCTGGATGTCACCAGGATGACGCCGTCCCGTGGTCGCGATCGACAAACGGGTGCTGGCGGCGGATGCCGCCGTCCGACCTCGCCGGGAACTCCCAGCCCGGCTGCGGATTCTTTGCCTCTCGGCGCGAGTCGGTGCGAGTGGGCGGGCGGGTGTCAGCTCGCCGGCCGACGGCGTCCGCCGCGGTCGACTCGATCGCCCGCGGGGACCTTGGCTCCCGCGGCGATGCGCGCCTTCGCGCCGATGAGGACGAGCTCGTCGTTGGTGGGGAGGTCACCGGCGATGCGCGCCGCTCCGACGACGGCGTTGCCCCCGATGGTGGCTCCCTCGGCGACGATCGTGTGCTGGATCCGGGCACCCGAGCGCACCGTGACATCGCCCATGAGGATCGAGTCGCGCACGATCGCTCCCTCCTGCACCACCGTGCCGGGCCCGAGGACGCTGCGCTCGACTCGACCGCCGACCTGGCAGGCGGGGCTGATGAGCGAGTCGACGACGCGCCCGCCCTGCTCCACGAACGCGGGCATCCGGGGTCGATCGTGGGTGAGGATCGGCCAGGCGTCGTCGTCGAGGTGCAGCGCGGCGCGGCGGCGTGACTGCGCGAGCAGCACGTCGCGGTGCGCGGCGACGTACGCCTCGGGTCGCCCGACGTCCCGCCAGTAGCCCGTCATCCGGAACTCGTGCACCTTGCCGCGCTCGATGAGCGCGGGCAGCAGCCGGTCCCCGAAGTCGGCGAGCTCGGACCCGTCCCCGTCGTCGTCGGCGAGAGCAGCGAGGACCTCGAGCACGATCGCGGTGTCGTAGACGAACATCTCGGTGGCGACGATCCCGCTGCTCGGCTTGTCGGGCTTGACCTCGACGTCACGCACGAGCCCGGAGGCGTCGACGTCGAGGACGGCGTGGTGGCCCGCCTGGCTGATCGGCATCTTCGTGGTGACGACCGTCGCCTCGGCGCCCGTGCGCCGGTGCTGGTCGATCACCGGGGTGAGGTCGAGCTTGTAGACCTGGTCCGCGCTCATCACGAGCAGCACCTCGGGCTCGGCCTCGGCGATCACCGACCGGTTGGCGTAGATCGCGTGAGCGTTGCCCTCGTGCCAGCCGCCCTCGCCGGCCTCGGACTCCAGCTGGGGCGGCACGATCCGCAGCCCGCCGTGGCTGCGGTCGAGGTCCCAGGGGCGTCCACCGGCGAGCACGTCGAGGATGCTCTGCGTCTCGTACTGGACGAGCACCCAGACGTCGTCGATGCCGCTGTGGCGCAGGTTGCTCAGCGCGAAGTCGAGCAGACGGTAGACACCGGCGAACGGGAGCGCGGGCTTGGCGCGATCCTGCGTCAGCACCTCCATGCGAGAGCCCTGGCCACCGGCCAGCACGAGCGCGAGGACGTCGAGTCGGGGCACGAGGACAGCGTAGTCAGCCGAGGGGGCCTGCCGGCAGGTCGGGTTTCCTCGCTCCGGACCGGCGGTGCCTCGGGAGGTGTCAGCTCTTGGGGATGTCGGCGGCGGCGAACCACTTCGCCGTGCCACGTCCGACGTACGCACGCACCAGCGCGGCGACGGCGGCGCTCACGGCGGCGAAGATGACGACCTCGGCGATCGAGATCTCGCCGTCGTCGGCGTCGACGCCCTTGGGCGGCTCGTGACCGGTGACACCCTTCCAGGCGAGCGAGATCGCCTTCGTCGCGACCAGACCCGTCCCGAGCGTGATGACGGTACCGATGAGCTTCTGCGGGTTCACGTGCGTGCCTCCTGTGTCCGGCGATCTGTCCGGCGATCGACGTCAGCCTACGTCGCCGCGGTGGTCGACTACGCTGGACTCACAACGACAGGGGAGCGCCCAGGTCGTCGAGAGATGGTCGAGGCGCTGAGAGTGCGGTCCGCCGCAGACCCTCGAACCTGCTCCGCTTAGCACCGGCGAAGGGAGTCGAGCTTCTCCTCCGTGACCCCGCCCTGGGTGATCGGTACCCCTTCTCAGCCACCTGAGGAGGCCGCTTCATGACCATCCGTTCCCACTCCGCCGTCCAGCGTGCGACGGCGGCCCTCACGTTCGCCGCTCTCGTCGCCGCGGGCGGTTGCTCGCTCATCGGTGAGGGCGGCGGGCCCGAACCCACCGGCGCCTCCGACGGCACCGGGGGCGTCGTCCGTGTCGTCACCCACGACTCGTTCGCGCTGCCGGACGAGCTGATCGCGCAGTTCGAGACCGAGACCGGCTACACGGTCGAGCAGAGCGCTCCCGGCGACGGCGGCGCACTCGTGAACCAGCTCATCCTCACGAAGGAGAGCCCGCTCGGGGACGTCGCGTACGGCGTCGACACCACCTTCGCCTCACGCGCGCTCGACGAGGGGATCTTCGCCTCCTACACCTCGGCCGACCTTCCGGCGAGCGCCGAGCAGTATCTGGTGCCGGGCTCCGACGCGCTGACCCCGGTCGACGTCGGCGACGTCTGCCTCAACGTCGATCACGAGTGGTTCGCCGACGCCGGGCTGCCGGAGCCGGAGACGTTCGAGGACCTGCTCGACCCCCGGTACGCGGATCTGACCGTCGTCACCAACCCGGCGACGTCGTCGCCCGGGCTGGCGATGCTCGCCGCCACCGTCGGCACCTTCGGCGAGGACGGCTACGCCGACTACTGGGCGGGCCTTCGGGCGAACGGCGTGAGGGTCGTCAACGGGTGGTCGGACGCGTACTACGTCGACTTCTCCGGCTCCGAGGGCCAAGGGGACCGCCCGATCGTGCTGTCGTACTCGACATCGCCGGCGTTCGAGGTCGGCGAGGGCGAGGACACCTCACCCACCGGTGCGCTGCTCGACGCCTGCTTCCGCCAGGTCGAGTACGCGGGCGTTCTCGAGGGAGCCGCCAACCCCGAGGGCGCGCAGGCGTGGATCGACTTCATGCTGAGCGCCGACGTGCAGGCCGCTCTCCCCGAGAGCATGTACGTCTACCCCGTCGACGACACCGTCGCGCTGCCCGCGAGCTGGGTCGAGTTCGCCCCCCTCTCGCCCTCCCCGGTCGACGTGAGCCCGGAGGAGATCGACGCCGGGCGCGAGGACTGGATCGCCACCTGGACCGCCACTGTCATCGACTGATGCCTCCGCTGACGTCCCGTCCCCCCGATTTCGTTGATGAATCCGCCCCCACGCGATTTCGTTGACGAATCGGCGCGTGCCGATGCCTCAACGAATTCCGCGTCTGCCGATTCGTCAACGAAATCCGCGCACCGGCGATTCGTCAACGACATCGTGTGGGGGGTGGCGGTGGGGGTGCCGCTGCTCTTCCTCGGGGTCTTCTTCGCCTGGCCGACGGCGAACCTCATCGCCCGCGGGTTCGTCACCGACGGCGTCCTCGACCTCTCGGGCTTCGCCGAGGTGCTCGGGCGGCCGCGGACGTGGCGGATCGTCGGGACCACGCTGGCGCAGGCGGTGCTCGGCACCGCCGCCTCGGTCGTCCTCGGCGTCCCGGGCGCGTACGTGCTGTACCGGTGCTCGTTCCGCGGCCGCACCCTGCTGCGCGCGCTCGTCACGGTGCCCTTCGTGCTGCCGACCGTGGTCGTCGGGGTGGCGTTCCGTTCGCTGCTCGCCGACTCCGGTCCGCTCGGGTTCCTGCACATGGACGGGACCCTCACGGCCGTCGTTCTCGCGCTGGTGTTCTTCAACTACTCGGTCGTGGTCCGCACGGTCGGCGGTCTCTGGGAGCGGCTCGACCCGCGCGCCGAGGAGGCCGCGCGGGCGCTCGGCGCCGGCCCGTGGCGAGCGTTCACCTCGGTCACGCTGCCGATGCTCGCGCCGGCGATCGCCTCCGCCGCCGCGGTCGTGTTCCTCTTCTGCGCGACGGCGTTCGGCGTCGTGCTCATCCTCGGCGGCACCCGGTACGGGACCATCGAGACGGAGATCTGGCTGCAGACCACCCAGTTCCTCGACCTGCGCGCAGCGGCGGTGCTCTCGATCGCGCAGCTGGTCGTCATCACGCTCGCGCTCGCGCTCTCGGCCCGCACCCGCACCCGGCGCGAGCGCGCGCTACGTCTCGCCGGCGACGCCACGCGTCCCCGTCCGTTGCGGCTGCGCCCCGACCCGGCCACGGGGTCGGGCGACCTCGTCCCGGCGGCGGTCACCGCCGTCGTCGGCCTCGGCCTGCTCGCCTTCCCGCTGGTCCACCTGCTGCTCGCCAGCCTGCGCACGCCGACCGGGTGGGGGCTCGGCAACTACGTCGCGCTCGGGACCACGGGCGGGCGCAACACACTCTCGGTCACCGTGTGGGACGCTCTCGGCACGTCGCTGCGCACCGCCGTCGACGCGACCGTGATCGCCGTGGTCATCGGCTCGTTGATCGCGCTCGTCGTGTCGCGTCGGCCGAGGACGACGGCGGGGCGCCGCGGCCTCGGCATCCTCGACGCGGTGGTCATGCTCCCGCTGGGGGTGTCGGCGGTGACCGTCGGGTTCGGGTTCCTGGTCACGCTCGACAAGCCGCCGCTGGACCTGCGCAGCTCGCTCGTGCTCATCCCGATCGCGCAGGCGGTCGTCGCGATCCCGCTGGTCGTGCGGACGGTGCTGCCGGTGCTGCGTGCCATCGACCCCCGCTTGCGCGAGGCCGCCGCGGTGCTGGGGGCGAGCCCGGGGCGCGTCCTCGCCCACGTCGACGGGCCGTTCCTGCTCCGCTCGCTCGGGCTCGCCATCGGGTTCGCGTTCGCGATCTCGCTGGGCGAGTTCGGGGCGACGGCGTTCCTCGCACGCCCGGATCGGCCGACGCTGCCCGTCGTCATCGTGCGGCTGCTCGGGCGGCCGGGCGCGGAGAACTACGGGATGGCGCTCGCGGCCGCCGTCGTGCTCGCGGTGCTGACGGCGACGATCATGGGCATCGCCGAGCGGCTGCGGTCGCTCGCACCGGGGACGGGAGAGCTGTGACCCTGAGCATCGACGGCGCGACCGTCAGGTTCC
>JBMDXU010000307.1:0-2283 GCA_048594485.1 Pseudactinotalea sp. | reverse complement strand
GCGGTAGAGCGCGTGCTTGCCGATGTACTGCACGACGCCGTCGGGAACGAGGTACCAGACGGGCTTGTCCGCCACCACGCGCGCACGGCAGTCGGTGGACGAGATCGCCATCGCAGGGATCTCCAGCAACGAGTACTCCCCCGCCGGCAGGTTCTCGGTGTCCAGGTCGTGCCCCGGCCGCGTCACGCCCACGAAGTGCGCGAGCCGCCACAGCTCGTCGGCGTCCTTCCACTGCAGGATCTGTCCCAGCGCGTCGGCGCCGGTGATGAAGAAGAGCTCCGCCGCGGGGTAGAGCGCCCGCAGCTCACGGAGCGTGTCGATCGTGTACGTCACCCCGGGGCGGTCGATGTCGACACGGGACACCGCGAACCGCGGGTTCGACGCCGTCGCGATGACCGCCATGAGATACCGGTGCTCGGCGACGGTCACCTCGCGATCCGCCTTGAACGGCTGCTCGCCCGTGGGAACGAACAGCACCTCGTCGAGCGAGAACACGTCCGCGACCTCGCTCGCAGCGACGAGGTGGCCGTGGTGGATGGGGTCGAACGTGCCGCCCATGATCCCGATCCGGGTGGGCGCGGGCGCGGCAGCGATCAACGGACGATCACCCCGGCCGTCGAGGCGTGCACGGTCATGTCAGTGCTTGCGGAAACGGGTTCCGGCGCTCTTCACGGCGAACACGGCGATCAGCAGCGACAGCAGGATCACGATCGTGACGATGCCGAAGCCGATCGGCTGCAGCTGCCCCGCACCCGTGCTGTGCTCGGTGGCGAGCACCGCCAGCGAACTCCTCATCGACCAGATCCTCTCGTCGCTCACGTCGTACCTCGATGTGCGTGTCCACCGAGCTCCGCGCGCCATTCTGTCACGGAGCGGCAACGTCGGGCTCAGGGGCGCACGTGCCCGTCGCCCTCGACGATCCAGGTCGACGTCGTCAGCTCGGCCAGCCCCATGGGACCGCGCGCGTGCAGCTTCTGGGTCGAGATACCGATCTCGGCGCCCAGCCCGAGCTGGCCGCCGTCGGTGAACCGCGTCGACGCGTTGACCATGATCGCGGCCGAGTCGAGCTCGGTCGTGAACCGACGGATCGCGCCGACGTCGCGCGACAGGATCGCCTCGGTGTGCCCCGAGCTGTAGGTACGGATGTGCTCCAGCGCCTCGTCGAGGTCGGCCACGACCTTGACCGCGAGGTCGAGCGAGAGGTACTCGGTGGCCCAGTCGACCTCGGTCGCCGGCACGACCTCGGCGTCCGCGGGCGCCAGCGCCGCGCTCGCGTCGTCGGTGTGCAGCACCACCCCGGCGTCCCGAAGCGCGGCGAAGACCGCCGGCAGCACCCGAGGCGCGGCGTCGGCGTGCACCAGCAGCGTCTCGGCCGCGTTGCACACCCCCGTGCGCTGCGTCTTGGCGTTGAGGATGATCGGGACCGCCTGCTCGACGTCGGCGCTCGCGTCCACGTAGACGTGGACGTTCCCGACGCCGGTCTCGATGACCGGCACCGTCGAGCTCGTCACGACCGTCTGGATGAGGTCGGCCCCACCGCGCGGCACCAGCACGTCGACCAGGCCGCGTGCCTGCATGAGCGCCCGCGCCCCGGCGCGGCCGTACAGGTCGATCGACTGGACGAGCTCGCGCGGCAGCCCGACCTGCGTCAGTGCACCCTGCAGCACGTCCACGATCACGGTGTTGGACTCGGCCGCGGCCGAGCCACCGCGGAGCACAACGGCGTTGCCCGACTTCAGCGCCAGACCCGCCGCGTCCACCGTCACGTTGGGCCGCGCCTCGTAGATCATCCCGACGACGCCCATCGGCACCCGCAGCTGTCGCACAGTCAGACCGTTCGGCAGCCGTTCCCCGCGGATCACCTCGCCCACCGGATCGGGCAGTGAGGCGAGCTCGCGCAGCGCGTCGGCGATCGCATGGACGCGGCCGGCGTCGAGCCGGAGACGGTCGACGAGCGACGGCGCCATGCCCGCCGCGCTCTCCCGCTCGGTGTCGATCGTGTTCGCCTCGACAATCCGCGCCTGCTCGGCGAGCAGCGCGTCCGCCATCGTGTGCAGGGCGGCGTCCTTGGTCGCGCGCGTCGCCGTCGCGAGCGATCGCGACGCGACCTTGGCTGCCCGTGCGATCCCGCGGACGGCCTGGTCCACGTCGTCCGACGGCACCCCTGCGGCCGCCGTCGGAGTCACCTGCGATGTGGTCATGTTCGCTCCCGTTCTCGGCCGTCGATCCTACCGACCCCGGACCCACGATTTCGTTGACGAATCGGCACGCCGATTCGTCAAC
>JBMDXU010000306.1:0-7110 GCA_048594485.1 Pseudactinotalea sp. | reverse complement strand
GGGAGCCGAACGGGCTGCGAGGCCGGCGGATCACACGCATCACGATCGATGGACGTCGAAGAGGTCCAGGGACGCGCGCACGCGAACCGCCAACCCAGCAGCCTACCAGCCGGCTCGGTACCCGTTCCGCCGCCCGACGCGAGGCGGGTGAGGGCGGGGGTGGCTCACATCACAGCATGCGCGCGCGCCGCCGGTTGCTCGACCGTCGACGGCGGGAGTAGGTTCACGAATTAGGTGAGGCTTACCTCACCGAATCGGATCGTTTCTCCTTCCCGATGACGTCCCGCGACGAGCCTGACCAGACCCGCCGCCCGATCACCTCCGGATGGCTCATGCTCGCGACGTTCGTCATCGGCCTGCGCGAAGGCCTCGAGGCCGCGCTCGTCGTCGGCATCCTCGTCGCCTACCTGCGCACGTGCGGCCGCGACGACGTGGTGCCGCGCCTGGCTGCGGGTGTCGGACTCGCCGTCCTCGGCTCGCTCGCTCTCGGTTTCGTGCTCACCTTCGGCGCCTATGGTCTCTCGTTCCAGGCCCAGGAGGTCATCGGCGGCGGTCTGTCGATCCTCGCCGTCGCGATGGTGACCGGGATGGTCCTGTGGATGTCGACGGCGGCGCGCACCCTCGCCCGCGACCTGCGCGACGGCGTGGACCGCGCGTTGCAGAGCGGATCGGGATGGGGTCTCGTCGCGCTCGGCGTCGTGTCGGTCGGCCGCGAGGGGATCGAGACGACACTGTTCCTCTGGGCCATGGTCCGCAGCTTCGGCGACGCTCCCGGCGCCCTGATCGGCGCGCTGCTGGGACTGCTGTGCGCGGCCGCGCTGGGCTGGCTGATCTACCGCGGGATGGTGCGGTTCGACATCGGCCGGTTCTTCAGCTGGACCTCGATCCTGCTCGTGGTGATCGCGGCCGGCGTGCTCGCCTACGGGATCCACGACCTGCAGGAGGCAGCGGTGCTGCCGGGGCCGTTCGACGACACCGCTCCGCTGGACGCGACCGGTGCCGTCGTCGTCGGGTGGGCCGGGTTCCCGTTCGGCTGGGCCTTCCAGCTCGACCACGTCGTCGCGCCGGGTGGTGCGCTCGCCGCGCTGCTGCAGGCGACCGTCGGCTTCATGCCCGCGATGACGTGGCTCCAGGTGACGGCATGGCTGGCGTACGTCGGCGTCGTCGGCGCCCTCGTGATCGCCCGCATGCCTCGCCGCCGCCCGGCCCCGACCACCCCGACCACCCCGACGACCCCGACCACCCCGACCACGGTCGATCAGCCCGTCCTCGAGAAGGAGAGCACATGAGAACCCGATCCCTCGCGACCGCCGTGGGCGCCGTCGCCGCGCTCTCGCTGACCGCGTGCGTGCCGAACGACGCCGGTGGCACCGATGGCACCGGGACCGGTGCCGCCCAGGGCGGCGGCACCATCGCGGTCACCTCGACCGACGACGCGTGCGACGTCGCCAGCGCCGAGGCGGCCAGCGGCACGCTCACCTTCGAGGTCTCCAACGCCGGGACCCAGGTGACCGAGTTCTACCTCACGGCCGACGACGGCCTGCGCATCGTCGGCGAGGTCGAGAACATCGCGCCGGGTGCGTCGCGAACGTTGACGGCGACGGTGCAGCCGGGGTCGTACCTGACTCTCTGCAAGCCGGGCATGCTCGGCGCGGGCGTCGGTGAGGCCGCGTTCACGGTCAGCGGCGAGCAGGTGGTGCTCGCGGGCGACGACGCCGAGCAGATGCAGGCTGCCGTCGACCTGTACGCGGCGTTCGTCAAGGACCAGGTCGGCGAGCTGCTCCCGGCCGTCGGGGATCTCGTCGACGCGTACACCTCCGGTGACGACGGCACCGCGCGCGAGCTGTTCCCCCAGGTGCGCGCGTACTACGAGCGGATCGAGCCGGTGGCGGAGGCGCTCGGCGACCTCGATCCCCGAATCGACTACCGCGAGGTGGACGCCCGCGCGGAGGGTCTGGACTGGACCGGGTTCCACCGGATCGAGAAGGACCTGTGGGAGCCGGCCGAGGGCGCGCTGAACTCCGACGGCTCGGACGCTCACACGGGCTGGCAGGCGTCCACCCCGGAGCAGCGGGTCGAGCTCGGCGACCTGCTCGTCGCCGACGTCACCGAGCTGTACGACTACGTGCACTCCGACGACTTCACCGCCTATCTCGACGACCAGGGCATCGACTGGATCTCCAACGGCGCCATCGGCCTGCTCGACGAGGTCGCCACCGGCAAGATCACCGGTGAGGAGGACTGGTGGTCCGGCACGGACCTGTGGGACTTCGCCGCCAACGTCGAGGGATCGCAGATGGCCTTCTCGCTCGTCCAGGATCTCGCCGAGACCAAGGACCCCGCCCTGGTGACCCGGATCGACGACGGGTACGCCGCGCTGTCCGGCCGCCTGGCCGACTTCGGCTCGCTCGAGGACGGCTTCGTGCCCTACTCCGAGCTGACCGACCAGGACAAGAAGGATCTGTCGGACCTCATCAACGCGCTGGCCGAGCCGCTCTCGCAGCTGACCACGACGGTGCTGTCCTGACCGGGCGCACCACGCCGTCGCCGTCGTCTCCGGACGGGGATGACGGCGTCGTCGCGCCCGACGGCGGCGCCGGTGCTGGCACGTCGCGCCGCTCGCTGCTCGGCATGGCCGGGACCGGTGCGGCCGGGCTGGTCGCCGGCGCTCTCGTCGGCAACCGTGTTCTCCCACCACCGTCGGCCTCGGGCTCGGCCTCCGGGACGGTGTACCCGTTCGTCGGAGATCATCAGGGCGGGATCACGACGCCGGTGCAGGACCATCTGCACTTCGCCGCCTTCGATCTCGCGGAGGGGTCCGATCGCGGGACGCTGGCGGCCCTGCTGCAGGACTGGTCGTACGCCGCGTCGCGGATGACGCAGGGTCTGGACGTCTCCGCGAGCGGCGCAGTTGGTGGCAGCCTCGACGCACCGCCGGACGACACCGGTGAGGCGCTCGGACTGCCCGCCAGCGGGCTCACCCTCACGTTCGGGCTCGGGCCGGGCGTGTTCGAGATCGACGGCACCGACCGTCTCGGGCTGGCGGACCGCCGTCCGGCCGGGCTCGCCGCGCTGCCGCCGTTCCTGGGCGACGACCTCGACCCGGCCCGCAGTGGTGGCGACCTGTGCGTGCAGGCGTGCGCCGACGACCCGCAGGTCGCCGTGCACGCGATACGCAACCTGTCGAGGATCGCGTTCGGGCGAGCCTCGCTGCGGTGGTCCCAGCTCGGCTTCGGGCGGACGTCGAGGACGACCACCGATCAGAGCACGCCCCGCAACCTGTTCGGGTTCAAGGACGGCACCGCGAACGTGCTCGCCGACGACGCGGCGGCGCTCGCCGAGCACGTCTGGGTCGGCGAGGACGACGAGCCCGCGTGGATGGCGGGCGGGTCCTATCTCGTCGTCCGCACCATCGCCATGAAGATCGAGACCTGGGACCGCGTGCAGCTCGGTGAGCAGCAGCGCATCATCGGACGGGACAAGCGCGAGGGTGCGCCGCTCTCGGGTGGCCAGGAGTCCGACGAGCCGGACTTCCAGACGGGCGGGGACACCCCGCTCATCGACGTGGCCGCGCACGTCCGGCTGGCGCACCCCACCACCAACGGCGGCGTGCGGCTGCTGCGTCGCGGTTACAACTACGTCGACGGCAACAACGAGCTCGGCCGACTCGACGCCGGGCTCTTCTTCCTCTCCTACCAGCGCGACATCGACGACTTCATCACCGTGCAGCGCTCGCTGCAGACCGATCTCCTCAACGAGTACGTGCAGCCGGTCGGCTCGGCGGTGTTCGCGATCCCGCCCGGCGCCGCCGACTCCTCCGACTGGGTCGGCTCCACCCTGCTGGGCTGACCGACGGGCTCACGGCTCCAGCCTGAGCAGCACCTGCCGAAGGATCTGGCCGAACGCCTCGGGCTTCTCCGAGTGCACCCAGTGACCCGCGCCCTTCACGGTGACCTGACGGGTGCGGGGGAACAGCCGGCGCATCACGACGGCGTCGTCGTCGTCGGTGTATCGCGACCGCTCCCCCACCACCCAGGTCACCGGGCCGTCGAAGGTGGCGCCGCCGGGATCGGGGAAGCCTCCGACGGCGTCGAGCTGCTCCCGCAGCAGCCCCAGGTTGGCCCTCCACGCCCAGTGGTCGCCGTCGCGACGGAGGTTCTGCAGCAGGAACGCACGCACGGTCGGGTTCGGGATCGCGTCGACCAGCTGGGCGTCGGCGGCGGACCGACCCTCGAGGGCCGCGAGGTCCAGGGTCGCGAGCGAGTCCAGCAGGTGCTCGAACTCGGAGACTCCGTGGCTGGGCGCGGGCGCGATGTCGACGACGACAAGGTGGCGGACCAGCTCGGGGTGCCGGAGCGCGAGGAGCATCGCGACCTTGCCGCCGAGCGAGTGGCCGACGAGCACGACGGGCCCCGGCACCTGCTCGCCGATGGTGGCAGCGACCGCGTCGGCCATCGCGGACTGGTCGACGGCGTCGGTCCAGGCGGAGCGGCCGTGATCGGGGAGGTCGACGAGCAGGCTGCGAGCGGCCGGCACCAGACCGCGTGCGATCGTCACGAAGTTGCGCCCCTGCCCGAAGAGACCGTGCAGGAACACGACGGTCGGCACCTCGGCCGGGTCCAGCTCGTCGCCGACGGACACCGTGTGAAGCACCCGGTCACGCTACCGAACCCTCCCCCGGGCGACGACGAGGAAGGATGGGTGTGTGGAGTATCGGTACGCGCGGGCGCAGGACTACACGGACTACGCCTCGGGCTCCGTGCTGCGGTCCGCGCCCGGGCACCCGGGGTTCCCGGTCCGGCTGGCGTGGGAGCTGTTCGGACGCGCCACCGAGCTCGTCGGCACGGACGGGCTCGTGCTGTGGGACCCCGCGTGCGGGTCGGGTCAGCTGCTCACCACGGTCGCGCTCGGGCATCGCGACCGCATCACGACGGTCCTCGGCTCCGATGCCGACCCGGCGGTGCTGCCGCTGGCCGAGCAGAACCTGTCGCTGCTCACACGCGCCGGTCTCGCTCGTCGACGCGCGGAGCTGGCCGCGCTCGCGGACCGGTACGGCAAGGAGTCGCACCGGCTCGCCGTCGCTGCGGCCGACCGGCTGGCGACTCAGGCCGAGCCGTTCGGCGACCTGGCCGCCTCGGTGCGTCGGGCCGACCTCCTCGACCGCGAGTCGCTCGCGGCGGCGTCCGCGCACGTGCACGTCGACGTCGTCCTCACCGATCTGCCCTACGGCAGCCAGACGACGCTGCTCGGCGCCTCCGACCCGCTGGCCGCGGTCGATGAGGTGGTCGAGAACCTCGCCTCGGTGCTGCCGTCGGGCGCCGTCGTCGTGCTCGTGATGGCCGGACGCAAGCTTCCTCCGAAGACGCGGCGACCGGTGTCGACGCTGCGGGTGGGCACGCGTGTCGCAGGGTTCTTCGTCTGCTGAGATGCTGACGTGGTGACGGACGGACCCGGCGAGATGGCACGGGCGGGCTACGAGCAGGTCGACGGCGACGCCGCGGCATCCGCCACCGCGCGGTGGTGGAGCGCGGAAGCCGGCGAGTACCTCGCCGAGCACGGCGCGTTCCTGGGCGACGCCGACTTCTGCTGGTGCCCGGAGGGGCTGCGCGAGTCCGAGGCGCACCTGCTCGGACCGATCGAGGAGCTGCGCCGTGCCCGGGTGCTCGAGATCGGAGCCGGCGCGGCGCAGTGCTCGCGCTGGCTGGTCGACCAGGGTGTGCGCGACGTGATCGCCACCGACGTCGCGCCCGGGATGCTGGCCGGTGCCGCCGAGCTGGACGCCCGCACCGGGATCGCGGTACCGGTTCAGGTGGCCGATGCCCGCGCGCTGCCGTTCCCGGACACCTCCTTCGACGTCGTGTTCACGGCGTTCGGGGCGATCCCGTTCGTCGCCGACGCCGGTGCCGTCCACCGCGAGGTCGCGCGGGTGCTCCACGACGGCGGCCGCTGGGTGTTCTCCGTGACGCACCCGCTCCGGTGGGCGTTCCCGGACGATCCGACGGCGGCCGGACTGGTCGCCGTCCGCTCCTACTTCGACCGCACGCCCTACGTGGAGACCGACGCCGACCACCGCCCGCTCTACGCCGAGTTCCACCGGACGATCGGCGACCACGTCCGCGACGTCGTCGGCGCGGGCTTCACGATCGAGGACGTCATCGAGCCCGAGTGGCCCGACGGCCACCACCAGGTGTGGGGCGGCTGGGGACCCGAGCGCGGTCGCATCCTCCCCGGCACCCTGATCGTGGTCACCCGGCGGCTGCCCCGGACGTAGCCGAACGGGTCAGTGACCGGCCTCCTGCCAGGACGCGCCGGTGCCGACGCTGACGTCGAGGGGGACCGAGAGCGCGGTCGCCGCACCCATCTGCTCGCGGAGCACGATCTCGGCCGCCTCGGCCTCGCCGGGGGCGACCTCGATCACGAGCTCGTCGTGGACCTGCAGCAGCAGCCGGCTGGCCATGCCCTGCGCCTGCAGCTCGCGGTCCACGTTGATCATCGCGACCTTGATGATGTCGGCGGCGCTGCCCTGGATCGGGGCGTTGAGCGCCATCCGCTCCGCCATCTCGCGCCGCTGCCGGTTGTCGCTGACGAGGTCCGGCAGGTAGCGACGGCGGCCGAGGATGGTCTCGGTGTAGCCGTTGCCGCGGGCCTCCCCGACGATGTCGTCGAGGTAGGCACGCACGGCACCGAACCGCTCGAAGTACTCCTCCATCAGCGTCTTGGCCTCGCTGGTGGAGATCTTCAGCTGGTTGCTCAGTCCGAACGCGCTGAGACCGTAGGCCAGGCCGTAGCTCATCGCCTTGATCTTGCTGCGCTGCGCGGCGGTGACCTCCTCCGGCTCGACGCCGAACACACGGGACCCGACGAAGCTGTGCAGGTCCTCGCCCGACCGGAACGCCTCGATGAGTCCGGCATCACCCGACAGGTGCGCCATGATGCGCATCTCGATCTGGCTGTAGTCGGCCGTCATCAGGCTCTCGTAGCCCTCACCGACGACGAAGGCGGCCCGGATCCGGTGGCCCTCCTCGGTGCGGATCGGGTTGTTCTGCAGGTGCGGGTCGGACGAGCTCAGCCGCCCCGTCGCCGCGATCGTCTGGCTGTAGGTGGTGTGGA
>JBMDXU010000305.1:0-1651 GCA_048594485.1 Pseudactinotalea sp. | reverse complement strand
TGCGCTTCACAGGCTTCTCTCGGACGAGCTCATCTGAACGTTCGACGGTACACGCGACCCCCGACCCGTCCCATTGTCGCAGGCCAGCCTAGGGCGGGGCTGATCGCCGTCCGACCGGACCGTGGGCTCCGCGGACCGGGCGGCCCCGTGTTCCCCGGGTTCACCATGGGATGCAGGTGAACCTGCACTTCCCGTGGTGAGTACGCCGTGGGAAGTGTCGACTCGCCCACGGACCATGGTGAACCAGCGCGTCAGGAGTACACGTGCGGCGCGAGGGTGCCGATGTCGCGCAGGTTGCGGTAGCGCTCCCGGTAGTCCAGGCCGTAGCCGACGACGAACTCGTTCGGGATGTCCCAGCCGACGTACTTCACGTCGACGGGCATGGTGAGCGCCTCCGGCTTGCGGAGCAGGGTGCAGATCTCGACGCTCGCGGGGTTGCGCGAGGTGAGGTTCGACGTCAGCCACGACAGCGTCAGGCCGGTGTCGATGATCTCGTCGACGATGATGACGTGGCGCCCCGAGATGTCGGTGTCGAGGTCCTTGAGGATCCGGACGACGCCGCTGGACTTGGTGCCGGAGCCGTAGGACGACACCGCCATCCAGTCCATCTCGAGGTGCCGGGTGAAGCTCCGGGCCAGGTCGGCCATCACCATCACCGCACCCCGCAGGATGCCGACGATGAGGAGGTCCTTGCCGTCGTAGTCGGCCTCGATCTGCCCGGCCAGCTCGCGGAGCCGGTCCTGGATCTGCTCCTCGGTGAAGAGGACGTTGACGAGGTCGTTCTCCACGTGGGACGAGTCCATGGAAGGAGAGCCTAGGTCAGCGCTTCTTCTTGACCACGGTGAGGGTGAACGCCGACGAGCCGGACGACTTGGCGTCGGCCGAGCCGAGGTAGAACGCCTTCAGGTCGTAGGTGCCCTTGCCCAGCTTGCCGAGGGAGACGACGACCGTGCCCTTGTCGCGCTTGTTGATCACGGCGTCGCCCAGGACCTTGCGGCCCGCGCGGATCTCGACCGTGCCGGTCGGCTTGGGGACGCCGGCGGCCTTGACCGTCACGGTCACCGTGGCGACGTCCTTGGTGGTGACGGTCGCCTTGACCGGCGCGGCGGTGGTGGTGCTCGGCGCGCCGACCTTCTTGATCTCGATCTCGCCGAGGCTGATCCTCTTCACCTTCCGGGTGATCCGGCCGGCGTCGTACTCGACGGTCTTGTAGCCCTTCTTGGAGAGCGCGACGGTGTAGCTGCCGCGCGGGACCTCCACGAAGAAGTAGCCGTGCTGCTTGCCGTCGGGCCAGGCGCTCGCGTAGGTGAGCGCAGTGGCGACGACGGCGCCGTCCTCGTCGATCGCCTGCACCTTCACGTCGTCGACGTAGCGACCCTCCTGGTCGACGACGACGCCCTGGATGAGCGGCTTGACGGCGGCCCGGGACGGGGCGACGGCGCGGTCGGGAGTGTCCGCCTGCGCCGGGAGGGCGTGCGGCGCGGTCAGGAAGGCGCCACAGACGACGAGCGCGGTGGCGATACGGCGGCGGGACATGGGTCTCCTCGGTGGTGAGTGCTGTCGACGAGTGTGACGGGTCAGGGGGCCGCCCGTGACGCGAATCGACAACGTCTCGTCAGCCGATCTCGAGCCGACCCTCCACGCGGCGGCA
>JBMDXU010000304.1:0-14269 GCA_048594485.1 Pseudactinotalea sp. | reverse complement strand
GGTGGGTGGGTGGCAGGGGGGGCTACGGGTCGACCGGGCCGCGCGGCGCGCGGCTCGCCGTTCGGCGAGCCGCGAAGGAGGCGGGTGTGCCGCCGTCGCCGGATGCCCCGAAGTTCGGATCTGCGACGCCGAGGTCCGACGTCCCCAACCTCGCGATCGGCGACCGCGTCACCCACGACGCCTACGGCATGGGCCGGGTGGTCGGGATCGAGAACGCGGGCACCAACGCCGTCGCGAAGATCGACTTCGGCGAGGCGGGGACCAAGCGCCTCCTGCTGCGCTACTCCCCGGTCACCAAGCTCTGACGTCGACGGCGCAGCCGGGTCGGCGGGGTCCGCGCCGTCGGCGCAGCGCAGCAAGAACGGTCGGGCGCGAGCATGCCGACTCCTCGACAATCGAGAGGTGACCGAGGCTGGGCGTGACCGCATCCGTGAGCTGTTGGACGCCGTCCTTCACGATGACGCGACGGACCTGCGAACGATGGCGTCGACGGCGTACGCCTCGCCCTTCCACTTCGCACGCCAGGTGACCAGCGCCGCCGGTGAGTCACCGGTCGCGATGCGGCGCCGCGTCCTCCTGGAGCAGGCCGCGTGGCGGCTGCAGCGCGGTGACTCGGTCACCGAGGTGGCGTTCGCAGCCGGCTACGACTCGGTCGACGGGTTCTCCCGCGCCTACTCGCGGGCCTTCGGGTTCGCGCCGAGCGCGACCCCGCCGTCGGGCGAGCGCAGTCACTGGCTGCCGGCCCCGAACGGCCTGCACTTCCACTCGCCCACGGTGCTCTACATCGACGGCGGCGGCGCCCACGAGGGCTCGTCCGGTGACGTGCTCACCCTCATGGTCCGCCACGACGTCGACGACACGGCGGCGGTCCTGCGCGCCGCCGTGGGCGTCGAGGAGCAGGCGTACCGCCGCGAGCGGCTGCCGGGGCACCAGGTGCTCGCGTGGGCCGGCCCGGAGGCCACCCTGGCCGACGCCCTGCGCCACCTGGCGCTCGACAAGCTTCCGTGGATCGCGTCCATCGAGGGCGAGGACGAGCCCCACCTCGACGGGCCCGACGACGCGGCGTCACTGCTGCAGCAGCACGAGCGCGTCGCGGCGCGATGGCTGTCCCTCATCCGCGACATCGAGCGGCGCGGCGCCTGGCAGGACCGCGTCATCGACGCCCTCTGCGACCCGCCCGAGTCCTTCGTGCTGGCGCAGATCGTCGCCCACGTGCTCACGTTCTCCGCCCATCGCCGCCAGCTCGCCCGCTGGATGCTGCACGACGCCGGCGTGAGCCTGTCCGCCGACGTCGCGCCCGACCTCGACCCCGACCCGATCGTGTGGCATCGCCGCACCGCTGGAGGCACCAGATGACCCGCTACGTCTACAACACCGCCACGACGCTCGACGGCTTCCTCGCCGACGACGCCGACTCGCTCGACTGGCTGCTGGAGCAGGACTTCGACTGGGAGGCGGAGGGGACGATGAGCTTCGCGACCTTCCTGCCCACGGTCGGTGCCCTGGTGATGGGGGCGACGACGTACGCGTGGGTCGTCGAGCACGAGGTCGGCGCCGGCAAGCCGTGGCCGTACCAGCAGCCGGCGTTCGTCTTCACCCACCGCGACCTGGAGGCCGTGGCCGAGACCGTCTCCTTCGTCGCAGGCGAGCCCGCCGACCATCGCGGGCGCATCGAGGCGGCGGCCGGCGACGGTGTCGTGTGGCTGGTCGGCGGTGGCGATCTCGCGGCGGACTTCGCGCGAGCGGGGATGCTCGACGAGATCGTCGTGAGCATCGCGCCGGTCACGCTCGGATCGGGTCGGCGCCTGCTCGGCGGCGCCTTCGATCTCCGGCTCCTCGAGCACGATCGCAACCGCGCGTTCCTCACCGCGCGCTACGAACTCGTCGGTCCCCGCGCGCGACAGCCCGCGTGATCTCGCCCCGGCCGCGGACAACACCGGCCGCCACCGACGCCGAGAGGGAACGGGAACGCCGAGAGGGACCGGTGGACCCTTCCCTCTCGGCGGTCTCGTTCCCTGTCGACGCGCGCTTGGTTCAGGTCGCCCGCTGGTCCAGGGCCGTGAGCGACGCCCAGAGCTCTGCCTGCACCGCGAAGGTCGTCAGGTCGCGATCGAGGACCTGCTGAGCGGAGGCGATGCGCGACCGCACGGTGTGCCGGTGGACCCCGAGCGCGCGCGCCGTCGCACCATGCTCGGTCCCGTGCTCCAGCCACGAGCGGAGGGTGGCCACGAGCGCGGTGCCGCGCTCGCGGTCGTGGTGCAGCAGCGGCTCGAGCGTCGCCCGTGCGGCCATCCGGGCCTCCGGCCCCAGCGCGGCGAGAACACCGCCGGTGGTGACGTCGTCGACGGCGGTGACCGGGCCGTGGCCCCGGTCCAGGGCGAGGCGGGCGTGTCCCAGTGCTTCCTCGAACCGGTCGTAGCGCGTGGGCAGGGACACCCCGAACCGGCCGCGGCAGCGGGTGGCGAGATCCGCTACCGTCTGGACGTCCTGGCAGACCAGCACGACCTCGTCGTGCGTCTCGCCGAGGAACGTGCGCGAGGGGTCGCCGTGCACGTCGAGGAAGGACCGCAGCGCGTCGACGTGCGGTCCCGGCGCGGTCACCGCGACCCGCACCGGCGCCTTCGGGAGCCCACCCCAGGCGTGACGCGCCATCTGGCGCGCCATCTTCGGCTCACCCGCGAGCAGCGCGGCCAGCACCGCACGACTGAGCCGCCGGTACGCGCGTGCGGTGACCTCCTCGCTCTCACCCGCGATCCCGAGCATGGCGACGATCGTGCGCACCAGGCCGCGGCTCTCGGCGTCGAGCGCGGGCGCGTCGATCACCAGCGCGCCCCGCGCACGCGAGCTGCGGCCGAACGTCCACACCCCGAACCAGCGGTTGCCCACCGGCACGACGGCGGCCGCCCGCGCCCCGCGGTCGATCCGTTCCCGGACCCGCTGCCCGAGCTCCTCGGCGCGCGCCGGCCGCAGGCGGTCGGGATGCTGGCGGGTGAGCCGACCGGTGCTGTCGCACAGACCCACCCACACGCCGATCTGCTCAGCGAGCTCGGCCAGCAGGGCGCCGAGCGGATCCGGGCGCAGCCCCGCCGACGCGAGCGCCCGGTAGGCGTTGAGCTCCCAGGTGCGGCGCTCGTAGGCGTGCGCCGCGACGAGGTCGGCCGTCGCGCGGCTGACGGCGATGAAGGGGGTGTCGTAGGGGACGTCGAGCAGGGGAACCCCCTCGTCGAGGCACGCCTGCCGCAGGACGTCGGGGATGACGTCGTGGACGACGCCGCTGCCGAACCCGATGCCGGCCACGTCGACGGCGGCCAGGCGCTGCACGTAGGCCCGTGTCGCGTCGTCGTCGGTGAGCTGGGCGCCGGTGGTGAGCAGCACGATCCCGGGCGCCAGGAACGGGGTGGGGTCCGGCAGGTCGGAGGAGTGCGTCCAGCGGACCGGGCGATCGAGGCGGTCGGGAGGCAGCAGCGGCTCGTCCGTCTCCAGTCGCATGGCGAGATCGGCGCGGCCGAGGAGGGCGCGCAGGGTGCAGGGCTCGAGCGCCGTCATCGACCTGGATCCACGATCGAACCTCCACCGACGGGATCGCCACCGTGGCGATCACCAGGATGATGAGTATCCACGATGGCCAGTACCGTCGGGAAGGGGCGGTTCCTAGGCTCGCGCCCATGGTTCCCGTCCCGACCGGTGGCCCGACCCTGGACCAGGCGCGTGTGCTCCGCACCGCGATCCCTGGTCCGCGCTCGGCCGCGCTGCTCGCGCGCAAGGCCGCGGCGGTGCCGGTCGGAGTCGCCCACACGGTGCCCATCCAGGCGGTGGCCGCGGGCGGTGGCGTCGTCGTCGACGCTGACGGGAACTCGCTGATCGATCTCGGCTCGGGGATCGCGGTGACGACCCTCGGCAACGCACACCCCGGCGTCGTGGCGGCCGTGCAGGAGCAGGCCGCCGCCTTCACGCACACCTGCTTCATGATCTCGCCGTACGAGTCCTACGTGGCCGTCGCCGAGGCGCTCAACCGCCTCACCCCCGGCGACCACGACAAGCGCACCGCGTTGTTCAGCTCGGGGGCCGAGGCGGTCGAGAACGCCGTGAAGATCGCTCGCAAGCACACCGGCCGCTCGGGCGTCGTCGCCCTCGACCACGGCTACCACGGGCGCACTAACCTCACGATGGCGCTGACCGCGAAGTCGATGCCCTACAAGGCCGGCTTCGGACCCTTCGCCCCCGACGTGTACCGCGCCCCGGGCTCCTACCCCTTCCGCGACGGCCTCGACGGCGAGCAGGCAGCCGCGCGCACGATCGCCCAGATCCGGGCCCAGGTGGGACAGGACCTCGCCGCCGTGGTCGTCGAGCCGATCCAGGGCGAGGGCGGCTTCATCGTCCCGGCCGAGGGCTACCTGCCCGCGCTCGCCGACTTCTGCCACTCGGTCGGCGCCGTGTTCGTCGCCGACGAGATCCAGACCGGTTTCGCCCGGACCGGTGCCATGTTCGCCTCGGAGCTGTTCGGGCTCGTGCCCGACCTGGTCACCACCGCCAAGGGCCTGGCGGGCGGACTGCCGCTCTCGGGCGTGACCGGTCGCGCGGACATCATGGACGCCTCGCACCCGGGTGGCCTCGGCGGGACCTACGGCGGCAACCCGATCGCCTGCGCCGCCGCGCTCGCTGCCATCGACGCCTACGAGCACGAGGGCTTCCTCGCGCGCGCTCACCAGATCGGAGAGATCCTTGTTCACGAGCTGACCGTCCTGAAGGACCGCGACCCTCGTCTCGGCGACGTCCGCGGTCGCGGCGCGATGGTCGCCGCCGAGTTCGTCGACGCCGACGGCGCGCCTGACGCCGCCCTGACCCGCGCGGTCGCGCAGGCCTGCCTGGCCGAGGGCGTCATCGTGCTGACCTGCGGCACCGACGGCAACGTCATCCGCTTCCTGCCTCCCCTGAGCATCGGCGACGACCTGCTGCGCGAGGGACTCTCCGTCGTCGCCGCCGCCCTGGCCACCTGCTGACTCCCGACGCCATGACCCGACCACCCTCGTCCGGACCCGTCGTGGTCGTCGGCTACACGGCGACCGCGGCCGGTGCCGACGCCGTCGCGGTCGGAGCCCGCCTCGCCCGCGCGACCGGTGCGCGTCTCGCGCTCGTCACGGTGCTCCCTCGGCGCGGCGTCGTCGTCCCGCTGGAGGTCGGCTACGAGAACGTCGTCGCCGGCGAGGCGCAACGGTGGCTCGACGAGGCGGCGGCGGGTGTCGCGGACGTCCCCGCGAGCGGCACCGTCTGGCACGCGGAGTCGGCCGCGGAGGGGCTGCGCGAGGTCGCCGGCGAGCTCGGCGCCTCGTTCCTCGTCGTCGGCGCCGCCGACGGCAGCATCCGGGGCCGCGTGGGCCTCGGCAGCGTGACCAACCAGCTCGTCCACTCCGCCGAGGTCCCCGTCGTCCTCGCTCCCGCCGGGTCCGCCGAGGAGCGAGCACCGCTGCGCCGGGTCACGGTGGGGGTCGGCACCCGGCCAGGTGCCGATGCCCTCCTCCGCGCGACGGCGTCGCTCGCCTCCGCGGCGTCCGTCCCGGTCCGGCTCGTGTCGCTCGTCGCGCTCGACCTCCCGCGCACGGTCGACTCCTCGGTCGCCCGGCTGGCCACCAGCGCGCACGCGCAGGAGCTCCTCGCACGTGTCCACGACGCGTTGCCGGACGGTCTCGAGGTCGAGGAGGTCACCGCCCAGGGCGAGAGCGTCGCGGCGGTGGTCGAGACCTTGTCGTGGGAGCCCGGTGAGGTCGTGCTGGTCGGCTCGAGCAGGCTCGCACGACGTCGTCGCACCTTCCTCGGCTCGACGGCGGCCCGCATGCTCCGTGCGTTGCCCGTCCCCATGATCGTCGTGCCGCGCGGACCGAAGGAGTCGAGGAGATGACGAACGAGGGCACCGGCCCGGTCGCGGGCGCCGCCGTCACGACCGACGGCACGACGTCCGACGGCACCGGCCTGTCGAGCAAGGGCCTGTCCGCCGGGACGGTCGGGCTCATCGGCGCCGTCGTCATCGGCATCTCCTGCATCGCACCCGCGTACACGCTCACGGCGGCGCTCGGGCCCACGGTCTCCGAGGTCGGCTACCAGGTGCCGGCGATCATCCTCGTCGGGTTCATCCCGATGCTGCTCGTGGCGTTCGGCTACCGCGAGCTCAACAGGATGATGCCGGACTCGGGGACGTCCTTCACCTGGGTGACGCGCGCGTTCGGGCCCTGGATCGGGTGGATGGCCGGGTGGGGCCTGGTCGCCGCCACGATCCTCGTGCTCTCCAACCTCGCCGGCATCGCGGTCGACTTCCTCTTCCTGCTGATCGCGCAGCTGACCGGCAACGACGCCATCGCCGATCTCGCGGGTGTCACCTGGATCAACATCGTCGTCTGCCTGCTCTTCATGCTGGGTGCGACGACCATCTCCTACCGCGACATGCAGACGACGCAGCGGCTGCAGTACGTGCTGGTCGGGTTCCAGCTGCTCGTGCTGCTGCTGTTCGCCGGCGTGGCGCTGTGGCAGGCCGCGTCGGGCGACGCGTTCGACGGCAGCGGCGTGCAGCTGTCGTGGTTCAACCCGTTCGAGGTCTCCAGCTTCTCGCTGTTCGCGGCCGGGCTCTCGTACTCGATCTTCATCTTCTGGGGCTGGGACGTCACCCTGACGATGAACGAGGAGACGAAGGACCCCGACCGGACACCGGGGCGCGCGGCCACCGTGACCGTCTTCGTCATCGTCACCCTGTACGTGCTGCTCGCCGTCAGCCTGCTCGGGTTCGCCGGGATCGGCAGCGGGGAGTTCGGGCTGGGCAACCCCGACATCCAGGACAACGTGTTCTTCGCGCTCGCCGGCCCGATCCTGGGGCCGTTGGCCGCGCTCGTCTCGCTCGCCGTCCTGACGAGCTCGGCGTCGTCGCTGCAGTCGACCTTCGTCTCGCCCGCACGCACGCTGCTCGCGATGGGCCACTACCGGGCACTGCCGGAGCGATTCGCCTCCGTGCACCCACGGTTCTTCACGCCGGGCTTCGCCACGATCGTGTCCGCCGTCGTCGCCTCGGTGTTCTACGCCGTGCTCCGCGCCATCAGCGAGAACGCGCTCTGGGACACGATCACCGCGCTCGGCATGATGATCTGCTTCTACTACGGCCTGACGGCGTTCGGGTGCGTCTGGTACTTCCGCAAGCAGTGGTTCGACTCCGCCCGCTCGTTCTTCTTCACGTTCCTGTTCCCGCTCGTCGGCGGCGTGATCCTCGCCGTGCTGTTCGTCAGCACGCTCGTCGACAGCATGGACCCCGAGTACGGCAGCGGTTCCGCCGTCGGCGGTGTCGGGCTGGTGTTCGTGCTGGGTGTCGCGGTGATCGGGGTCGGCATCGTCGTCATGATCGTGCAGCGGGTGCGTCGTCCAGCGTTCTTCCGCGGCCAGACGCTGGGCCTGGACGCCCCGCCCAGCACCACGAGCCTCGCCGGACGCGCGGAGGGGAGCCGATGAGGCACCGCGCGTCGCCGATCCGGCCGTCGGCCGGATCGGACTCGCAGGGGTGGGGCCGTCCGGGCCCGGCGCTGCCGTGCGCCGGTCCCGGGACCTGCGGCATGCTCGACGGAGGCGCCGTCGCCCGACGGCGTGTGTCGGACCGCGGCGACGCGGACGGAACGGAGCCCCGATGACCACCTACGCCGTCGTCAACCCCGCCACCGGCGAGGAGCTGGCCAGCTACCCGACCTTCACCGACCAGCAGGTCGAGGAGGCCGTCGCGGCCGCGGCCGCGGCTCACCGGTCGTGGTGGTAGGTCGCCGTCGCCGAGCGCGCGGCGCTGATCCGTCGCGCCGCCGAGCTGCACCGGGAGCGGCGCGAGGATCTCGCCGCGCTCATCGTGCGCGAGATGGGCAAGCCGATGGAGGCCGCTCTGGGCGAGGTCGACTTCGCCGCCGACATCACCGAGTTCTACGCCGACAAGGCCGAGGCGATCACCGCCGACACCCCGATCGACATCCTCGGCGAGGGCACCGCCGTCATCCGCCGGAGCTCGCTAGGCCCGCTCCTCGGGATCATGCCGTGGAACTTCCCGTACTACCAGGTCGCGCGGTTCGCGGCCCCGAACCTCGTGCTGGGCAACACGATCCTGCTCAAGCACGCACCGCAGTGCCCGGAGTCCGCGGCCGCGATCGAGGACATCTACCGCGACGCCGGGTTCCCGACGGGCGCCTACGTCAACGTGTACGCGACCAACGAGCAGGCGGCCACGATCATCGCCGACCCGCGTGTGCAGGGTGTCTCCGTCACCGGCTCCGAGCGCGCCGGCGCTGCCGTCGCGGAGATCGCGGGGCGGCACCTGAAGAAGGTCGCGCTCGAACTCGGCGGCTCCGACCCCTTCATCCTGCTCTCGACCGACGACCTCGACGCCACCGTCGAAGCGGCCGTCGCCGCGCGGCTCGACAACACCGGGCAGTCCTGCAACGCCGCCAAGCGCTTCATCGTGACCGACGAGCTGTACGAGCCCTTCCTCGCCAAGTTCACCGAGGCCATGGGCGCGGCGACGCTCGGCGACCCGACGGCGGAGGGCACCGACCTCGGCCCGCTGTCGTCGACGACGGCGGCGGAACGGCTGGCCGAGCAGGTCGACCGTGCGGTGGCGCAGGGGGCGACCAAGGTGCTCGGCGGTGATCGCGACGGCGCCTTCTACCCCGCGACCGTGCTGACGGACGTGACACCCGACATGGACGCCTACCGTGAGGAGTTCTTCGGGCCGGTCGGCGTGGTGTACCGGGTGGCCGACGAGCGTGCCGCCGTCGAGCTCGCCAACGACACACCGTTCGGGCTGGGGTCCTACGTCTTCACGACCGACCCGGAGCAGGCGGAGCGGGTCGCGAACGCGATCGACGCGGGCATGGTCTACGTGAATCTTGTGCTCGCCGACAGCCCCGAGCTCCCGTTCGGCGGCGTCAAGCGCAGCGGCACCTCACGCGAGATGGGGCTGCTCGCGGCGGACGAGTTCGTCAACAAGAAGCTCATCCGCGTCGGTCCCTGACCGGCACGATCCTGCGTGGAGGTGCCCCCATGGCGATGCTGCACCCGCTCGACCCGCTGACGGCGGAGGAGATCACGGCGACGTCGGCGCTGCTCGCGGCGACGCACGGCGTCGACGGCGGGTGGCGCTACGCGTCCATCATCCTGCAGGAGCCGCCGAAGGCGGTGGTGAAGGGATGGCGGCCCGGTGAGGCGGTCCCGCGGCGGTCGTTGTCGGTGCTGTGGCGCAAGGACACCCACGAGGTCTACGAGGCCGTCGTCGACCTGGTGAGCTCCGCCGTCGACCGCTGGGAGCACATGCCCGGCGTGACGCCCAACTTCACGATCGACGAGTACCACGACTGCGACCACGCGATGAAGGCGAGCCCGCAGGTGCGGGAGGCTCTCGCGGCGCGGGGGATCGACCCCGAGCTCGTGCTGTTCGACGTGTGGACGTACGGCGCGGCCGTGATGCCCGAGCAGTGGCGCGACCGGCGGCTGGGCTGGGTGGACCTGTGGCTGCGCGCCACCCCTGGCGGGAGCCCGTACGCGCACCCGGTCAGCGGGCTCAAGGTGATCGTCGACATGAACACCATGGAGGTCCTGCAGATCGAGGACCACCACGATCACGGACTCCCCGAGGTCTCGGGCGAGTACGTGCCGGAGCTGCGTGGCATCGAGCCGCGCACCGATCTGAAGCCGCTGCAGATCACGCAGCCCGAGGGTGTGTCCTTCACCGTCGACGGCAACGAGATCCGGTGGCAGGGCTGGAGCTTCCGGGTCGGCTTCAACTACCGCGAGGGCCCGGTGCTCTACCAGGTGGCCATCGACGACAACGGTGTCATGCGCGACGTCGCGTACCGGATGTCCTTCGCCGAGATGATCGTCCCGTACCGGGACTCCGGTTTCGACCACTACCGCCGGACGGCGTTCGACATCGGCGAGTGGGGCCTCGGCTACATGTGCACGTCGCTGGAGCTGGGGTGCGACTGCCTGGGCGAGATCACCTATCTCGACGCGGTGCTGCCCGACTCGGCCGGTCAGCCGTTCGCCATCCCGCACGCGATCTGCCTCCACGAGGAGGACAACGCGGTGCTGTGGAAGCACGTCGACCCCGACACCGGGGCCGAGGTCCGTCGGCAGCGCAGGTTCGTGGTGTCGGTGCACGCGACGGTCGCGAACTACGAGTACCTCGTCTACTGGCGCTTCTACACCGATGGCAGCATCGAGTGCGAGGTCCGCGCCACCGGGATCATGGTGACGACGCCGCTGGCCGCCGACGGCGACACCTCCGCGACCGGGACGATGGTCGACCGCCGCACGTACGCGCCCTACCACCAGCACTTCATCGTCGCCCGGCTCGACCTCGACGTCGACGGCGTCGACAACACCGTCGTCGAGTCGGACTCGTTCCCGGCGCCGATCTCGCCGTCGAACCCCCTCGGTCTCGACCTGCACACACGCAGCACCGTGGTGGCCTCGGAGGCCGAGGCGGGCCGCATCTTCGACTGGCAGCGCCAGCGGGGATGGAAGGTGACCAACCCGAACCGGCTCAACGCGTGGGGAAGCCCGGTCGCGTACAAGCTCGTGCCGAGCGCGTCCTTCCCGGCGATGTTCGAGGAGTCCTCGCCCGTGCTGCGACGCAACCCGGTCATCGGGAGCACGGTGTGGGTCACGCGCGAGCACCCCGACGAGCGCTGGCCCGCGGGCGACTACCCCACCCAGTCCTCCGACGACCTCGGCAACGGCATGAGCGCGTGGATCGCCGACGACGAGAACCTCGTGGACACCGACGTGGTGCTCTGGCACGTGTTCGGGATCCACCACATCACCCGTCCCGAGGACTGGCCGGTGATGCCCGCCGACACGATCGCGTTCTGGCTCAAGCCGTTCGGCTTCTTCGACCGCAACCCCGCCCTCGACGCCCCCCGCACCGTCTCGACGACCGGCTGCTGCGGCGGCGAGGGCTGCACGTGCGGGCACGCCGACTGACGGGACGCCGGCCCGCGACGCCGAGCGGAACGATCGACGGGATCAACGAGGTCCAGGGGCCCGAACCGGGCCCGGCGGGCGGTTGAGGCCGTCGATCGTTCCGGTCGAACGGTGACGGACGGACCTTGCGCGTGTCGTCGCAGGTCAGCGCGGTGTTCGGCCTAGCCTGAGGGCGGGAGGTAGGCGCCCGTGGCGGTGATGACGGAGAGTCGCAGGACGGCGAGCCCGTCGCGCCAGTCGGGGCCGTCGCCGCGCCGTGGACCTCGGAAGCGGTCCGTGCGACCGGCCGGCCGCATCCTCGGTCTGGACGGGCTGCGCGCGCTCGCGATCGTCGCCGTCCTGGTCTTCCATCTCCGTCCGGCGACGCTCCCCGGTGGCTACCTCGGCGTCGACGTGTTCTTCGTGGTGTCCGGCTTCCTCATCACGACCCTGCTGGTCCGCGAGCTCGCGGCGAACGGCCGGCTCGACCTCGTCGGGTTCTGGACCCGGCGCGCGCGACGGCTGGTGCCCGCGCTGGTGGCGGTCGTCGTGATCTCGACGGTGCTGGGGCTGCTGGTCGGCAACGACCTGCTGGTCGGCATCCGTCGACAGGTCGTCGGCGCGCTGACGTTCTCCAACAACTGGCTCGAGATCGCCGCCGGGTCCTCGTACTTCACGCAGACCGCTCCGCAGCTCTTCGTCAACTTCTGGTCGCTCGCCGTCGAGGAGCAGTTCTACCTGCTCTGGCCGATCCTGCTCGCCGTGCTGCTCGCGCTCACGAAGACCACCCGGCAGCGGGTCCAGGTCGTGCTCGGCCTCGCCACGCTCTCCGCCGCGCTCATGGCCGTGCTCGCCGACGGCGGCGCCACACGCGTCTACTACGGCACCGACACCCACGCCTTCGGGCTGATGATCGGGGCCGCGCTCGCCCTCGGCCTCGCGGGCGGCGACTCCGGGTCGACGGCATCGCGTGCGCTCGCCACCTTCTCGCGTCACCGCGTCGTGGCCGCAGCCCTGGCGGGCGGTGGTCTGCTGACCCTGCTGCTGACCCTCGACGGCGAGGGCGGCTTCGCCTATCGCGGCGGCATCCTGCTCGCGAGCCTGCTCACCGCGGTGCTCGTCGCGGCCCTCGCCACCGCGCCGGGGCCGTCCGACCCGCTCGTCCGGCTGGCCTCGAGCCGCCCGGTGGTGTGGGTGGGGGAGCGTTCCTACGGCATCTACCTGTGGCACTGGCCCGTGCTGCTCGTCGTCACCGCGATCCTCCCGGCGGCCGTGCCGGACTCCGGATGGAGCTGGGCGGGCCGCGCGATCGCGCTCGTGCTGACGCTCGTGCTCGCGGCCCTGTCCTACCGGTTGCTCGAGGCACCGATCCGCCGCGACGGGTTCCGCGTGACCATCGCCCGGGTGCGCGACGCCGTCGTCCCGCCGCCGAGGGTGGGGGCCGCGCGGATCGGCGTCGCGGCCGCCGCGGTGGCGGTCACCGTGTTCGGGATCGCGCTCGTGGTCGCCCCGGACACGTCACAGGTCGAGCAGCAGATGGACGCGGCGGCCGACACGGTCGCCAGCGCCGCACCCTCGGCGGAGGAACCTCAGCCCGGGGCGAGCGCCGCCGCCGCCGTCATCGGCAGCGGCGAGCTGCCGACCGGCGACCAGATCACCGCCTTCGGCGACTCGATGCTCTACGTCGCCTCGCCCGCGCTTCAGGCCGACTACCCGGGGATCGCGATCGACGCGACGTCGAACCGGCAGTGGCCCGACGTCGTCGACGCCATCCGTTCGGCCGTCGACGACGACGCGGTCCGACCGGTCGTCGTCATCGCCGCCGGCACGAACGCGGGCCTGCGCGACCCCGAGCCGCTGCGTGAGGCGCTCGACCTGCTCGGACCCGACCGGCTCGTGGTGCTCGTGAACATCTACCACTCGAGCAGCTGGGTGCCCGAGTCCAACGAGACGATGGCGCGGGTCGCCGCCGAGTACCCGAACGCCGTCGTCGCCGACTGGGCCACGGCGATCGCCGCGCAGCCGAGCCAGCTCCAGCCCGACGGCGTGCACCCGGACATGGACGGCATGTACCTGTTCTCCGACGTCGTCACGGAGGCGTTCGCCGCCGCCACGGGTGCCGATCTCGACGCCGACGACACCGCCACGACCGCCGCCGACTGAGCGCACCGGGGTGTCCCTCCTCACGTCCCGGCCGCCCGTGACCGGTGTCCCTGCGCGATAAGGTCACGATGGCTTTGCGACCGGAGACGACGGAGGCACCAGACAAGTGGACCTGTTCGAGTACCAGGCACGAGACGTGTTCGAGAAGTACGGGGTCCCCGTGCTGCGTGGCATCGTGGCGACGACGCCCGAGGAGGCCGCGGCGGCGGCCGCGCAGCTGCTGCCCGCCGAGGGCGGCGTCGTCGTCGTCAAGGCGCAGGTCAAGACCGGCGGCCGCGGCAAGGCCGGCGGCGTCAAGATCGCCCGGTCGGCTGAGGAGGCCGCCGAGAAGGCGGGCGAGATCCTCGGCATGGACATCAAGGGCCACACGGTCCACCGCGTGATGATCGCCGAGGGCGCCGACATCGCGGAGGAGTACTACTTCTCGGTGCTGCTCGACCGCGCGGAGCGTCGCTACCTGGCGATGTGCAGCGTCGAGGGCGGCATGGAGATCGAGCAGCTCGCCGTGGAGCGCCCGGAGGCTCTCGCCCGCGTCGCCGTCGACCCGAACGTCGGCATCGACGACGCCAAGGCCGCCGAGATCGTGGCCGCGGCCGGGTTCGCCCCCGAGGTCGCCGACAAGGTCGCCGCCGTGCTCGTCAAGCTCGGCGACGTCTACAGCGGCGAGGACGCCACCCTGGTCGAGGTCAACCCGCTCGTGCTCACCGGCGCAGGCGACGTCGTCGCCCTCGACGGCAAGGTGACGCTCGACGGGAACGCGGACTTCCGCCACGAGGAGCACGCCGCGCTGGAGGACGCCGCCAGCGCCGACCCGCTGGAGGCCAAGGCGAAGAGCCTCGACCTCAACTACGTCAAGCTCGACGGCCAGGTCGGCATCATCGGCAACGGCGCGGGTCTGGTCATGAGCACCCTCGACGTCGTCGCCGGGGCCGGCGAGAAGCACGGCGGCGTCAAGCCCGCCAACTTCCTCGACATCGGTGGCGGCGCCTCGGCCGCCGTCATGGCCGCAGGGCTGGACGTCATCCTCGGCGACGAGCAGGTCACCGCGGTGTTCGTGAACGTCTTCGGCGGCATCACCGCCTGCGACCAGGTCGCGGGCGGCATCGTCGGCGCCCTGCAGAAGCTCGGCGACGCC
>JBMDXU010000303.1:0-5427 GCA_048594485.1 Pseudactinotalea sp. | reverse complement strand
TGTCCGGGATCCCCGGGCGGACCGGCGCGACCCCGGTCCAGAACGTCGGCGCCTACGGCCAGGAGGTGGGCGACGTCGTCGCGATGGTCCGCACCTGGGACCGCCAGGAACGCCGCATCCGGACCCTCGCACGCGGCGAGCTCGGCCTCGGGTACCGGACCTCGATCCTCAAGGAGTCGCTGCACGACGGCGGTACGTGGTTCCCCACCCCGCGCTACGTCGTGCTCGCGGTGATGTTTCAGACGCACCTCGCGAGCAGGTCGGCTCCGATCCGCTATCCCGAGCTCGCCCGACGACTCGACGTCGAGCTCGGTGGTCGTGTCGAGGCCCGCGAGGTCCGAGCGGCCGTGCTCGAGCTGCGCGCCGGCAAGGGCATGGTGCTCGACGCCGTCGACCACGACACCTGGAGCGCGGGGTCGTTCTTCACCAACCCGATCCTCCCCGAGACGACCGAGCTTCCCGACGGCGCCCCTCGCTTCGACGCCGGCCCCGGACTCGTCAAGACCAGCGCCGCCTGGCTGATCCAGGCGGCGGGGTTCGAGCGCGGCTTCGCGGTGCCGGGTGGAGACGGCGCCGCCTCCCTCTCGAACAAGCACGTGCTCGCGCTCACCAACCGCGGCGGCGCGAGCGCCGACGACCTGCTCGACCTCGCGCGCACCGTGCGCGACGGTGTCCGCGAGCGGTTCGCGATCGACCTCGAGCCCGAGCCGGTGCTCCTCGGTCTCAGCCTCTGACGGAGGTGTGCTGAGCGGCGATCCGGTCGACCGCGTGCAGCACGATCTCCTGGACCGCGGCGATGCCGAGGACGCGGAAGTGCCCACGCTGACGCAGCCGGATGTTGATCGCGCCCTCGAGCTGGCTGCCCTCGGGCACGTGCGGGTCCCACGAGGCGTACACCGAGGTGATCCGTGCGTCGACGCCGCGCTGCGCCGAGAGCGCCCGCAGCGCCGACGGCCGCAGGTCGCGCACCGACTGCAGCGGGATCAGCCCCGCCAGCCGCGACCCCCCGAAGGGTGTGTTGACCGCGACCATGCCCGCGATCGGCGAGGGGCGGCCCCCGGCGACCGCCCGGCGCTCGGCGTCGAGCATGAGCTGCTTGCCGATGAGCCCGCCCTTGGAGTGCGCGACGACGACCGCCACGTCCACCCCGGCGCTCGCCATCGCCGTCGCGACCCTGCGGGCCAGCACCCCGACCGGTCGGTTGTTGAACCCCAGCGACACCACGTGCACCGGGTGGCCGGCATCGGCCAGCCGCTTGCCCAGCGGCTCGAGGAACCGCCACGACTCGAAGATGCCCGGCAGCAGCACCACGGGCACGAGCGAGGCATCGGGGTTGCTGGCTGCCCAGGCCGGGCGTCGCCGCAGCAGCGAGCGGACCTGCCACCGCGCCACGAAGGCGTAGTCGGCGGCCCACGCGATCCCGCGCGCGACGGGCTCGAGCAGCTTGATCATTCCGCGGGCTCCTGTGCCGTCGCCGTCGCCTCCTGCGCCGCCTGCGCGGCCTCGCGCATGACGGCCGCGTCGGGCCGCACCCCGAGGTGCTCGAGGATCAGGTCGGCCGCAGGCTGCCAGTGCTCGTAGACGACGTTGTGCGCCGCCCCGGGGACCTCGCGCCAGGTCGCGCTCGGGATGAGATCGACGATCTCGGCCGCCCACGACGGGGGTGCGACGCCGTCGTGCTCACCGGTGAGGACGAGGGTGTTGGCGCGGATCAGCGGCAGCTTCTCGCGCATCGGGTACTGCATCATCGACGGCAGCACGTCGATGAACCAGGCCGGACCGCACCGCAGGTAGGCGCGCGAGGCGAGCAACCGCAGCCGCGCGGACTCGTACCTCGCCGACGACAGCAGGCGCACCGCCTGCTGCGGCAGCGTCGGCTCGGCGGGGTTGACCGGCGGCCCGATCAGCACCGCGTCGCGGCTGAGGTCGTGGCGGCCGAGCAGGTCGACGACCACCTGTGCCCCCATCGAGTGCCCCACGAAGATCGGGTCGGTGATGCCCTCGGCCTCGACCCCGGCGAGCACGACGTCGGCGAACCCGCTGATGCTCAGCCG
This sequence comes from Pseudactinotalea sp., assembly GCA_048594485.1. GTDB lineage: Bacteria > Actinomycetota > Actinomycetes > Actinomycetales > Beutenbergiaceae > Pseudactinotalea. The sequence continues at coordinate 3,373 of JBMDXU010000303.1, read as the reverse complement.
CTTCTTCGGCCTCGGGATGCCGCCGAACCCGGGCAGGTCGAGCAGCAGCACGTTGCCGTAGGGGTGCAGCGCGTAGGCCAACGGCTCGAAGTAGCGGGAGCTGACGCCGATGCCGTGCACCATCACGAAGGTGCGCTCGCGATCGCCCACGAGATCCCGCACGCGCATCTTTGCGCCCCCGTACCGCACGGTGCGCTTCGTCATCCGCAACCCGCGTGCCACGGCGTCACCCTACGCCGCGCGGTGCCTCAGCCAGGATCGGGGAGGGCGGCCCAGTCGTCGACGGCGGCGAGCATGGTCGCGATGCTGGTCTCGCTCGCGCGGCTCGCGCGGATCGACGAGCGGGCGAGGTCGGCGAGCTCGGCGTCGTCGAAGCCGAGCACGTCGCGGGCGAGCTCGTACTGGGCGAGGAGCCTCGGGCCGAAGATCAGCGGGTCGTCCGCCCCGAGCGCGACTCGGGCGCCGGCGTCGACCAGGGTGCGCAACGGGACGTCCGCGGCCGTCGCGACGACACCGAGCGAGACGTTCGAGGTGGGGCACACCTCCAGGGCGACGCCCTCCCGGGCGACCCGATCCAGCAGCCGCCGGTCCTCGGCGACGCGCACCCCGTGGCCCAGCCGGTCGGGACGCAGCGAGTCCAGCACGACCTCGATGTGGTCCGGTCCGAGCAGCTCGCCACCGTGCGGTACCGAGGCGAGCCCGGCTCGCGCGGCGATCGCGAACGCCGGAGCGAACGCCGACGTGGCACCCCGACGCTCGTCGTTGCTGAGCCCGAACCCGATGACGCCGTCGGGCCCGGCATGACGGACTGCCAGACGGGCGAGGGTGCGGGCGTCGAGCGGGTGCCGGAGCCGGGAGGCGGCGACGATCACGCCCACCTCGATGCCGTGACGTCGCGCGGAGGTCCGTGCGGCGTCGAGCACGATCTCCAGCGCGGGCGTGATACCGCCGACGTGGGGTGCGTACCCGGTCGGGTCGACCTGGAGCTCGAGCCGTACCGACCCCTCGGCCGCGTCGGTGGCGACCGCCTCGTCGACGACACGGCGCATGACCTCCTCGGTGCGCACCACCGCGCGGGCGGCGTCGTACATGCGCTGGAACCGGAACCACCCCCGCTCGTTGGCCGGCAGCCGCACCGGGTCGCCGTCGACGACGGCGTCGACGAGCGCGTCCGGAAGCCGTCGTCCCTGTGCGGCGGCGAGCTCGACCAGCGTCGCCGGGAGCATCGAGCCCGTGAAGTGAAGGTGCAGGTGCGCCTTGGGCAGGGTGCGCAGGTCACGAGCCACGGGCCCATCCTGCCCGGTGGGTGAGGGCCGCCGAAGATGAGAGCTCTCTCATCGTTCTCTCATCCTGGCCGGTGACCGGGAGTGATGCAGTGCCATGGTGACGACGACCGTGCCCGAGAGCAGCCCGGCGTCCTCGGCCTCCGAGGATGCCGACCTCGCGCTGCTCACGGGTGCCGATGCGACCGGCCTCGTCGCGGCCGCCCTCGGGGGCGGAGCGCCGATCGGCGGGCTGCAGGTGGAGGTGCATGGCGTCCATCACCGGCCCGGTGCCGGTGTGAGCGTGACCTATCTCGTGCGTCACGACGGCGGCGAGCCCGAGATCCTCGTCGCGTCCACGACGGCACCGCACCGGGACGATCTCACCGACCACGTCGCGATCCTCGAGGACGGCGAGCGGGTCGTGCGCGTCTGGCGACGCTCCCACGACCCGGCGCTGCCCGGCCTGCGGTACGCCCTCGACCCGGCGGTGGTCGCAGGTTGGGTCGGTCGGAGCGACCGTCCGCAGATCGAGCTGCTGGGCTATCGACCCACGCGTCGTGCGGTTGCGGTGGCTCGGTTCGGCGACCTCAGCATCTTCGTCAAGGTCGTGCGCCCGCGCCGAGCGGCCGAGCTGATCCGACGGCACGAGCTGCTCCAGGGCACCGCGGTGCCTGCGCCGCAGGTGCTCGCCGAGCCCGTCGCCGGGGCGGTCGTGCTCGCGTCGGCGCCCGGGTGGTCGCTGGCGCAGGCGCTCTCCAGCCAGCAGCCCGAGCAGCTGCCCACGCCGGGTGCCGTGGTCGCCGCACTCGACTCGTTGCCCGCCGCCGTCGGCGAGCTGACCCTGCGACCGTCCTGGGTCGACCGGCTCGACTTCCACGCGGCGGCGGCGCGAAGCGCCCTGCCCGAGCGTGCTGGCGAGATCGACGCCGTAGCGGGCCGCGTCGCGGCCGTTCTCGCCGATCTGCCCGAGGCACCGCTGGTGGCCACGCACGGGGACCTCAATGTGGCCAACCTGTTCGTCAGGGACGGAGCGCCGTCGGCCCTCATCGACGTCGACTCGCTCGGTCCGGGCCGCCGCGCCGACGACCTCGCCACCCTGCTCGCCCACCTGCTCGTGCTGCCCCCGCTCGCGCCGACGATCTATCCCCAGGTGGACGAGCTCGCGGCCGCCTGGCGCGCCGAGCTCGCCACCCACGTCGGCGCCGCGGAGCTCGATGCCCGTACCGCCGCCGTTCTCATCTCCCTGGTCGCCGGCGCCGCCGCCGATCAGGCGCACGCACGACTCGACCTCGCGCTCGCCAGCATCGAGCGCGCAGAACGGAGAACCCCATGAAGGCACGCACCCTCTGGATCGTCTCGGGCGCGCTGGGGATCGTCGGCGCCACCGGCGTCGCGATCGTCAACGCCGCCGAGCTCGAGGACGTCACGGGCGACGGAGCGATCGTCTCGGACCGCCCGACCACCGACGAGGCATCGGCGTCCACATCGAGGTCCGCATCGCCGTCCGAGTCGCCGTCCGACGACGACACGAGCGACCCGGCGACGTCCACGAACGTGCCGACGGCGTCGACGTCACCCTCGGCGATCACGCCGACCGTGTCCGCGCCGTCTCCCGTCGTCGCCTCGCCGCTCACGCCCGAGACGCCGCCGACGCCGCCGACGGCCGAGTCGGCCGACTCCGACGACTGAGCCGCTCGGCCGGATGAGAAGACCCTCACCTACCTGACAGAGCTCTCATCGAGTCCTCCTCGAGGTCTCACCGCCGATCGAGAGGCTTCTTCTCGTCAGCAGGAACACCCGAGAGCCCACCACCTCTCCCCACCCCAGGAGCAGATCATGAACACCCGTACCGCATGGATCGTCACCGGAGCGCTTGGCGCGATCGGCGTCGGCATGGGCGCCGTCGCTGCGGCCGCCGACACCGCCGACGCGTTCGGCGACGGGGCGTCGCTCGAGGTCCAGGCGACGGACGCGGCCACCACGCCGTCCCCGAGCCCGAGCGACGGCGCCACCACCGATCCCGCCGAGTCCGCCTCCGAGAGCGCGACCACCGACCCGGGTCAGGTGGCTTCCGAGAACGCGACCACCTCGGTCACGGCGGTCAGCCC
>JBMDXU010000302.1:0-10162 GCA_048594485.1 Pseudactinotalea sp. | reverse complement strand
CTGAGACGAACCGGTCCCCGTCGAGTGCGGCATACTCTCGGGCGTGCCCTCCACGCCCACGACGCCGTCCCGGCGGCTGCGCTCCGACGTCGAGCGGGCCGGGTACTACCCGGAGATCGTGGCGGACGTGCTCGATCTCGCACTGGCGGGTGAGGGCGGCGGGTCCCACCTCGTGCACGTGGAGACGATGTTCGACCGTGCCGAGGTCAGGCGGCACGTCACCGTGCTGGTGCTCACGCCCTCACGGCTGGTCGTCGCGCACGTGGCCGACGTACCGGCCGAGGACGGCGCCGCGACCCCCGCGGCCGCGGCGACGACCGAGTCGGTCGCGATCCGGCACCTGCGCACCCTCGGCCTCACCCACGGCGTCGCCGACCCGATGAGCTACCGGCGCGGGGCGGCGCCGACCGAGGTGACGCTCGCGCTCTCGTGGGGGTCCGTGAGCAGGCTCGCGCTCGAGCCCGCGACGTGCGGCGACCCGAGCTGCGAGGCCGATCACGGCTACACCGGGTCGTCGCTCCCGGACGATCTCGTGGTGCGGGTCAGCGCCGATGCCGAGGGTCCGACCGCCGTGCGCGCCGCGATCTCGTTCGCCGCGGCCCTCACCGCGGCCTCCGCCCGCGCGTGAGCGCACCGGCCGCCCCCTGGCTGGGGGACGTGCTGCTCGGCGCCGCCGGCGCTCTCGGCTCCGCGGTCGTCGTCGACGCCGCCGACGGCCTTCGCTCCGCCGCGGACGCTGCCTCGACCCTCGGGCTGCCACGTGCCGACCGCGTCTGCGTCGTGATCGTCGACGGGTTGGGGCTGCACAACCTGCGCGCCGTCGCCGATGTCGCACCGACGCTCAGCGGGGCACCGACGACCGCTCTCCGATCGGCGTTCCCCTCGACGACGGCGACGAGCATGGCCGCGCTGGGGACCGGGCTGCCGGCGGGCCGCACCGGACTGCTCGGCTACACCGTGCGCCGACCGGGTGGTGGGCTGCTCAACATGATCTCGTGGCAGCAGGGTCCGGACCCCGAGGACTGGCAGCGGCACCCGACCGTGTTCGAGCTGCTCGCCGCGGAGGGCGCCCTCAGCGTCAGCGTGGGCCCGTGGGCGTTCGAGTCGTCGCCGCTGACGCTGGCGGCGCTGCGCGGCGCCGAGTACTCCTCGGCCGAGTCGCTGAACGAGCGTGTCGACCGCGCGCTGGAGGAGCTGACCGACCCCGAGGTGCGGCTGGTGACGCTCTACTGGGGCGACGTCGACAAGACCGGTCACCACGAGGGCTGGCGCTCGGACGCCTGGCGGGAGCAGGTGGCGCAGCTCGACGCCGAGCTCGACCGCCTTCGACGATCGGTCCCTCCCGGCACGCTGGTGCTCGTCACCGCCGACCACGGGATGGTCGACGTGCCGCTGGGAGCGTCGGCGGTCTTCGACGGTCCGGCTCGCCTCGACGTCGCCTCGCGCCCGGCGCTGTCGACCGGCGTCGAGCTGGTCGCCGGGGAGCCGCGCCTGTGCCACGTGCACACCCACCCGGGGGAGGCGTCCGCCGTTCTCGCTTCGTGGCGGGCGGAGCTGGGGGAGCGGGCCGACGTGCGCAGCCGTGACGAGGCCGTCGCGGCCGGCTGGTTCGGTCCGGTCGAGCCTCGTTTCCTGCCCGTGGTGGGCGACGTGGTGGCCGCGATGCAGGGTGATGTCGCGGTGGTCGACTCGCGGACCCAGACGCCCGCGTCGCTCGAGCTGATCGGCATGCACGGGTCGCGCACGGACGCCGAGACCACCGTCCCTTTGATCCGGCTGGCAGGCTGAGACCGATGGCCACGCTCACCTACTTCGCCGGGACGATGGACTCGGGCAAGAGCACGCTCGCGCTGCAGATGAACCACAACCACGAGGTGCGCGGCCGCCGCGGCGTGATCTTCACCCGCAGCGACCGGGCCGGCGCCGGCGTGCTCTCCTCGCGGCTGGGCCTGCAGATCGACGCGGTCGAGGTCGACGACGGCACGAGCTTCTGGGCCGAGGTGATCCACCGACGCACGCATGGCGGCGTCGTGGACTACCTGGTGTGCGACGAGGCGCAGTTCTACACCGAGGACCAGGTGACCGAGCTCGCGCGGGTGGTCGACGAGCTGGGCGTCGACGTGTTCGCCTTCGGCATCACGACCGACTTCCGCACGCGGCTGTTCCCGGGCTCGGCCCGTCTCGTCGAGCTCGCGGATCGTGTCGAGGTGCTGCAGGTGCAGGCGCTGTGCTGGTGCGGACACCGGGCCACCCACAACGCGCGCACGGTCGACGTGGTCATGGTCACCGAGGGTGCGCAGGTCGTCGTCGGCGACACCGACCCCGACCAGGCCACGGGCGGCGGCGTCGTCGGGTACGAGGTGCTCTGCCGCCGACACCACATGCGGCGGATGACGGCGCACTCAGCACGCGCGGTCAGCCCGTCACCCGACCCTCTGCCGCTGGACCTCCCGGCCTGCCCGGTGCCGCCCCGTTGAGGGCGTGTCGACCTCGCGCGACCTCAGTCGCTCTTCGCCCCGAAGACGATCTCGTCCCAGCTGGGCACCGAGGTCCGCCGGTTCTTCTGAGACCGACGGGTCGGCCGCGCCGGGAGCACGGTGGCGTCGGTGGCCTCCTCGGGCCGCGACGCGGGCGGGTGCGCAGCTGGGGCGTCGTCGCTGCCGGTGTCGTCGTCGTCCCACAGGGCGGGTGTGTGGGCGACCTCCTCGGCGAGCGCCTCGTCGTCGATCTCGACCCGCTGACGGACCCCGCGGGACGCGGACAGCTCCTCGAGCAGCGTCTCGGTGTCAGCGGCGCCGCCCGCGGTCGTGCTTCCGTCCGCGACGTCGTCCACGTCGTCCGGCGTGCTGGTCTCCTCGACGCGGCCGTCCGCGACGGGTGCGTCGACGGGGCGGAGCTCGCGCGGGCGGGTGTCGCGGATGACGGCGTCGACGGCAGCCATGGCCGGGGCCAGGTCGGCATCGGTCTCGACGTCGTAGAGCCGCGCGGCTCGGACCGCGGACAAGTGCCGGCGGGGGCCGCCCGGGGCGCTCGCCAGATCGGTCTCGGAGAGCCAGCGGCTCTCGTCGTCGACGGCGACGACGGTCCCGGCGGCCAGATCCACCTGCCAGGTCGCCTCGAGCTCCCGCTCACCGGCGACGAACCTCGCCACGACCTCCCACGGCTCGGTGCCGTGGCGGCGGGCGTCCCAGCGGACCTGCTCGGCGCCACGGGCGGCGAGGCGGTCCACGACGAGGTCGCCCAGCGTCGGTGACCCGCTCTCGCGGCCGATCGTCAGGCCCTGAGCCTTCTGGGCGACGTGAGCCCGTTCGGCGAGCGCGGGGCCCTGGTAGCGCCGCACCTGCTCGACGGGCACACCAGCCTCGGCGGCGACCTCCTCGGCCGAGGCGCCACCGCGGATGAGCACCTGGATGTCGCGGGGGCGCAGCCCCTCGGACCTGATCTGCTCGAGCTGGGGACGGTCGCGGCGGACGGCGGCCCGCAGCGCGTCGTCGATCGGGAGCCGGTGGCGCTGGCCCTCGTCGTCGACGAGAACGATGTGCTCGCCATCGGCGTGGATACCGACGAGCTCGAGCTCGGCCATGACACCTCCCGGGACAACCTGACCCCCTGAGCCTGCCACGCCGCGGGCGCAGAACGGCCCATTGCGCGCGGTGTGGCGGTGACCGCGACGGACGGTCCGCGACCCGGTTCGCTTTGTGCACGCCGATGGTGCACAATCCCATCGCCTGCGCACGGGAACAACGGCGGCTTCCACACGTTGTACCTACCTGCGGCGCTCCCGACACGCCGCCTCGCAACCCCCAGATTTCCCACGAGACACAGAGACGAAGGACATGGCGACCGACTACGACGCACCGCGCAAGACCGACGAAGAGCTCAGCGAGGACTCGCTCGAGGAGCTTAAGGCGCGCCGTGCCGAGAAGAACTCGGGTGCTGTCGACGAGGACGAGACGGAGGCGGCGGAGGGCTTCGAGCTCCCCGGTGCCGACCTGTCAGGCGAAGAGCTGAGCGTGCGGGTGCTGCCGCGTCAGGCGGACGAGTTCACCTGCTCGCGCTGCTTCCTCGTGCACCACCGCAGCCAGCTGGCCTACTCCGAGGGCGGCCAGCCCGTCTGCTCGGAGTGCGCTGCCTGATCCCCGCGGCCGCTCGCGAGCTGACGGCACACGACGAGCGCCTCGGCGAGGCGCTCCGGACGACGGGTCGACACCACCCAGTACGGGGTGGTGTCGGCGTCGTCGACGACCTCCACACGTACCGCGCTGCGCACCCACGAGCGGTGCACGACGAACGCGTCGGCGCGCAGCTGCGGACCCAGCGCGGCACGGGTCTGCTCGATGTCGAGCGGCTCCACCTCGCCCAGGAACGCTGCCTCGAGGAACGCTCGACCGGCGCGGAACCCGGCGCTGGAGACCTCGACCCGCGGCACCGCTCCGACGAGCAGCAGCGCCACCACGCCGCCCACCACGACGGCCGCTCCCACCGCGACACCGAGCCCCAGGGGGAACGCGCTGGCGCCGGCCATGGCGGCGCCGACCGGCACGAGCAACCACGCGGCCATCGAGGGCCGCAGGCGCTCGGAGTAGGACGGCGTCGGGGTGCTCACGGGACCATCCTGCAGCATGGCGGACGTAGGATCGCCTGCGTGATCGACCCCGTTGACGCCGTCGAGGTGCTGATCCAGCGCCTCGACGCCGACCTCCCGTTGCCGTCCTACGCCCACCCCGGCGACGCCGGTCTCGATCTGGTCGCCCGCGAAGCGGTGACGATCCCGGCGGGCGGTCGTGCGACCGTGCCGACCGGGATCGCGGTCGCGATGCCCGACGGCGTCGTCGGGCTCGTCCACCCGCGCTCGGGGTTGGCGCGCAAGCACGGTGTGACGGTGCTCAACGCGCCCGGCACCGTGGACGCCGGCTATCGCGGGGAGATCCAGGTGATCCTGGTCAACACGGATCGTGAGAGCTCGTTCACGATCGCGCGCGGCGACCGCGTGGCTCAGCTCGTGCTGCAGCGTGTCGCCCGCGCCGAGCTCATCGAGGTCCAGACGCTGCCGGGCAGCGACCGCGGCGAGGGCGGGTTCGGATCGACCGGCGGGTTCTCGTCGCCGAGCCCCGACCGGCTCGCCACGACAGGGGGAGCGCACTGATGGCACTGTTCGGACGCAGGAAGCGTGACGCCGTCGACGCGGACGAGGCCGTCGACGCGGTCGACGCCGCCGAGCCCGTCGACGAGTCCGAGACCGGCCCGGACGATCCTCGCGGACCCTGGGACGTCGAGGAGGTCCCGGACGGCACCGGACGCATCGACCTGGGTGCGCTGCGGATCCCGCCGCGGCCGGGGATGAAGGTCAAGATGGAGAAGGACCGCGGCGGCTCGCAGCGGATCGTCGCCGTCAACGTGCTGCTGGAGGAGTCGGCTCTGCAGCTCGCCGCGTTCGCCGCGCCGCGCACCGCCGGCCTGTGGGAGGAGCTGCGCGAGGAGCTGGCGACCTCGATCGGCAAGCAGGGCGGATCCGTCGAGGAGCAGGACGGGCCCTACGGGGTCGAGCTGCTCGCACGGCTGCCGGTCCGGACCGACGACGGCCGCAGCGGCCACCGGCCGGCGCGGTTCATCGGGATCGACGGCCCGCGGTGGTTCCTCCGTGCGGTCATCAACGGCAAGGCGCTGGTCGACGCGGACGCGGCCGCCGCGGTGGAGTCGGTGCTCGACGACGTCGTCGTCGTCCGCGGCCACGAGGCGCGCGCTCCGCGCGACCTGCTGGGGCTGCACATGCCCGGCAAGCCCGGTCAGGAGCCGACCTCCACCGGGACGATGCGCCCGTCGATCGACCTCGGGTCGCCACGCGGCCCCGAGATCACCGAGGTCCGCTGAGGCCGTGGGCTGGAGGGACCAGCTGCGGCGGGCGCTCGCCTCGACCGACGAGCTCGACGCCGACGACGAGATCGTCGAGGCCGCGCTGCACGGCACCGACCCGGTGTCGGCGGCGCGAGCCCGCGAGCGACGCACCCTCTCGGGAGTGCTGCGCGCGGTGACGTACTCACCCTCGGGATCGCGGCCCGAGCTGGTCGCCGAGCTCTACGACGGGTCCGGCAGCATCTCGCTCGTGTGGATCGGCCGGCGCGACATCCCGGGGATCGCACCGGGCCGCAGGATCGTGGTGACCGGGCGCGTCAGCGCCGCCGACGTCGGGAACGGACTCGTGATGTACAACCCCGCCTACACCCTGCTGGCCCCGGCGAGCACGACGTGAGCGATCAGCGCGGTCTCCGCCAGCTCGGTCAGGGCCAGTTCGACGGCCTCGAGGCCATCGGAGGGTGGCGCGGCCTCGTCGAGTCCGTCGCGCCCGGCGTCGTCTTCGTGACCGTGTTCGTGCTGACCCGGCAGGTGATGCCGGCCGTCGTCGCCAGCGTCGCCGTCGCCGTGGTCGCGACCGTGCTCCGGCTGGTGCAGCGCACCCCGGTGACGCAGGCCGTCGGCGGGCTGCTCGGGATCGCGATCGGTGCGATCTGGGCGTGGCGCAGCGGTGAGGCGTCGAACTTCTTCGCCTGGGGTCTCATCACCAACGCGGCCTTCGCCGTCGGCGTGACGATCTCGATCCTGGCGCGCTGGCCCGTCGTCGGCGTGGTCGTCGCGACGCTCCTGGGCACCGGCCACGGCTGGCGAGCCGACCCCGAGCAGCGTCGCCGCTACACGTGGGCGTCCTGGATGTGGGTCGGGGTGTTCGTGCTGCGACTCGCGGTGCAGCTCCCGCTCTACCTCAGCGCGGAGGCCGCGTGGCTGGGCACCGCGCGCCTCGTCATGGGGCTTCCCCTGTGGGCGCTGGTGCTGTGGCTCACGTGGATCCTGGTGAATCCTCGGGCGCGTCGGACATCGACCCGCTCAGAAGATCCTGCAGCCGCTGAAGATCCTCAGGCTCCTCCGACGACGAGATGAGCAGCAGCTCGTCGCCCGCCTCCAGGGTGTCGTCGGGCGACGGCGGGATCGGGTGGTCGCCGCGGATGATCGCGGCGAGCACCGCGTGCGAGGGCCACGAGACCGTCGAGACCCGCTGACCCACGACCGGGGCGTCGGCCGCGAGGGTGAGCTCGTACATCGTGGCGCCGGACTGGTGGAAGGTGAAGATCCGCACCAGGTCGCCCACGGTGACGGCTTCCTCGACGAGCGAGGTCATGATGCGCGGTGTCGAGACCGGCACGTCGACGCCCCAGGCGTCGTCGAACATCCACTCGTTCTTGGGGTTGTTCACCCGGGCGACGGTGCGCGGCACGGCGTACTCCGTCTTCGCCAGCAACGAGACGACGAGGTTGGCCTTGTCGTCACCCGTGGCGGCGACGACGACGTCGCACCGGTCGAGCTCGGCCTGATCGAGCGAGGAGATCTCGCAGGCGTCCGCGAGCAGCCACTGCGCCGCGGCGACGGAGGAGACCCGCATCGCGCTCGGCTCCCGGTCGATCAGCAGCACCTCGTGCCCGTGCCCCAGCAGCTCGCGCGCGATCGAACGCCCCACCGAGCCCGCACCGGCGATGACGACGCGCATCAGTCGGCCTCCGCCGGCGGCCGGATCGCGAGCACACGCTGCACGTCGTTGATCCGGGACGTCGGCACCAGCATGTGAACCACGTCGTGCTCCTGGAGGAGGTCGTCGGGGTTGGGGATGTACCCCTCGCCGAGTCGGGTGAGGAAGCCGACGCGCGTGCGTGTGATGCGCTGCACGTCCCGGATCGACCGGCCGGTCCATGACGGGTGCAGGTCCATCTCGCACAGGCTGACGCGACCGGACGCGTCGGTGAACTCCGACTCGGCACCGCGGGGGATCATCCGCCGGAGCACCTGGTCGGCGGTCCAGCGAACGGTGGCGACCGTGGTGATCCCGAAGCGTTGGTACACCTCGGCGCGCCGAGGGTCGTAGATCCGCGCCACGACGTCCTGGACGCCGAAGGTCTCACGGACGACGCGAGCCGCGATGATGTTGGAGTTGTCCCCGGAGGAGACGGCAGCGAACGCGCGCGCGTCCTCGATACCCGCCTGGATCAGCGCGTCGCGGTCGAACCCGAGCCCCGTGACGCGACGGCCGTCGAAGTCGTCGGAGAGCCGTCGGAACGCGTCGGGGTTCTGGTCGATGATGCCGACCGAGTGGCCGTGCTCCTCCAGCGTCTCGGCGAGCGTCACGCCGACACGGCCCGCGCCCATGATGACGAAGTGCACGAACCGTGAACTTACACGCTCGCAGCCCCGGGCGAGCGGGGCGCGTAGCATCTGCTCCCGTGCCCGACATCACCGATGCCGTCAAGCGCGTGCTGGTCGGCCGGCCGGTTCGCAGCGAGAGCGTCGGGCACACCCTGCTCCCGAAGCGGGTCGCCCTGCCCGTGTTCGCCTCGGACGCGCTGTCGTCGGTGGCGTACGCGCCGGACGAGATCCTGCTGACCCTGTCGATCGCGGGGCTGGCGTCGTACGCGATCTCGCCCTGGGTGGGGCTGGCCGTCGTCGTCGTGCTGGTGACGGTCGTGGCCTCCTACCGCCAGACCGTGCGCGCCTACCCCTCCGGAGGTGGCGACTACGAGGTCGCCACGACCAACCTCGGCGCACCGGCCGGGCTCACGGTCGCGAGCGCGCTGCTCGTGGACTACGTCCTCACCGTCGCGGTGTCGGTGTCCTCGGGCGCGCACTACCTGGCCACCGTGCTTCCCGCGGCGCGCGATCACGAGGCCCCGATCGCCGTCGGGATCGTGGCGCTGATCGCGCTCCTCAACCTGCGCGGCGTCCGCGAGTCCGGCACCGGCTTCGCCATCCCGGTCTACGTGTTCATGGCGTCGATGGGGGCGATGGCACTGGCCGGCGGCATCCAGTGGGCGACGGGCACGCTCGGCCAGGCCGAGTCGGCGGCGTTCGAGATGACGGCGGAGCCGGGCTACGAGCAGGGCCTGATGGGGCTCGCCGGTGCGTTCCTGGTGCTGCGGGCGTTCACCTCGGGGGCGGCGGCCCTCACGGGTGTCGAGGCGATCGCGAACGGCGTCCCGGCGTTCCAGAAGCCGAAGGCGCGCAACGCGGCGACGACGCTGCTGCTGCTCGGCGGCATCTCCGCCGTCATGCTGAGCTCGGTGCTCGGGCTGGCGAACGCCACCGGTGTCCGTTTCGTGGAGGACCCGGACATCCAGCTGCACGTCGACGGCCAGCCGCTGCCGGAGGGCTACGACCAGGATCCGGTGATCGGCCAGGTGGCCGAGACGGTGTTCGGCTCGTTCCCGCCGATGTTCTACCTCGTCACCGGCGCCACCGGGCTGATCCTGCTGCTGGCAGCCAACACCGCGTTCAACGGGTTCCCGGTGCTGGGCAGCATCCTCGCCAAGGACGGGTACCTGCCCCGGCAGCTCCACACGCGCGGCGACCGGCTGGCGTACTCCAACGGGATCGTCATCCTCGCCGTCGGGGCGATCGCGCTCATCCTCGTCTTCGACGCCCAGGTGACCCGGCTCATCCAGCTGTACATCGTCGGCGTCTTCGTCTCCTTCACCGTGGGTCAGCTGGGCATGGTGCGGCACTGGAGCCGGGAGCTGCGGACCACGGGGGCCAGGCGCGAGCGCCAGCGGATGCAGCGCTCCCGCGCGATCAACGCGTTCGGCTTCGCGATGACCGGCGTCGTGCTCGTCGTGGTGCTGCTGACCAAGACCCTCCAGGGCGCGTGGATCACCATCGCGCTGATGGCGCTGCTGTTCGTGATGATGCGCGGCATCAGCCGCCACTACCGCACGGTGGCCTCGGAGCTCGAGCTCGACGACGTCGAGGACGCCAAGGCCCTGCCCTCGCGGGTGCACGCGATCGTGCTCGTCTCCAAGGTCCACAAGCCCACGATGCGTGCGCTGGCCTACGCCCGGGCCACCCGCCCCTCGACCCTGCAGGCGATCACGGTCGCCGTCGACCCGGACGACGCCGCGCGGACGCGCGCCGCGTGGGAGGCGGCCGGCATCCCGCTGCCGCTCACGGTGCTCGACTCGCCGTTCCGCGAGATCACGCGGCCGCTGCTGGACTACGTGAAGTCGATCCGGCGGTCCTCGCCGCGCGACCTGGTGGTCGTCTACATCCCCGAGTACGTCGTCGGCCACTGGTGGGAGCAGCTGCTGCACAACCAGAGCGCGCTGCGCCTCAAGGGCAGGCTGCTGTTCAC
>JBMDXU010000301.1:0-19858 GCA_048594485.1 Pseudactinotalea sp. | reverse complement strand
GACGCCCTGGTGCGGCTGGTGCAGCCGTGGTCGATGCGGTACCCGCTCGTGCTGGGTCAGGGGAACTTCGGCTCCCCGGGCAACGACCCGGCCGCGGCGCCGCGGTACACCGAGTGCAAGATGGCCCCGCTCGCGCTGGAGATGGTGCGGGACATCGACAAGGACACGGTCGACTTCGGCGACAACTACGACGGGCACACGCAGGAGCCGGCGGTACTGCCGGCACGGTTCCCGAACCTGCTCGTCAACGGCAGCGCCGGCATCGCCGTCGGGATGGCGACGAACATCCCGCCCCACAACCTGCGCGAGGTCGCCTCGGCCGTCGAGTGGTTCCTCGAGAACCCGGAGGCGAGCGCCGAGGAGCTGCTGGCCAACGCGATGCTGCGCATCAAGGGCCCCGACTTCCCGACCGGGGCGCTCATCCTCGGCACCAAGGGCATCGAGGAGGCGTACCGGACCGGCCGCGGCTCGATCACGATGCGCGCCGTCGTCGAGGTCGAGGAGATCCAGGGCCGCACCTGCCTCGTGGTCGGGCAGCTGCCGTACCAGGTGAACCCCGACAACCTGGCGAGCAAGATCGCCGAGCTGGTCCGCGACGGCCGGGTCTCCGGGATCGCCGACATCCGGGACGAGACGTCCGGGCGCGCCGGGCAGCGGCTGGTCATCATCCTCAAGCGCGACGCCGTCGCGAAGGTCGTGCTCAACAACCTCTACAAGCACACCCAGCTGCAGGACAACTTCAGCGCGAACATGCTCGCGCTCGTCGACAACGTGCCCCGCACCCTCAGCCTCGACGCCTTCATCCGGAACTGGGTGGACCACCAGGTCGAGGTCGTGGTGCGGCGCACGCGCTGGTTGAAGGCGCGTGCCGAGAAGCGCATCAACATCTTGAAGGGCCTCATGAAGGCCCTCTACGCCCTCGACGAGGACATCGCGCTGATCCGCGCGACGGCGACCGCGGACGACGCGCGCAACGGTCTGATCGCGCTGCTCGAGATCGACGAGGACCAGGCCAACGCGATCCTCGAGATGCAGCTGCGCCGGCTCGCCGCGCTGGAGCGGCAGCGCATCCTCGACGAGCACGACGCCCTCGAGCGTGAGATCGCCGAGTACAACACGATCCTGTCCTCGCCGGAGCGGCAGCGCGAGGTCATCCGCGACGAGCTGGCGGGCATCGTCGAGAAGTTCGGTGACGAGCGTCGCACCACGATCCTGCCGTTCGACGGCGACATGAGCGTCGAGGACCTCATCCCGGAGGAGGACGTGGTCGTCACGATCACCCGCGGCGGCTACGCCAAGCGGACCCGGGTCGACGCCTACCGGGCCCAGCGCCGAGGCGGCAAGGGCGTGCGCGGGGCGCAGCTGCGGGGCGACGACGTGGTGGACCACTTCTTCACGACGACGACGCACCACTGGCTGCTGTTCTTCACCAACCTCGGCCGTGTGTACCGGGCCAAGGCGTACGAGCTGCCCGAGGGTGGTCGCGACGCCAAGGGCCAGCACGTCGCCAACCTCATGGCGTTCCAGCCCGACGAGAAGATCGCGCAGGTCCTCGCGGTGCGGGACTACGGCTCCGCCGAGTACCTCGTGCTCGCCACCGCACGTGGCCTGGTCAAGAAGACGCGTCTGGCCGAGTACGACTCGCCGCGCACCGGCGGGCTGATCGCGATCAACCTCCGCGAGGTCGAGGGCGAGTCCGGTCCGGTCGCCGACGAGCTCGTGGCGGCGCGACTGGTGAACTCCGGTGACGACCTGCTGCTGGTCTCCCGCAAGGGCCAGTCGTTGCGCTTCACCGCGACCGACGAGGCACTGAGGCCGATGGGTCGCGCCACGTCGGGTGTGACCGGCATGAAGTTCCGCGACGACGACGCTCTGCTGAGCATGGACGTGGTGTCCGAGGACGCCGACCTGTTCGTCGTGACGGAGGGCGGCTTCGCCAAGCGCACGCGGGTCTCGGAGTACCGGGTGCAGGGTCGTGGCGGTCTCGGCATCAAGGTGGCGAACATCGTCGAGACCCGCGGCGACCTGGTCGGTGCGCTCATCACGCACGAGGCCGACGAGGTGCTCGTGATCATGGAGCGCGGCAAGATCGTGCGCTCGGCGGTCAGCGGGGTCAACCTCACCGGTCGGAACACGCAGGGCGTCACCTTCGCCAAGCCCGACAACGGCGACCGGATCATCGCCGTCGCGCGCAACGTCGAGACGGTGGTCGACGACGACGCGTCCGCTGAGGGGGCGGCGTCGTCCGCTGTTGATGGCTCGGTCGACGACGGCGGCACGTCGTCGCCGGGTTCCGCCACGCCGCGGGATGCTGCGGACGTGGGAGGCGATTCGGCCGAGAATGGCGTAGGTTCGACTGACGCCTCTGACGACGGGCAGCCGGAAGGACAGGCATGAGTGAGAAGACCTCGGGGTCGATGCCACCCTCGGTGCCCCCGAGCGTTCCCCCGGCACGCTCGACCACGTCGTCGACGGCAGCCCCTCCGACGCGGGTGTCCGCGTCGTCCTACGGCGCCGCTCAGGACGAGCTGCGGGCCACCGACACGGGCCGGACGAACGGCGTCCGGCAGGCGGTGAGCGCCGACTCGGGCGACGACAGCCCGGCCGAGCCGACGACGAGCAAGCCGCGTCCGCCCGGCCCGCGCCGCGTTCGGCTCGCGATCTCGCGCGTCGACCCGTGGTCGGTGATGAAGCTGTCGTTCCTGCTGTCGATCGCCGTGGGGATCGGCATCGTGATCGCGACGGCGACCGTGTGGACGGTGCTCAACCAGATGGGCGTGTTCGCCTCGATCAACGAGATCGTGGACGAGATCGACGCCCGCAACCAGTTCGGGACGGTTCTGGAGTTCCTCGAGTTCTCCCGTGTGCTCTCGGTGTCCGTGGTGATCGCCGTGGTCGACATCGTGCTGCTGACGGCGCTCGCGACGCTCGGGGCATTCATCTACAACCTCGTCGCCGCCATGGTCGGCGGGCTGCACCTCACGCTCACCGACGACTGAGGCTCAGGCGTCGCAGCGCACCGTCAGCGACAGGGCCGTGGTCTCGTCCTCGCCCGATCGGGTGACGACGGACTCGATGACGTACTGGTCGCCGTCGACGGTGAGATCACCCGGGTCGGTCAGGTCGGAGGTGTAGGTCGTCGACCCGGTCGTGTACGCGACGGCGCGCAGGTGCGGAGCGCCGGCGGTGACGATCTCGCCGGTGATCGACGCGGCGTCGGCGGCGGCGGCGAACGCGACGCGGTCATCGCTGACCGAGCACAGCGCCCGATCGAGCCAGGACTCCTCCACAGGGGTGCCGTCCACCGCGAGCGTGATCGTCGCCGCCGACTCGACCGCGGGGGTCGTCTCGCTCGGGTCGTCGGGCTCGGTCGTGATGGTGACCTGGACGGGCTCCGGGGCGGGTCCGGGGGTGCAGGCGCCGACGGCGGGCTGGAGGGCGAGCAGGGCCAGGCCGACCCTGGCCGCAGCCGTCCTCCTGCTCATGCGCACCCCTCCGGTCCTGCCCGGCCGCCCCGACAACCAGGAGACCCAGGATCGCGCCCGTGATACCGGTGAGGGGCCGGTTTGATGGACAAGTCCGGCTGAGGTACCCTCGACCGGCGCCCGAACTGCGGGCGCACCCGTGTGTTCCGGGCCTATAGCTCAGACGGTTAGAGCGCTTCCCTGATAAGGAAGAGGTCGCTGGTTCGAGTCCAGCTAGGCCCACCAGCCGCCACGGTCGAAGGGACGCAAGATGAAGCGAGGGTTCCTGCTCGCCGGTCTTGCCGTCGCGGCGGCCGCGGCGATCTGGCGGAGCCTGGAGTCCCAGCGCGCGCAGCGCGACCTGTGGACCGAGGTCACCGACCCGCTCCCCTGACAACTGCACACCCCACGGGGCCATGGCGCAATTGGTAGCGCACCTGCTTTGCAAGCAGGGGGTTGCGGGTTCGAGTCCCGCTGGCTCCACCAACGTCTCCCGCCGCATTCCGGCACCCGCGGCTCGGGCGGCCACGGGTAGTCTGGTTGCGGGTTGCCATCACTGCCGAGGGGTGCCATGCGCGACGTCCCGCGATCCGGCTGCGCGATCAACGCCGCCGTCGAGGTTCTCGGTGACCCGTGGGCGATGCTCATCCTGCGCGACATGATGTTCGGTGACCGGCGCTACTTCCGCGAGCTGCTCGCCGGGTCGGAGGAGGGCATCGCGAGCAACATCCTCAGCAGCCGTCTCAAGCAGCTGGTCGCCGACGGTCTGCTCAGTCGCGAGGACGCCGGTCGAGGCCAGCGCGCGCGGTACTCGCTGACCGAGGCGGGCATCCAGGTGCTGCCGGTCATGGTCGCTCTGGGCACCTGGGGACTCGCTCACCGCGACGGCACCCCGGAGCTGCGCGTCCGCGCCGCGCTCCTGCGCGACGGCGGACCCGCGCTGACCGAGGCGATGATGCACGAGCTGCGTGAGCGCCATCTCGGGGTCCCGCTGCCACCTGGCACACCACGCGCGAGCGAGCGGCTGCGGGCCGCCTACGAGGAGGTCGCCGGCGGCGACCGCGAGCGCTCCGCGGCGGCCCCGTGACTCAGCGCCCGCCCATGGAACCGACCTCCGACACGCTGCGCGAGGTGATCGCCGCGAGCCCGGTGCGTGCGCTGCCCGCCTCCTACTGGTGGGTCCGGGTCGACGCGCCCTCGCCGGCGACCTCCCATCTCGCCGTCGTGACCGACGGCGTCGAGACGACGGTCGTGACGTCGGACCACGAGACGGTCGAACGCGGGCCGGTCGGGGAGACCGAGGGTCCGTTCGCCTGCTTCCGGCTCGAGATCAGCATCCCGTTCGGCGGCCCGGGCTTCATCGCCGCCGCCACGTCCGCGTGCGCGGCTCGTGGGGTGAACGTGTGCGTGATCTCGACCTTCTCGTTCGACTACCTCTTCGTCCCGCTCCCCGATCGCGGGTCCGCTGTCGCCGCGTTGGCGGACGCTGGCTTCCCGATCGCGGACTGACGCCAGCCGCCACGAGGTCGGCGGAACCGCCCGATCGAGGTGACCGCGACCGGGTGGACGACCGCCCGCTCGGCCCTGTTCGTCCGCGCACCCGAGGCAGGGGACGTCACCGCGAAACGGGTGACGCGGCCGGCCTGACCCTCACCCCCACCCCCCTCCCGATTTCGCCCCGGTCCTTGAAGCGACAACTCGGCTCCTGAGCCGCTCGAGCGGCGACCGGCCGCTAGCGTGACAACGCCACTCGCCGAGCCAAGGGGGCGCGAGCGGCGACACCGGGGAACGGCTCCGCTGTTCGGAGCGATGAACGAGGCGGCGCGCTCGCTGCGCGAGGCCTGGAGGATCATGAGGACCACACAGACACGCCTGCGCACGCGGCTGGCCGCCGTCATCGGCATGCTCGCGATCGCGCTCAGCACGCTTCTCGGCGTCGGCGCAGCCACGGCCGCGCCGCCCTACGCCACCGAGGGCACGATCACCTCGGCCGACTTCACCGCCGAGACGGTGCAGTCCGGCAGCGCCGCACGGATCGACGCCACCTGGTCGATCGCCGACAACGCGACCCCGCCCGCGGGGTTCGTCGTCGATCTCCCGGCCGATCTGCAGGGTCGCACCGCGTCCTTCCCGCTGAAGGACGAGGCCGGCGTGACCATGGGGCAGTGCACCGTGACCGCGACGCAGATCTACTGCGACCTCGACGCCGCCTACCTCGCGGAGAACCCTCGCGACGTCCACGGCAACCTCAACTTCTGGGTCAAGGTCACGACCGAGGTGACGGAGGCGACCGAGACCACCTACGACATCGGTGACGCGCAGGCGACCACGACGGTCACGCCGGCGCCCGGCGCCTGCACGACCGACTGCGGTTTCACGGGCCGGACCAACTACAAGTGGGGCGCCTGGGACGCGTCGAACGGGACGATCAGCTGGGGCGTCGTCGTCAAGGCTCCCGCCGAGGGGATGGCCGGGGGTCAGCAGGTCGTCGTCACCGATCACCCGGGGCCGGACCAGGAGATCGCCCGCGTCTGGCTCGTCCGCACGAACGAGCTCGCCGTCAACGGCCAGGGCAAGCTTCGCCCGGCCAACTGGAAGACCGTGCCGACCTCCCAGTACACGGTGTCGGCCGACCGCAGCACCGTGACCTTCACGTCGCAGCAGGGCTACTTCTACGAGGTGAGGTACTCGACGAAGCCCACCGACGGCGGTGCGTCGCAGACGTACTCGAACTCGGCCGACATCTCGATCGCGGGCCAGAAGACGGTCCAGGTCAACGCCTCGGTGCAGAGCCAGGGCGGCGGCGGAACCGGGACCGGGACGAACGTCGGTCGGTTCTCGATCACCAAGGAGGTGACGGGGAGTGGTGCCGCCCAGGCCGAGGGCCTGACCTTCAGCGGCACCTACGTCGTCAGACCCCCGTCCGGCGACACGATCGAGGGCACGTTCGAGGTCACCGACGGCGCCACCTGGACCAGCGATGAGTTCCCGCGCGGCTCGACGGTCGAGCTGACCGAGATCACCCCGACCGAGCCCGCGAACGTGGCCTGGGCCGACCCGGTCTTCTCCCAGCCCGAGCTCACCCTCAGCGGCGGGACGACGACCGTCGTCACGCTGACGAACGAGGCCACGCTGCTCACCGGCGCGTTCTCGGTCACGAAGGTCCTCGACGGCAACGGCGCGAGCCGCGTGCCGGCCGATGCGACGTTCACCGTCGAGTACTCCTACGCCGCAGGCCCCGGCTTCGAGGGCGGCGCGGGCGAGCTGGTCGTGCCCGCCGACGGCACCGTCGTCACGAGCGGGCAGCTCCCGGCCGGTGCCGAGGTCACGCTCACCGAGGTCGCTCCGGCGTCCGTCGACGGTCTGACCTGGGAGTCGGCGACGTTCAGCCCGACCACGGTCACCGTCGGAGCCGGCGAGGTCGTCGAGGTGACGCTCACCAACACCGTCACCCGGACACCCACGGTCGACGAGACGACGTCCGAGCGGCCGCCGTCGGAGGCGCCGAGCACCGGTGGGACGCCGCCGAGCACCGGCGGGACGCCGCCGTCGTCCGGCCTCCCCGAGACCGGCGCCGACGTGAGCCTGCCCGCCCTCGTGGGAGCGCTCATGCTGATCGCCGCTGGAGCCGCGCTGCTCGCTCTGCGTCGACGCCAGCAGCAGTAGTCGCCATCGGCCGACTCCGGCGCGGAGTCGGTCGCACCCCGGGATCCTCGATCCCCCCGAGACCACGAGAGCCCGTCTGGTACCCCCGACGCCAGCCGGGCTCTCGTGCTCGTCGAGCGTCCAGCCTTGTCGTGGTGGGCGGAGCGTGCGAACCTGACGGCATGTGCCGCAACATCCGACCCCTGCACAACTTCGAGCCGCACGCCACCTCCCAGGAGGTGCACGACGCGGCGCTCCAGTACGTGCGCAAGATCAGCGGGACGACCAAGCCCTCGCAGGCGAACGCCGAGGCGTTCGAGCACGCCGTCGCCGAGATCGCGCACATCACCGAGCACCTGCTCGAGAACCTCGTGAGCTCGGCGCCGCCGAAGAACCGCGAGGTCGAGCGCGAGAAGGCTCGGGCGCGCAACGCGAAGCGGTTCCCCGACCGAGCCGCTGCGGCGTCCTGACGCCGCCTGCCTGACGCTGACGCGCCCGCGCACGACAGGTGCCGATAGGTCGCTCGTCGGCGATATCATCGCTGTATGACGATGATGGACTCACGCGACGGAGCGGACGGTGCGTGCCTGTCGGGCAGGCACGACCACGAGGCGGTGGCTGCCGTCTTCAAGGCGCTGGCGGAGCCGGCGCGACTGCAGATCGTGCACGCGTTGTCCGACGGCGAGCGGCGCGTGGTCGATCTGGTCGCCGAGGTGGGGCTCGCGCAGTCGACGACGTCGGCGCATCTCGCCGTGCTCCGGGAGGCCGGTCTGGTGGCGCCGCGTGCCGTGGGCCGGTCGACCTTCTACTCCCTGACGACGTCGTCGCTCGTCGCGCTCGTACAGCACGCGGAGGAGCTGCTCGACGAGGGGCTGCACGCCGTCGTGCACAGCCACGAGGGCGAGGGTGTCACCGCCGCGCTGCCGACGGCGGGTTGACATGGGACTCGGGCACGACCACACGCACGGCACGAGCGGGCAGCGGCATCGCGGACGGCTGATCGCGGCCCTCGCGATCACCGTGGGTGTGCTGGTCGCGCAGGCGATCGGCGCTCTGCTGACGGGGTCGCTCGCGCTGCTCTCGGACGCCGGGCACATGCTGACGGACGCCGCCGGGCTCACGATCGCGCTGCTCGCGACCTGGCTCGCGGGACGGCCAGCGACCCACCGCTGGACCTTCGGGTGGCAGCGCGCCGAGGTGCTGGCCGCGCTGGTCAGCGGGGTGATCCTCGCGGTGGTCTGCGTGGTGGTGACGGTCGAGGGCATCCGTCGCTGGAACGAACCGACCGACGTCGCCGCGCCGGGGATGCTGGTGCTCGGCGTCGTCGGCTTGGTCGCCAACGTGATCGCCGCGCTGCTGCTCCGGGGTGGTCAGAAGGAGAGCATCAACCTGCGGGGCGCCTATCTCGAGGTCGTCGGGGATCTCGTGGGCTCGGTCGCGGTGATCGTCGCTGCGGTCGTGATCGCGACGACGGGATGGATGCGTGCCGACGCCGCCGCGTCGATCGCCATCGCCGTCCTGATCCTGCCCCGCGCCGTCGCCCTGCTGCGGTCGGTCGCGAAGGTGCTGCTGGAGGGCACGCCGGACGACATCGAGCTCGTCGACGTCCGGCGTCATCTCGGTGACGTCGACGGCGTCGTCGCCGTCCACGACCTGCACGCCTGGACGATCACCTCCGGGGTGCCGGTGCTGAGCGCGCACGTCGTCGTCGACGACCGCGTCCTCGCGCCGGACCAGTTCTGCACGGTCCTCGATCAGCTCCAGGACTGCCTGCGCGGCCACTTCGACGTCGACCACTCGACGATCCAGATCGAACCCGCCCACCACGAGACGCACGACGAGCTCGCCGCCCACGCCTGACCTGCGGTCAGACGGCGTCCAGTCGAACCGGGAAGTCTGCTGGGGCGGACTCGACACCGTCGACGACCTGGAGAACCTCGAGTGGGGGATCCGTTTCGGGCCTGTCGTCGCTCAACAGGATCGTGAAGACGCCTGCCAGGGGCTCGGTCGTCACGATCGGCGTCGTCGACCCTTGCGGACGCACGATCACGGTGGCACCCGGCTGCGCGACACCCGTCAGCGAGACGAGGTCTCCGACCCGCGCCGCGGCGAGACCGCTCGGAGCCGGCGGGACGTTCGGCAGCGTCACCGGGGCGGACGGCTCCGAGGTGAGCCCCTCGAGCGTCTGCGTCGCCACGATCGGAGCCCCGTTCGCGGCGCTGCTGGGTGCGAACGGTGCGGTCGACCAGGTGCCGTCGTCGCCGGCGACCGCCTCCTGGACGCCGATCGCCGCTCCGCCCGGGGTGGTCAGCGCGACCGTCGCACCGGGCTCCGCCGTGCCCCGCACCGTGAGGAGTCCGCTGCCGCTGGTGACGTCGGCGTCGATCACCGGAGGCGAGAGCGGGAGCCGTACGTCGGTCACGGCGGACGTGAGGCCGTCGATCGACTGCCGAACGTCGACCAGCTCGAGACTGAGCGTGATCGGCAGGCTGACGGACCACACGCCGCCGGCGGCGACGACCGGTCCGGCAACCTCGTCGCCGTCATCGCTGAGGCTCACGGTGACGTCCGCGCCCGGTTCGGCGGTACCGCTGAGGACGATCGCCGCGACCTCACCCGTGCCCTCGATGGTCGCGTCGGCGGTGAGCGCCGCGAGCTCGTACTGCGGGAGCGTGCCCTCCGCGGTCGCCGACCTGGGTGTTCGGCTGGTGCTGAGCTGGACGGCGGTCATCGAGCGACCCGAGTGGCTGCGGAAGGCGACGTCGACCTCCCAGGCGCCCTCGCCGTCGACCGTCGCCCGGAGCGGGCTCTCGACGCCGTCGATGGTGACCAGGACGGTCGCACCCGGCGTGGCACCGTCTCCGTGGATGCGGACCGAGTTCCCCGCCTGGTCGCCGTCCATCGCAGGCGCGGGCGCCGCGGGGCGCCCCGGGAGCGTCAGGGGTCCGCTGGCAGCGGACTCCTCCTCGTCCAACGTCTGCGTCGCTTCGACGGTCAGCCCGTAGAGGTCCTCGTCGACGGCCATCGACCACATGCCGTCGACCGCGACCTGCGTCGCCGATATCGCCGGGGCCGGTTCCATCGGGATCCGCAGCGCAACCGAGCGCCCGGCAGCACCGGCACCGCCGGAGCCGGCGTCAGCTCCGGCACCGACGACGCGGAGCGAGACCTGTGCGCCCGGCTCCCCGGTGCCGGTGACGAGGACATTCCCATCGGCGTCGACGCTGAAGTCGAGATCCGCCGGCGCACCGAGCGGACCGGTGGGGTCCGTCGGGTCGGTGGGGTCCGTCGGGTCGGTGGGGTCCGTCGGGTCGGTGGGGGTCGTCGGGTCGCTCGGATCGGTTGGGCCGCTGGGGCTGGTGGGGTTCGTCGGGTCCGTCGGCCAGATGAACGGCGGGACCTGGCTGGGATCGCCGTCGTCGGTGTCGGTCGTCGCGGGTTCGTCGGTGGCACCGTCGGCATCCGGCTCGGTGCCGTCGGCATCGCCGTCGCCATCAGCCGTTCCCCCGGCGCCGCCCGGATCCTGCGACTGCCCGGCTCCGGGAGCGGGCGGATCGCCCTCGGCGTTCCACGGAGCGACGACGACGAGCACGACGGTGATGGCCGCGACGGTCGCGGTCGCGATCACGGCGACACCGCGGGTCCCGAGGTTGGTGCCCCACCTGGCGACGGCGCCGACCGGCCCGGACTTGGCCAGCAGACCGACCGCCCCACCGGCGGCAGCACCACCGATGACCACCCCGCCCCACAGCACCACGGGGAGCAGCAGCACCCGGAGCTCCGAGGCGGCCCGACCCACCTCGAACAGCACGGCGCGGCAGTAGTCGCAGCTGTCCAGGTGCTCGCGCACCTGCTGCTCGCGTCGAGCGGTCAGCTTGTCCTGCGTGTACCGGCCGAGGTCGGCGACGAACGGTCGGCAGCCGTCGGGCACGAGGCCCTCGTTGACGTGCGCGTCCAGCCACGCCGTCCGCAAGCCGTCACGAGCCCGGTAGGCGAGGGCCGACGCGGCGTTCGGCGACATGTTCCATCGCTCCGCCAGCTCGGTGATCTCGACACCCTCGACCTCCCCGAGCCACAACGCCTCCTGCCAGCGGGTCGGGAGCGACTTGAAGGCCTTGGTCAGCAGGTGCCAGCGCAGCCGTGACTCGGGCGCCGTCGAGTCCCTCAGGTCCTCGCCGGCGAGCGCCTCGAGCTCGTCGGTGGCGACATCCCGCTCGCCCCGCGTCCAGCCTGCGATGACGTGGCGCACCGTGGTCGCGAGGTAGGCCCGGAACTCCGTCTGCGGGCCGCCACCGGCCTGCGTCGCCCGGAGGATCCGCAGGAACGCCTCCTGCACCGCGTCCTCGGCGAGCTGACCCCGGCTCGAGTAGCTGTGCGCGGCGCGGGTGGCGGCGCGGTGGTGCCGGCGGTACAGCGCCTCGAACGCCTCGCCGTCACCATCCCGGGCACGCGTGAGGAGGTCGTGGTCGGGCATGCCCACGGGCACCGCCATGACACCTCCTCAGCCCCGGAAGTTCAACGATTCGGACGCCCCCCGCACCAGCTTTGATGGTACGCCACCTGTCGTGTGATGTAGTTCACACAGATCTCGCGTCATGGATCGTCTCGGGCCGCGTCTCACAGGTACGTCCCACACGACAGCGAGAGGAACCGGTGATGGAGGTCGAGGCGTCGCAGCGTTGTCTCCGCCAGCCCTCCGTGGGGTCCGCTCGCGTGGGTCGGCTCACCGGGTCGGGGAGTGCCGTGGGGTCGGGCCCGCGGCGCTCCCCCCGGTGGGCGAGCTGGCCGACGGGGGGTGTGCGACGGCGTCGGGGCCGCCGCACGCCCGCCGACGGCCCATGAGACGTTCGGAGGGGAACGGCCGCCCGGGACGGGTCACGTCGGGGTTGACCCGTCCCGGGACATCGCTGTGCGCGCTCGGCCCCCTCCACTACATCCGCTCGGGCGCCGCCAGTCCCAGCAAGGTCAAGGCCTGCGCGACCGTGCGGCGCGTCAGGTCGACCAGTGCCAACCGTCGCTGCCGGATCTGCCCCTCGGAGCCGAGGACCGGGCACGCCTCGTAGAACTCGGTGAACGCGCGCGACGTCTCGTACAGGTAGGTCGCGAGCTTGTGCGGCTCGTACGTGCTCACCACGTCCGTCAGCACCTCGCCGAACCGGTCGAGCTCGAGGACGAGCATCCGCTCGGCGGGTTCCAACGGCTGCTCGACGGCGTCCGGCACGACCGCGGGTACGTCCAGCCCGCGCTCCGTCGCCCTCCGCAGGATCGAGACCATCCGCGTGTGCGCGTACTGCAGGTACACACCGGTGTTGCCGTTGAACGCGACCATCCGCTCGGGGTCGAAGGTGTAGTCCTTGATTCGGTTCCCGGACAGGTCGGCGTACTTGATCGCCCCGATGCCCGCCTCCTCGGCGATGCGCGTCAGCTCAGCCGCCTCCACGACCTCGCCGCGCGCCTCAGCCCCGTCCCGCACGACCGACGCCGCGGCGTCGACCGCCTGGTCGAGCAGCTCGGCGAGACGAACGGTGTCGCCCGAGCGTGTCTTGAAGCTCTTCCCGTCGGGACCGAGGATCGAGCCGAACGGCACGTGGGTGGCCTCGACGTCGTCCGTCAGCCACCCCATCCGCCGGGCGGCCTCGAAGACCTGTCGGAAGTGGGTCGCCTGGGGCGCGCCCACGACGTAGAGGATGCGATCCGCCTCGAGGTCCTTGATGCGATGGCGGATCGTGGCCATGTCGGTGGTGCCGTAGCCGTAGCCGCCGTCGGACTTGCGGATGATGAGCGCGACGGGCTCGCCCTCACGACCCGTGATCTCCTCGGACAGCACCACGAGGGCGCCCTCGCTGAGGACGGCCACACCGGCGTCCTCCATCTCCTGCGCCACCGACTCGAGCACGGCGTTGTACGTCGACTCGCCCGCCGCGTCGGCCGACGAGATCCGCACCCCGAGCCGCCGGTAGATCTCGTCGAACGCGTACTCGGACTCGCTGACGATGTCCTTCCAGACGCTGATCGTGTCCTCGTCGCCCGCCTGCAGTGCGACCACACGCTTCCGGGCGCGATCGGCGAACCCGGGGTCGCCGTCGAACTCCTTGCGGGCCTTGCGGTACAGCTCGTCGAGAGCCGAGACGGTCGAGTCGGCGGCATCGTCGTCCGCCTCGATGTCCTCGTGGCGCCAGCGCTCGTCCGGGTGCTCGTCGATGTAGGTGATGAGCATCCCGAACTGGGTGCCCCAGTCACCGAAGTGGTTCTGCGGGATCACGTGGCTGCCGAGGAACTCCAGCACCCGCACGAGGGCGTCGCCGATGATCGTGCTCCGCATGTGCCCGACGTGCATCTCCTTGGCGATGTTCGGCGCCGAGTAGTCGACGACGGTGCGGGTGCCGATCTCGGTCGCGGGCACACCGAGCCGGTCGTCCGCGAGACGCGCCTCGACCTGCGCCCAGAGCGCGCGGTCGGCGAGCGTGAGGTTGATGAATCCCGGGCCGGAGATCTCAGCCGTCCTGACCAGGGCCCCGCCAGTCGCGTCCTCGACGGCGGCCACGACCGCCTCGGCGACCTGTCGCGGCGGCGCACCCACCTGCTTCGCCAGCGCCAGCGCCGCGTTGGCCTGCAGGTCGGCGTGCTCGCTCGGCCTGATCAGCGGGTCGGCGCCGGCACGCTCGGGGTAGGCGGCGGCGATCGCACGACCGAGTGCGGTGGCGAGCTGGTCGGACAACGAGGTGACATGCACAGACACGCCCCACATCCTCGCACCCCCGCCCACCCCGATCTGTCTGCCGTCTGAGACACGGCGCTGTGTCTGGGAGTCGAGACATCGGCCGGCCGCCGGGGACGTGGGAGCCGCCGACGGCGGTCGTCGCGGGATGTCTCAGACGACTGACACAACGGGAGGGGCACGACGAAGCCCCCCGCACCCAGGGGTGCAGGGGGCTCCGGTGGTCGCTCGGGTCAGTCCTTCTTGGCCTCGTCGACGGCGTCCTCGACCTTGTCCTTCGCGTCGGCTGCGGCGTCCTCGGCCTTGTCCTTGGCGTCGCCCGCGGCGTCCTTGACCTTCTCGACGGCGTCGGTCGCGGCGTCCTTCGCCTTGCCCGCGGCGTCGGACACCGAGGCGGCGACGCCGGAGGCGGCGGCCTTGGCCTTGTCCGCGACCGACGGCGTGGCGCCGGCCTGGCCGGCCGAGTTGACGCCCGCCGGGGCGTCGTCCCAGTACTCCTCGGCCCACGGGTCGTCGACCGGCTGCGTCCGGCGCCAGATCAGCACACCGGCGCCGGCGACGGCGGAGCCCACGAGCACCCAGCCGAGCGTCTTGGCGAACGAGCTGCCGCCCTTGGCCTTGGCCTCCTGCTGCTTGACCGCCTTCTCCGCGGCGGTGATGGCGGCGCTGGCGCGGTCGTGGAGGTCGTCGGCGCCACCCTTGGCGGCCTTGCTGGCCTCCTCGAGCGCGGCGATCACACGAGGGATGACGTCCTCGACGATCTTCTCGTGCGCCACGTCGACGGCGTCACGGCTCTTGCCGGCGGCATCGATGACCTTGGGCGCGGCGGCCTCGACACCCTTCTTCCAGGCCTGCTCGACGCGCGGCGCGGCCCACTCGATCGCGGCCTCGACCTTCGGCGTGGCCCAGTCCTTGCTCTGGTCGGCCAGCGTCTTGGCCATCTTGCTCGCCTCGGCGGCAGCGTCCTGAGCGGTGTCGCGGATCTGGTCCGCCGAGATCTTGTCCTTGCGCGACATGTGGTCTCCCCAACGCGTCGGTGCCCACGGCGGTCCGCGGGAGTCGGTAGGAGGCCACCTTATGTCGTCCTGGTCGACTGCGCACATGCGGACCCGTCACACACCCGGCGATGCGGCCGAGAGCGAACGCGCGCGGCCGTCGTCGGGCATCGTCGGGGGCGAGTGGGAAGATGGCCGCATGGACGCGATCTTCCACACCAGCAAGGGCGACATCACGGTCGAGCTCTTCCCCCACCACGCACCGAAGACGGTCAAGAGCTTCGTCGGTCTCGCCACCGGCGAGGGCGAGTGGACCGACCCGAGCACCGGCGAGAAGGGCGAGGGGCCGCTGTACAACGGCACCGTCTTCCACCGGGTGATCTCGGGCTTCATGATCCAGGGCGGTGACCCGCTCGGCACCGGCACCGGCGGCCCGGGGTACGAGTTCGACGACGAGATCCACCCCGAGCTGCACTTCCGCGAGCCCTACGTGCTCGCGATGGCTAACGCGGGCAAGCGGATGGGCCGCGGGACCAACGGCTCGCAGTTCTTCATCACCGTCGGCCCCACGCCGCACCTGCAGGGCAAGCACACCATCTTCGGCAAGGTCAAGGACGCGGCGAGCTCCGCCGTCGTCGACGAGATCAGCACCGTCCCCACCCAGCGTGGCGACCGCCCGGTCGAGGACGTGGTGATCTCCTCGATCGAGATCGTCGACTGACCCCATGACGTCGTACCCGTCCGCGCCGCCGCCCGGGCAGCCGGGTGGCGGCGTGCCCTCCGGGGTGCCGCAGCCCTCGGCTCCGCCGGGCGGCCAGGCGTGGCCGGGTCAGGCCTGGGGCGGTGGCCCACCCGCCGCTGCGCCCGGAGGCGGTGCGCCGGTGTGCCCGCGGCACCCGGACCGGGTCAGCTACGTGCGGTGCCAGCGCTGCGGTCGCCCCGTGTGCCCCGAGTGCCAGCGGACGGCCGCTGTCGGGGTGCACTGCGTCGACTGCGTGCGCGAGGCGAGCGCGAACGTCCGCCCGCGCACCACGGTCTTCGGGGCGTCGACGCGACCCGGCGACCGCCCGGTCGTCACGATCACGATGATCGCGATCTGCGTCGTCGCGTTCCTGCTCCGCTTCACCGGGCTGCCGATCTACGAGTGGTTCGCCTACAGCCCTGAGGCAGGGCGCACCGAGCCCTGGCGCATGCTGACCGCCGCGTTCCTCCACGCCCCCGGCAGCTTCGGGATCATCCACCTCGCCATGAACATGATCGCGCTGTGGTTCACCGGGCCGTTCCTCGAGCAGGCGCTCGGGCGCGCCCGGTTCATCGCGCTGTACCTGCTCAGCGCGCTCGGCGGATCGGTCGCGGTCCTCCTGCTGACCCCGGCGCAGTACTGGAACGTGGGTGTCGTCGGCGCGTCGGGAGCGGTGTTCGGGCTCTTCGGGGCCGTCGCGGTCGTGATGCTGCGGCTGAAGATCCGCAACTCCTCGATCTTCGGCGTGATCGGGCTCAACCTCGTCATCACGTTCGTCTGGTCGAACATCTCGTGGCAGGGACACCTCGGTGGCCTGATCACCGGCGCCGCGATCGCCGCGCTCTACGCCTACATCCCGAAGAAGTACCGCGGCTGGGGCACCATCGCCGGGCTCGCCACGCTCGCCGTCCTCATGATCGTCGCGACCGTCGTCACCTACTCGACGACACCCTGATCGAGGAGCTGTTCGCACACCTGTTCGTCCACACCGTTGTTCACAGATGGGGAATGACACCCGTGTAGTTCTCCACAGTGTTGTTCACACCTGGGGACGAGTCGGCTGTGGCCGGGCATGTCGTCACGCCCTGCCGTGGAGGGCAGGGTCGTCGACGAGGCGGCCGGCGGCGCTGCGGGACGACGGCCTGCGGCGGACGTCGTCGGCGGTCCGTTGGGCATGCCGCGACCACGATGACGGAGGTCGCGCCGTCAGACCCGATGCATGCCGACGCGAGTGCAGCGGTGCGAACCGACGGTGGCGGGCCGGCACCGCGGTCCCGGGGACAACCATGCCCGGCACGCGGGGTGCGTCGTCGGCACGCGAGGCCGCCGCGCCGTCACACGATGCGGGACGTCAGCGCCACCGCATGAGCATGATGAAGCCGACCATCATGATCGCGAACCCGATGGCGAGGTTCCACGCGCGGATCTCCGGGATCGGCACGGCCCACTCGGAGAGGTAGGTGACGACGACCCAGACCAGGCCGAGGATGAGGAGGCCGACGCAGACGGGCGCGTACCAGGGACGGCTCAAGCGAGGTGCCGACGACTTCGGGGGCGGCGTGTACGCGGCCTTCTTGCGGGGCCGGGACGCGGACTCGGGCATCGGGATGAGCTCCTTGGTTCTGGTGCGCCCGGGGCATGCGCGCGCGGCCCGAGCAGGCGCCCATGGTAGCCCGGGAGCTCGCCGGTGCGGCCACCTACACTCGTGGCATGACCTCGGACCGGGCTGAGAGCGCTGCACCGCGGCGCCTGCTCGGGCGGTACTCGTTCCGGGCGTCGGCCGGGCTCGGCGTCGTGGGCCTGCTCGCGGGGCTGCTGTTCAGCACGAGTGCGTCGCTGGCGGCCGACACCGGTGAGCGTCGACCGGAGAACCTGCGCGATCTCGTTCGGCTCGAGCAGGACCGGCTCGCCGAGACGGGTGCCGAGGTCTCGCAGCTGCGCGAAGAGGTCGCGAACCTGTACGCGGAGCAGGCGGACCCGGCCACGGACCCGGACGTGGCTTTCGCGTCGGGGACGACGGCGGTGCAGGGGCCGGGCGTCGTGGTCCGGCTGTGGGACGCGCCTGTCCCGGTGCAGATGCCCGACGGCGTCGTCCCGGACGACCTGGTCGTCCACCAGCAGGATCTCGAGGCCGTGATGAACGGGCTCTGGGCGGGTGGTGCCGAGGCGATGACAGTGCAGGGGCACCGGGTGACGGCGACCTCGTCGGTCCGGTGCGTGGGGAACGTCCTGCTCATCGACGGCGCGACCTACTCGCCCCCGTACGAGATCGCCGCGATCGGCGACCCGGACACGTTGCGCAGCACGCTGCTGTCCACCCAGCCGATCATGATCTACCTGCAGTACGTGGACGCGCTCAACCTCGGGTGGTCCGTCGAGGACGAGACCGAGCTGACCATGCCCGCCGACGAGAGCAACCTCGTGCTGGACTACGCCGATGTCCCGGGCTGAGGCCGACGCGCAGCGGGCGCAGCACGCTCGTCGGGGAGATCGCGCCGGCACACGCATCGTGGGTGCGCTCGGAGAGCTGCTGATCACCGCCGGCGTCGTCGTGGCGCTGTTCGTGGTCTGGCAGGTGTTCTGGACCGACGTCACGGGTGCGCGTGCCGCCGGCGACCACATCGACCAGTTCGTCGAGACCCTGCCCGACTCACCCGAGCAGCCGGGCGAGCCCCAGACCGGGCCGCCGCCGGCGGAGCCGACCCCCGCCGCCGGGGAGACCTTCGCGACGATGTTCGTGCCCCGCTGGGGTCAGGACTGGCAGTTCCCGATCGCGCAGGGCGTCGGCCGCACCGATGTCCTCGACGCGGGGTACGTCGGTCACTATCCGCAGACCCAGCTCCCGGGCGAGCTGGGCAACTTCGCCGTCGCCGGCCACCGGCAGTCGCACGCGAAGCCCTTCTTCGGCGTCGACGAGCTCGAGGTCGGCGACCCGATCATCGTGCAGACGGCACAGGCCTGGTACGTCTACCGCGTCACCGAGTCCTACGTGGTGCTGCCGAGCCAGACCGAGGTGCTCGCACCCAACCCCATGGACCCGACCGCCGAGGCGACGGCGCGGTCGATCACGCTGACCACCTGTCACCCGCTGTGGTCCACGCGCGAGCGGTGGATCATCCATGGCGAGCTCGACTACTGGGTCGACCGGGCCGACGGCCGCCCGGCGGACCTCATCGACGCGGAGGAGGGCTGATGTACGGGTGGATCTGGCGGCACCTGCCCGGCCCCGCGCTCGTGCGCGCGGTGCTGCTGCTCGTGCTCGCTGCCGCCATCGTCCTCGCGCTGTTCGAGGTCGTGTTCCCGGCTGTCGCCCCGCTGCTCCCGCTGGACCAGAACACGGTCGGAGAAGGATCCTGATGACCCGCATCCTCGTCGTCGACAACTACGACAGCTTCGTCTACACGATCGTCGGCTACCTCAACCAGCTCGGCGCGAGCACCGAGGTGCGTCGCAACGACGACCCGGTGCTCACCGAGATCGTCGCGGACCCCTCCCGACTGTCGGCGTACGACGGCGTGCTCGTCTCGCCCGGTCCTGGCACCCCGAGGGAGGCCGGGACGAGTGTCGCCGTCATCGAGGTGTGCGCGGCGACGTCGACCCCGATGCTCGGCGTGTGTCTCGGGCACCAGGCGCTCGGCGAGGTGTTCGGGGGGACGGTCGCGCACTCACCCGAGCTCATGCACGGCAAGACGTCGTCCGTGGATCACGACGGCGACGGCGTCTTCGCAGGTCTGCCGTCGCCGTTCACGGCCACCCGATACCACTCTCTCGCGGTGCTGCGCGAGACCGTCCCGCCGGTCCTCGCCGTCACCGCGACGACGGCGAACGGGATCGTCATGGGCCTGCAGCACACGCAGCTCCCGCTGCACGGCGTCCAGTTCCACCCCGAGTCGGTGCTCACCGAGCACGGCCACCGGCTGCTCGCGAACTGGCTCGAGATCTGCGGCGACACGACCGCCGTCGCCGCCTCCGCCGGCCTCGCCCCCCTCGTCACCGGCTGACCCCCACCCCAGGTTTCAACTGGTTTCCGGACAAGCCGGTTTCAACTGGTTTCCGGACACGTCCGGGCCGATCGGGCGAGTTGCCGACGCTCCCCTGTGCGAGACCAGTGGCGACTCCGCGGGTGAGTCAGTTCCCGGGCAAGGACGGCGGAGCCGCATGCCCCGAGACGTGTCCGGAAACCAGTCGAAACCCGGGAGGGTGACCGGAAACCAGTTGAAAGCTGGGGTCAGCCGTTGCCGTTGCCGTTGCCGTTGCCGTTGCCGTTGCCGTTCCCGTTGCCGTTGCCGTTGCC
>JBMDXU010000300.1:0-4434 GCA_048594485.1 Pseudactinotalea sp. | reverse complement strand
CCGACGCCCCGCCGTGGGCCGAGGACGCCTGGTCCTGCTGGTCGGCGTGGCCGCGCGCGTCCTGGCTCGCCGTCGACAGCGCCTCGGAGACCGCCGCGAGCGCGGGCGAGAAGCGCACCTGCCACTCCTGCGTGAACCGCTCGCGGTCGGGCCCGGACCACGCGAGGTCGGGCAGCGCGCCGTCGAGCCTCGCCCGCAGCGCCGTGATCTCATCGGCCCCGCCCCGCATCGACTCGCCCAGCTCCCGCAGCCGACCGACATCCGCTCCGCTGATCGTGCTCATGCGCCACATCGTGGGCCCTCGTCGCGAGCGGGCACCAGGGCTCGGCGACCGGAAGGTTCCGCGCGGTTCTCGCCCCTACCCTGGACGGATGGCCGTCGACGATGCGAGCTACGCCGACCTCGACGCCGATGCCCAGGTGGCCGCGCTCCGGCCCGTCGCCGAGGCCGGCGCCCGGGGCCTGCATCTCGACGTCGCCGAGACGCACCTCGCCCTGCACGCCTACAACACGACCTTCCGCGTCGAGACGACCGGTGGTTCGACGTACGCCGTGCGTGTGCTGACGAACTCCCGGAGCACCCTGGCGCAGCTCGAGGCCCAGCACGCCTGGATGCGCGCGATCGCGCGCGAGACCGATGTCCTCGTCCCCGATCCCGTCACGGCGCCGGACGGCGCGACCTACGCCGTCGTCCCGAGCGAGGCGCTCGGCCGTGACGTCGTCGTCGTGGCGGCGGCCTGGCTCCCGGGCGCCGACGTCGGCACCCTCTCGGTCGAGCGCGCCCACGAGCTCGGGGTGGCGATGGCGATGCTGCACCAGCAGGCGATCGCGTGGGACCCGCCCGAGCGCGCCGACCTGCCCACCTACGACGACCCCCTGTTCGGCGACGACGACGTGCTGGCGGACCTCGACCTGTCCGACGGCGACCGTGCGGTCATCGACGAGTCGTTTCGCCGCACCCGGCGCGCGTTCGCCGAGGCGGCCGCGCTCCCCTCGATGCCGATCCACGCGGATCTCCACGGCGGCAACCTCAAGTGGCACGACGGCCGGCTCGCGGTCTTCGACTTCGACGACATGGGCATCGGGACCTCCGCGCTCGACCTCGCGATCAGCACCTTCTACCTGCGTGACGGCGACACGGCCACCGAGTGCGGGCTGCGCGAGGGGTACCTCGCGATCGCCGAGCTGCCCGACGTCGCGCCCGAGGTCCACGAGGGGCTCGTCGCGTCGCGACAGCTGCTGCTCGCGAACGATCTGCTGACGTCGAGCACCGCCTCGTTGCGCGCCGAGGCCGTGGACTACCTGCGGGTGTCCCTCGACCGGCTGCGGCACTGGCTCGAGACCGGCACCTTCACACGCGCCCTCCCGTGAGAGCGCCGCCGGTCAGCGTGCGGGCGACTCGACCAGGATCGTCATCGGACCGTCGTTGACGAGCTCGACCTCCATCATCGCGCCGAACACCCCGGTGCCGACGGCGATCCCGCGCTCGGTCAGTAGGGTCGCCACTCGCTCGACGAGCGGCTCCGCGACCGGTCCGGGCGCGGCGCCGTGCCAGGAGGGCCGGCGACCCTTCCGGGTGTCGGCGTAGAGGGTGAACTGCGAGATCACGAGCACACCCGCGCCAGGGGTGTCGACGACGGCGGCCTCCTCGCGCAGGATCCGCAGCTCGGCGATCTTGCGGGCGATGGTCGCGGCGTCGTCCTCGGTGTCGGTCGGGGCGACGCCGATGAGCGCCACCAGCCCGACGCCGATCTCCCCGGAGACCGCACCGTCGACCCGGACCCGGGCCGAGGTCACCCGCTGCAGCAGCGCACGCATCAGCGCTCGGGCACCGCGGCCACCACCGCGCCGACCTGCTCGCCGTGCCCCAGCACGGGCACGTCCGCCCAGGGCCACCGGCCGTCGACGCCGAGCGCGCGCAACCCCGCGGCGAGCAGCACGGGGACGGGGCGAGCGCTGCCGTCGGCGACCTTGGCCACCACGGCCCGGCCGCCCGGGAGCGCCGCGGCCAGCACACCCTCGGCGCCGCCCTTGACGACGAGGCCCTCGACGTCGCGCATCGCCACCGTGTCGGTGCGACCCTCGCCCGCGACCATCTCCGGATACGTGCGCATCGCCGTCGCGACACGGTGCTCCGGACTGCCGGGGGCGCCGTCGGCGATGGCCGTGAAGGCACGTGCGAGACCGCGCAGTGTGCCGCCGAACAGCGGGGCGCCGCAGCCGTCGATCGCGATGTCGAGGGGCGCGTCGCCGCAGAGCTCGGTGACGACGTCGGCGATGTGACGCTGCAGCGGGTGACGCGGGTCGCGGTAGGTCGCGGTGTCCCACCCGGCGGCGACGCAGGTCGCCAGCATCGCGGCGTGCTTGCCGGAGCAGTTCTGCGTGAGCGAGGTGGGGCCGCCACCGGCGCGGACGACGGCGGTGCGCGCCGACCCGTCGATCGGCCAGTCAGGGGTGTTCTGGAGGGCGTCGGCGTCGAGCCCGACACGCTCGAGCACCGACCGCGCGACCTCGACGTGCGCCGGGGTGCCCATGTGGGAGCCGCACGCGAGGCCCAGCTGCCGGTCGTCCACGACGAGGCCGGCGCGCAGCATCGCGACGGCCTGGACGGGCTTGAGCGAGGACCGCGCGAAGATCGGGGCGTCCGGGTCGCCGGCCTGCGTCACGACACGGTCGCCGTCGAGCACGAGCAGGTGGCCGGTGTGCACGGACTCGGCGAGGTGGCCGCGCACGACCCAGGCGAGCGGGTCGCCGGGTGGGGTGCGCAACGGGGCGATCGGTGGCCTCACCAGCGGTTGTCGTCGCGGCGGCCGCGGTAGCGCGTCACGGCGGGGCGGACGTCGGCGAGATAGATCCCGGCCGCGACGACGGCGATCAGCGCGAGGAACACGGGCAGCACCGACTGCCCGATCGGCGGCGGGATGCTGAGGAAGCCGACCAGAGCGGCACCGGCGAGCACGGCGACCCAGAACACCTTGGTGCGCTTGTCGGCGGCCTCGAAGCTGCGGGCCGGCGTCATGACCGCGTGCACCAGCGCCCAGACCTCGAGCCCGAGACCGACCAGGGTGAGGACGACGAACAGCACGTTCTGGATGCCACCGATCACGCCCACCGGACCAGCGTAACGGGCCCCTCCCCCGCCCCCCGCACGGGTGTGGGTCAGCGGCGGCGGAGAGCGGAGCGGTCGATCGCCTCGGGCCGGCCGGTGCCGACGCCGTCGGTGCTCACGATCTGCTCCTGCGAGGCCGCGATCCCACCGACGACCACGTCGAGCGCCGGGTCGAGCGAGCGCTTGACCAGGGCGAGGCCGATCGGACCGAGCTCGTGGTGTCGCGCGACCGACGTGAGCGTCCCGACCTCGCGACCACCGGCGGTCACGGGATCGCCGACCTCGGGCAGCAGGTGGTCGGACCCGTCGAGGTGCAGCATCACGAGCCGCCGCGGCGGCTTGCCGAGATTGAAGACGCGCGCGACGGTCTCCTGCCCGCGGTAGCAGCCCTTGCCGAGGTGGACGGCGGTACGGAGCCAGTCCAGCTCGTGGGGCAGCGCCTTGGAGTCGACCTCGCGCGCCAGCCGCGGTCGCCACGCGGCGACGCGGAGCGCGTCCCAGGCCCAGGCCCCGGCGAGCCGGGCTCCGGCGGCGAGAGCGGCGTCGACGACGGCGGCGAGGTCGGCCCGTGGCACCAGCCACAGCACCGCGCTCCGCTCCCGCCCGGGATGGTCCGTCACCGGGCCGTAGGCCGTCGAGCCGTCGGCCACCGCAGGCCACGGGTCCACCCAGGCGACGGGCGTGCCGCCGTCGGGCAGCCGGAGCTGGGGCCCGTCGCCGGAGGTCCCGATCACGGCGACCTCGTCCGCCCGGCGCACCTCCACCCGCAGCATGAACCGCATCGAGTCCAGGAAGCCGACCAGGTCGTCGACGTGCCCGGGCTCGGTGACCAGCCAGGTCGTCTCGCCGTCGTCGACCACCTCGGCCGCGTGCGCGATGTGCCCGTGGGGGTCGAGCAGCAGCGTCTCGGTCGAGACGCCCGGCGCGAGGCCGAGCAGCTGCTGGCTCGCCAGCGAGTGGAGCCAGCTCAACCGGTCGGGCCCCGTGACGGCGGCGACACCGAGGTGGGAGAGGTCCGTCACGCCGACGCCGCGCGCGAGCGCGCGCTGCTCGGCCACCGGCTCGCCGTAGTGCGCGGCCACACCCTCGTCGGGTCCGGCCGCCGGGACGGCGCCGGGCGTGCTCAGCAGCGGACTCCTCATGTGCTCCTCAAGTCCGACGGCGGCCGCCGCATTCCGGCAGCGCTCAGTCGGTCAGCCGCTGCATGCGACCGGACGCGTAGGACTGCAGCTCGTGACCGAACGCGGCGAGGTCCCAGGCCCAGAACAGCTCGCTCTGCACCAGCCCGTAGATGCGGCTCGACGCCGTCACCTCCGCGCCCATGTT
>JBMDXU010000030.1:0-9488 GCA_048594485.1 Pseudactinotalea sp. | reverse complement strand
TGGACCCGGCGGCGAGTGCGGGGTTGTGCACGCCGCTCGTGCGGACGCGCTGCGACACCGTTCTCGACGGCTCGAGCAGCTGGGCGAGCCGCCTCGTTGGCGGAACCGAGGTGACGCTGGAAGCCCGTTTGGCCGAGGTGAATGAATCGTCCCGGTAAAACGGGGGAACACAAACGTCCCGGCCCCCGAAAAGAATTCGGGAGCCGGGACGTCGAGCGATATTCGGCTTCGAGAAGCGCTGGGTGATTCCTCAGCCTGCGCGACGGGCGCGGGCGGTGCGGCGCTTGAGCGCGCGGCGCTCGTCCTCGGACATGCCGCCCCAGACGCCGGAGTCCTGACCGGTCTCGATCGCCCAGCGCAGGCAGGCGTCGACGACGTCGCAGCGGCGGCAGACAGCCTTCGCCTCATCGATCTGGACGAGGGCGGGGCCGGTGTTCCCGATGGGGAAGAACAGCTCCGGGTCCTCCGTCAGGCAGGCAGCCTGGTGACGCCAATCCATACGTGTTGCCCTCCTCGCGAGCACAGTGATCGGGCGATCTCTCGGCGCTGTCGTGCCGTTGCGCATCGGCGTCGTGACGATGTCCGCCTCGTTGCCCTCGGCGCTCGTCATGACGTGCGTGAGCATTCCCGAAATTGACCGGTATCCAGTTTCACACGCGCCCCGAACGGGCACAAGGGGTTGGCCGAGAGCGAAACGCTCCTGCTGCTGAGACCTCCCTCACAGGCGTCGACGGAACGGGCGGCCGCTGACGGCCCGATCCGGC
This sequence comes from Pseudactinotalea sp., assembly GCA_048594485.1. Classification (GTDB taxonomy): domain Bacteria; phylum Actinomycetota; class Actinomycetes; order Actinomycetales; family Beutenbergiaceae; genus Pseudactinotalea. The sequence goes on along the minus strand of JBMDXU010000030.1, from coordinate 8,724 downwards.
GTCGAGGGTGCGCCTACGCTGGGCAACGTGTCAGAACCAGCCGACGACGCCCGGCCGAGGCCGCAGGCCGCGGCTCCGCTGCAGGACCCCTGGGGCAACCTCCCGCTGCTGGCCGCGCTGGTGCTGGCCGGGCTGGAGGCCGTCGTGCTCGTCGGCGCCGGCGTGTGGTCCCTTGTGGCCATGGTGCGTGCGGGCTTCGCCGCGGCGGCGGTGTCGGTGGCGCTCGCCGTCGTCCTCCTCCTCATCGCCCTCCTGCTGCTGACCGGGATCAACGCGCTCTGGCACGGCCGTCGCTGGGGGAGAGGACCCGTCCTCACCTGGCAGCTCATCCAGGCGGCGGCGGTGATCGGGTCGCTCGGTCAGGCCCCGCTGGTCGTCGTGATCGGCGTGCTGGTGGCCTCGGCTGCCGTGATCGTGGGGCTGCTGCTGCCCTCGTCGATCGCCGCGACGAGTCGGTCGTCGTCGTCGGGCACGGTCATCTGAGCTCGATGGCGTGCGAGCGCCTCGTCGAGCGCATGACGCCCGCGGTCGACCTGGATCGGGGTGGCCGTGCCGCGCGCGACGAGCACCCCTCGCCCCGGGCGTGCCCGGCCGTCGGCGACGGTACGCAGATCGAGACCGGTCCACGCCGTTGTCCCGGACGGTGACCCGAGCACGAGCGTGACGTCCGGGTCGCGCAGCATCCGAGCGAGGTCGTGGAAGGCGCCGGACAGCGGCTCGGGTCGCGCCGTCGCGACCACGGCGGCACCACGCGCCAGGGCCCCCGCCGCGGCTGCCGCGTCGTCGAGACCGAGCCGGTCGACGTCGTCGAGCACGAGGACGCCGTCACCGGGCTGTTCGGGCACACCGGCGGGATCGGTCCAGACCGGGCGACCGTGCGCGCGCAGCCGGCCGACCAGCATCCGCAGCGTGGTGGTGCGTCCGGTGCGCGCCCCACCGAGGACCAGCCAGCGGCACGAGGGCGGGAGCGGGGCGGTCACGGGTGAGGCATCGGTGCCGCCCAGACCGACCACCAGCTCGCCCGTACGACGCGGTCGAGCCCAGCTCGCGGGGAGGTCGACGACGTCGGGCAGCGGTAGCACCCGCCACGCCTGCGCAGCGGGCCGCGCCCAGGGACCGTCCTCGGCGGCGAGCGCGACGTGCCCGGCGACGGCGACACCGCCCTCGAGCAGCACCCCCCGACCCGGGGGCGAGCCGATCGCCACCATGTCGCGGGGCACGCCGGCCACGAGGGCGTCGCTGACATCGCGCGGCGCGAGCACGAGGTGCCGGCGGCTCACGGCGGCCCAGCGGGTCGCGGGCGCGGCCACCGTGACGACGACACCGAGCCGGTTCCGCCGTGCGCCTGCGACGAGCGTCGTGACCATCTCCATGCCGGCGCCGTAGCCCAGCCGATCGTCGAGGCTGCGGCAGAGCGCGTCGACGTCGTCGAGGACGAGGAGCTCGGAGCGGTCCCGCGGCTGGGACATCGCTGTGAGCAGGAGATGGGCCCGCGCGACGTCGTCGGTGGGGCAGACGGTGCCGCGCGCGGGCGCGTCCGCCGGGCACAGGGGCTCGTCGGCGATCGTGTGCACGACGACGCCGCGGCTCACCGCCTCGGTCGCGAGCGTGCGGGCCGTGGTGGTGCGACCGCTGCCCGGCGGGCCGCTGACCAGCAGCGACTCGCCGAGCGGCAGGCCCCACGAGCCGAGGCGCTGCTGCTCCGGGAGATCGGTGACGAGCACGGACAGGACGTCCGCCTCTCGTTCTCCCAGCTCGGTGACGTCGACACGCTCGGGGAGCGGAGGAGCCCAGGGCGGTGAGGAGGCGACGAGGTCGGGGTCGGCCAGGGACGCCGAGGCCAGGACGAGCGAGACGAGCGAGGCCACGCCGTCCGCCGCCGTGCCGGGCCAGGCCACCTGCAGCGTGGTCGGGACATCGGTGCGCAGGATCGCCCGCCCGGGGACCGCCGGGAGGTGGGCGGCGGCGGCGTCGCCGAGCACGTCGAGCGAGTCGGTCGCCTCGAGCACCCGCAGGCACAGCCGGATCGAGATGTTCGCACGCATGTCGGCGGTCACCGCGCCCGCGGGCCGCTGGGTGGCGAGGACGAGGTGGACGCCGAGCGAGCGGCCTTGCGCGGCGAGGCGCACGAGCGCGTCGAGCAGCTCGGGGTGCCCATCGGCGAGGGTGCGGAACTCGACGACGACGACGAGCAGCCGGGGCAGTGACGTGCTCGCCCCACCGTGCACGGCGAGCTCGGCGATCGATCGGGCACCGACCTCGGCCAGCACCCGCTCGCGGCGAGCGAGCTCGGCGCGCAGGCTCGCGAGCGCGCGTCCGGTGGCCGCGGTGTCGAGGTCGGTGAGCAGCCCGGTGACGTGGGGCAGGGTCGCGAGGGCGCCGAACGTGGCGCCGCCCGTGTAGTCGCCGAGGAGCACGTGCAGGTCAGCCGGGGGGTGGCGCACGGCGAGCCCGAGCACGAGCGCGGTCAGCAGCTCGGACTTGCCCGCACCGGTGGTGCCCGCGACGAGTGCGTGAGGTCCGGCTCCGGCCAGGTCGAGCCAGCAGGCGCCGTCGGGACCGACGCCGAGGGGCGTCTGCAGACCGGGCGACCGGGCGCGCCACCGTGTCAGCACCGCGGCGGGGTCGTGCTCGGTGAGCAGGTCGGTGAGAGCCACTGACCCGGGCAGTACCTGCGCGCCGGTGGCGGTGCGGGCGAGCGCGGCTGCGACCTCGCTCGCCCACGACGCCGAGACCCTGCGGTCGTGGTCGCGCACCACCTCGACGACCCGGGTGCACCACGGCGGCACGTCGGCGAGAGACGTGGCGATGACGACGCCGAGCGCGTCGTGCGCTGGGCGACCGGCCCTCGTCGTCCATCGATCGGCTCCCGCGGTCAGGTCGTGGACGACGAGCACCGTCTCGCCCGTCGCGGCGGTGTGCGGCAGTGCCGCCACCCAGTCCCACCCGGGCGGGGCGGTGATGCGGAGCTCGGCGGGCGGGAGCCGGTAGGCGGCTTGGCAGACCAGCCAGCGAGCCATCGCTCGGGCAGGTTCCGCGGGGCCGACGACGGCGACACTCTCTCCCCGGTCGGGGAACGGGTCGGTCCGGACGCGACGGCGTCGACCGTGGCCGTGGCTGCCGAGGTCCCAGCCCTCGGCCTGCACGCGCCACGGTGCGTGCGCCGCCGCGAGGAGACGCGCGGGGTCGGGGGGATCGGGAGGCTGCGGCGCCACGGGTGCGCGGCTGCGCAAGGCCCGAGCCGCCCGTTCGCGCAGCCACGGCCACACCACCGCGACCACTAGGACCACGGGCAGCACCAGCCACGTGATCGTGCGCCACGGGCTGGTGCCGGCGCTGCTGAGCGCGAGCGGCACCATCGACGCGGCCATCGCGAGCGGGATCAGCAGCCGCATCCCCAGGCCCTCGCCGATCGGCGCGGCCGTCACCTCGGTGCGTTCCTCGAGGCCGGGATGCTCGCGGACCTCCAGGGTCGTCGCTCCGGCGACCAGCCGGGACCCGACGGCGATGTCCACCCACGCGCCGCGGAGCCGACGTCGCCGGCCGAGGACCGCGCGGCCCGTCCGCCGCCGTCGAGCGCGGCGCACGTGCACGGGACGCGTGCGGGTGAGAGAACGGGCACTGACCCGGCCGCGCCGCGACCGGACCGTCAGGTGACGGCGGGACAGCCGGGCGTCGTCGAGCGCGAGGCCGACGTCGGGCGACCTCCCGACGACGACCTCACGGTCCTCGGGCAGCGACGCCACCCAGCCGCCGTCGGGCCCATCGACGACGGCCAGGTGGAATCGGGTCGTCACGCGGCTCACCCTGCGATGGTGCCCCGGCCGGGTCGCCCCCGTCTCGACCCGGCCGCCGCCTGTGGATAACCCGGGATCAGTCCGTGGCGAGCGCCGCGACGGGCGACTGCCGGACGGCGGACCGGGCCGGGAGGACCGACGCCAGCAGCCCGGCCACCACCGCGATCACCGCGACGGCCAGCAGCTGCAGCCAGGGCACCCCCAGCGCGAGACCCTCGCCACCGCCGATGCCTCCGAGCACGACGGCGGCCCCCGCCCATCCGTAGACCAGCCCGGCGATCACACCCACGATGCTGCCCACGACGGCGATGAGCACACCCTCGACCGCGAGCATCCCGCGGAGCTGGCCGCGCGTCAGACCGATCGCGCGCAGCGTCGCGTTCTCGCGGCGCCGCTCGATGACTGACAGCGAGAGCGTGTTAGCGACGCCCACCAGGGCGATCACCACCGCGACCGCGAGCAGGCCGAGCACGATCGCGAGCATCGTGTCGATCACCTGCCCGTAGGCCGCTCGCTCCACCGCCGAGCCCGCCACCGAGAGCAGCGGAGCCTCGGGATCGGCTGTCGTGACCTCGTTGAGCGACTGCTGCACGCTGGTGGCGGCGTCGTCGGCGTTGACCCCGTCGGCGAACCTGGCCCAGATGCCGTTGACCGGGAGGTCGGGGGCGATCTGCGCCATCGTCGCGGCGGAGACGTACGCCGTGTACGGGTCGCCGAGGTCGGCGTGCACGACACGGAGCGTCTCGTCGGTCCCTGTGCCGTCCGGTGCCGTGACCGTGACGGTGCTGCCGTCGGCGAAGATGCTTCCGTAGATCGACTCGCTGTCGCCGACGAGCAGGACGCCGTCGGTGATCTCCGGGAGGAACGACGGGTCGCGCAGCACGTCGGCCGGGTCGCCGTCGGCGAAGGCGACCGTCGTCGGGTACGCCATGTTGCCGTCGTCGCCGGTGAAGGCGATCTGCGTGGTCGAGCGGACGGTCACGACGTCCCCCACGCCGTCGGTCTGCTCGACCGCGTCGACCTGTGCCGGTGCGACCGCCTGCGTCTCGTCGGTCGACGTCGCGGCGACGTCGACGGTGAACTCGTTGTCGAGTGCACCGAGGAGCGTCTGACGGGCCGAGAGCGCACCCGTGGACATCATGACCACCAGGGCGACGCCGATGACCAGCGCGTTCGTGGTCGCGGCGGTGCGGCGCGGGTTGCGGACCGCGTTCGCGGTCGCGATCTGCGCGGGCACGCCGCGCCCGGCCGCACGACCGAGCAGCGGCAGCAGCCTCGGCACCAGGAACACCGAGCCCACGAGCAGCCCGACCAGCGAGCTGAGGCCACCGAGGACGCCGAGGGCCAGACCCCCGAGCACACCGACCTCGGCGTTGTCGGTGCCGGCCGCGGAGAACGCGACGGCGACGCCGCCACCCAGCATGAGCAGGCCGATCACGGCGAGCCCGGCGGAGAACACCAGCCGGATCCGGCCCGCGCGCTGCTCGGAGGCACCCTCGATCGGCCGCAGCGCGGCCACCGGGGCGACACGTGTCGCCATCCGCGCCGGCACGAGCGCGGCGAGCAGGGTCACGACCACGCCGATGCCGATCGTCGTCACCGGGACCCACCAGTCGAAGGGCACGGCGGTCCCCACCGCTGCCGCCGGGAACACGTCACCCAGCACCCGCACGCCGCCGATGACGACCACCGAGCCGAGCGCGAGACCGGCGAGCGAGGACAGCAGCCCCAGCAGCGCCGCCTCCAGCAGCACCGACCGGCGGATCTGGCCGCGGCTCGCACCGACGCAGCGCAGCAGCGCGAGCGTCTTCGTCCGCTGAGCCACCAGCACCTGGAACGTGTTGGTGATGACCAGGCTCGCCACGGCCAGCGCGACCGCGGCGAACGCGAGCATGAGCGTGAGGAACGCGACCGTGCTTCCGGTCAGCTCGGCCGACATCGACTCGGCGATCTCGGTGATCGTCTGGATCTGGGCGCCGTCGAGCGCCGCGTCGGCCTCGAGCGCGGCGCGGACGTCGCCGACGTCGGCGCCGTCGTCCAGGTTCAGCAGCACGGACCCGTAGAAGGTCCCGTCGGGTGACTGGTCCTCGAGCATGGACTCGTAGAGCGACGGCGCGACCCGGGAGTCGTCGCCGTTGGTGAAGAACGACCCGGTCTCGGCGAGCAGCCCGACCACGGTGACCGTCGCGCTGACGGGCTGGCCGTCGACGGTCTGCCACTCGATCCGCACGTCGTCGCCGATGCCGGCGCCGATGCGGTCGGCGACGGCGGTCGAGAGCACGATCTCGTCGTCGGAGGTGGCCTCGGTGCCGTCGTCGATCGTCCCGACGGCCAGGGACGGATCGCTCGGGGTCGAGCTCGCGCCGATGAACTCGGTCGCTCGCGTGCCGGTGACCTGCAGACCGAGGTACGCGGCGACGTCGGCCGCCGTGACGCCGTCGGTCTCCCGGATGGCGTCGACGGCGTCGGAGGTGAGCGGGGTGTCGTTCGCGGAGACGACGAGGTCGGCGTCCGCGTACGAGGCGGTGAAGGAGTCGTAGGTCGCCTGCCGCATGGTGGCGCTGGCGAGCAGGCTGGCCGCGACGAACGCGGTGCCGAGCAGGATCGCGATGCCGGCGGCGGCGAGGCGGCCCGCCGAGGACCGCATCTGGTCGAGGGTGGCGCGCAGCATCAGCCGGCCACCGCCGCGGTCGGGTTGCGCAGCGCGTCCAGGCCGGCGAGCACCGACTCCGGGGTCGGGTCGGTGATCGACCCGGCGATCGCGCCGTCGGCGAGGAGGACGACGCGGTCGGCGTAGGCGGCAGCCGCTGGGTCGTGGGTGACCATGACGATGGTCTGGCCCAGCTCGCGCACCGAGCGGCGCAGGAACGAGAGCACCTCGGCACCCGAGCGGGAGTCGAGGTTGCCGGTGGGCTCGTCGGCGAAGACGACGTCGGGCTTGGTCGAGAGCGCGCGGGCGATCGCGACACGCTGCTGCTGCCCGCCCGAGAGCTCGTGCGGCTTGTGGGTGAGGCGGTCGTTCAGACCGAGCGTCGTGACGAGGGTGTCGTACCAGTCGCGGTCGAGCTTGCTGGCGGCGAGCTGCGAGGGCAGCTCGATGTTCTGCGCCGCCGTGAACATGGGCAGCAGGTTGAAGGACTGGAACACGAACCCGACGCGCTCGCGCCGCAGGACGGTGAGCTGGTCGTCGCTGAGCGAGGTCAGCTCGGTGCCGCCCAGCCAGGCCTGCCCTGCGGTCGCGGTGTCGAGACCGGCGAGGAGGTGCATCAGCGTCGACTTGCCGGAGCCGGAGGGGCCCATGATCGCCGTGAACTCGCCGGCGGCGAAGCTCACGTCGACGCCGTCGAGCGCGTGCACGGCGACGTCGCCGCGCCCGTAGATCTTGGTGAGCCCGACGGCACGGGCTGCGGCCGGCGCGCCGGCGGTGGACGGGGGAAGGGGGATCGTCTGCGTCATGGTGACGACGCTACGGACCCGGCCCCGTGCGGTGCGTCGCGCCCCGGTCTGGTTCGGTCGTCATCCCGTGGGTGGACGGCGTCAGGACCCGGGGTTGACGAGCCCGGTCTCATAGGCGACGACGACGGCCTGCACACGGTCGCGCGCGCCGAGCTTGGCGAGCACACGTCCGACCTGGGTCTTGACGGTCGCCTCGGCGACGAACAGGTCGGACGCGATCTCGGTGTTGGAACGGCCACGAGCCATGAGCACCAGCACCTCGCGCTCGCGCTCGGTCAACGCGTCGAGCACAGCAGGCGGTGTGCGTTCGGCGTCGGGAAGGACGCTGGCGAGGTGCCCGATGAGCCGCTTCGTGGACGACGGCGCGATCACGGCCTCGCCGTGATGGACCGTCCGGATCGCGGAGAGCATGTCCTCCGGGGGTGTGTCCTTGAGGAGGAATCCTGACGCGCCGGCCTTGATCGCCCGGAGCACGTACTCGTCGAGGTCGAAGGTCGTGAGGATGATGACCTTCGGGCCGTCGCCGCCGGCCGGGTCGGTGAGCGCCGCGGTGGCGGCGAGGCCGTCCATCGTGGGCATGCGGACGTCCATGAGGACGACGTCGACCGGGTGGCTGCCGAGCAGTCGCAGCGCCTGCGCGCCGTCGCCCGCCTCGATGACCACCTCCATGTCCGGCTGGGAGTTGATGACGAGGGCGAACCCGGCCCGGACGAGCTGCTGGTCGTCGACGAGGGCGACACGGATCGGGTCGGCGGGTACGTCGGTCATGTGGTCCTCGGGGTCGGGGTGCTCGGGGTGGGGGCGCTGGGGGTCGGGGCGCTGGGGGTCCCGTTGTTGGTGGCCGGGTCCGGCGGCAGGGGCCGCGTCGTCGTGAGGTCCGACGGCGGCACGGCGGGTCGTAACGGCGCGTCACCGGCGGGGAAGCCGGCCCCACCCGCGAGCGGGATCTCGGCTCGCACACGGTAACCGCCTCCAGGGCGCGGACCGGCGATCAGGGTTCCGCCGAGCATGGCGGCGCGCTCGTGCATGCCGAGGACACCGTGCCCCGCGCCGTCGGAGGGAGCCGACGCTCCCCGGCCGTCGTCGTCGACCTGGAGGACGATGCGGTTGGACTCCCACTGCATCAGCACGGTGGCCTTCGCGGCCGGCCCGCCGTGCTTGAGGATGTTGGTGAGCGACTCCTGCGCGATCCGGTAGAGGGTCGCGCCCGTGCCGATCGGCAGCGGGCGGGGGACACCCATCTCGACGAGCGACACGGGCAGCGTGTCCTTCATCGAGGCGACGAGCTCCGCGACGTCGTTGCTCCCGGGCTGCGGGGCGACGGTGGCGGTGTCGTTGCCGTCGGACCGCACCACGCCGAGGATGCGGCGCATGTCGGCGAGGGCGGCGCGCCCCGTCTCCGAGATCGTGGTGAGGGCTCGTTCGGCGGCCTCGGGGTCGGTCTTCGCCGCGTAGCGGCCGCCGTCGGCCT
>JBMDXU010000003.1:0-1558 GCA_048594485.1 Pseudactinotalea sp. | reverse complement strand
ACGCCATCCGCGCCGTTCGTTTCGGCAGCGGGTGCCGGAGCGGTCTGCGCCGGAGCAGGAGCCGGCTCGGCGGGCGCGCTGCCGCCGTCCGTCGACGACGTGCTGTCGCCGACGACGGCCACGGAGGTGCCCTCGACGGTCACGGGCACGGAAACGCTGACGAGCGTCTGCGACCCCGAGCCGACGCCGTCCGAGCCGCTCGTTGAGCCGCTGGGCGCCGGTGCCGACTCCGGTGTGCTCGAGCCCGACGTCGAGCTGTCCGCATCGCCGAGGACCGCAATGGAGGTTCCGCTGACCGTGATCGGAGCGTCGACGGAGATGATGCCTTGGGTGCCCGAGAGCAACCCGTCCTCTCCCGGGGTGTCGGCCGCGTGGGCGACCGATGCGCCGAGGATCGTGATCCCCCCGGCGACGAGCGTGCCCCAGATGGCACGCGAGACGATGGTGTTCATGATTGTTCTCTCCTTGAGAATGACGAATGGATGGCGCTGCGCGCCGATGGTCGTGCCGCTCGAGCGCGGCCGGCCGTTCGTTAGTCAGGAGAGACGTCGGTGGGGTAGACGGGCGAGATCGGGCCCGTCGAGTTCGTGAGGCGTCCGCGGCGTCCGGGGAGCAGGAACGCTGCTCCGGCGAATGCGAACAGGGCTGCGGCGATACCGCCTCCGGCAGCGGCGGCGCCGGCCGAGGCCGCGCCCGGAGCGCTGACGGCGAGGCCACCCGACGCCGGTGCGCCCAGAGCGAGCGCATGACCCGCGACGGCGGGTGCCTCGCTGGCCGCCGCGGCGAACAGTTCGGATGAGGGCGCGAGAACCTCGGCCGACGTCGCCAGGACGCCGAAAATGCCGAATGGGCCGTCGGTCGACGTGGACGTAGCCAGGTCGCGTGCCAGACCAAGGGCGACGGTGGAGAGCGCGTCCAGCGGCGAGCTGGTGGCGATTCCGGGCTCCGGCGTCTCGCCGGGAGACAGGGGGACGAGCGGCTGCGAGCCGCCGGGTACAACGGCATCCGTGATCGGGACGATGACGGGAGTGAGTGCGTCCGTGACGGGCGCGAGGGCATCGGTCACCGGAGCGAGCACCGCCACGACGGGTGCCAGGGCGCCGTCGAGGATGCCGAGCACGGGAATCACGGGGGCGCCGACGGCATCGGTCACCGGAGACAGTGAGCCGACGATCGGTGCGACGACAGGCGCGAGGTTCTCCGTGACGGGCGCCGCGACATCCGAAACGGGCTCGATGACGGGAGCCACGGTGTCGGCGACAGGCTCGACCACGCCTGCAGCCGGCTGCACGGCCGGGGCGACGACGTTCTGCGCGACGGGCTCGACCACCTCGCGAACGACCGGGTCGACGACCGGAACGACGGCGGGAGGAGCGGACTGGACGACAGGGGCGACAGCCTGGACGACGGGCTCTGCGACGCGGGCCACGGGCTGGACCACGGACTCGAGCACGGGCGCGACGACGTCTTCGACGGCACGGTCGACCGGATCGGTGACGGCGGAGACGATGCCCTGCAGAGGCCCAGTCTCTTCGTCGGCCGCGTAGCTCGCGGGCGC
>JBMDXU010000299.1:0-2041 GCA_048594485.1 Pseudactinotalea sp. | reverse complement strand
ACGGGTCGCGGCCGAATGTTCGACTAAATCGTCCCGGCGGAGCTGCATCCGGTCTCCGCCTGTGGCACACCCACCACACTCGCGCTATGGGGGGTGCGGCTTTGGCCGCTCCGCCCTTCGCCGTCCCACCACCCTGAGAGGCCCGCATGACCACTTTCGTCGACCGCGTCGTGCTGCACGCGCGCGGCGGTGACGGCGGCAACGGGTGCGCCTCGATCCGCCGCGAGAAGTTCAAGCCCCTCGGCGGGCCCGACGGCGCCAACGGCGGCGACGGCGGCGACGTCGTCCTGGAGGTCCGCCACGACGTCACGACGCTGCTCGACATCTCGCACGCCCCGCACCGCCGTGGCGGCAACGGCGCGCAGGGTGCCGGCGACATGCGGGCCGGCAAGAACGCCGACGACCTCGTCGTCGGGGTCCCCGAGGGCACCGTCGTCAAGAGCGCGGGCGGCGACGTGCTCGCCGACCTCGTGGACGCGGGTACCCGGTTCGTCGTCGCCCGAGGCGGTCACGGCGGTCTCGGCAACGCCGCACTCGCCTCGCCCAAGCGCAAGGCCCCGGGGTTCGCGCTGCTGGGGGAGCCGGGCGAGGAGGTCGACGTCGTCCTCGAGCTCAAGAGCGTCGCCGACGTCGCGCTCATCGGCTATCCCTCCGCTGGCAAGTCCTCGCTGGTCGCCGCGATGTCCGCGGCCCGACCCAAGATCGCGGACTACCCGTTCACGACCCTCGTGCCGAACCTCGGTGTGGTCCAGGCCGGCGACGAGCGGTTCACCGTGGCGGACGTGCCCGGCCTGATCCCCGGTGCGAGCGAGGGGCGTGGCCTCGGGCTGGAGTTCCTGCGGCACATCGAGCGGTGCGCCGTGCTGGTGCACGTCCTCGACTGCGCGACGCTCGAGCCCGGCCGCGACCCGCTGAGCGACCTCGACGTCATCGAGGCCGAGCGGCGCGCCTACTCGGCCGACCTCGGCATCGTCGGCGGTCGTGTCCCGCTCGCCGACCGTCCGCGGCTGGTGGTGCTCAACAAGATGGACGTTCCCGAGGCCCGGGAGCTCGCCGATCTCGTGAAGCCCGACATCGAGGCGCGCGGTTACCGCACGTTCGAGGTGTCGACGGCGTCGCACGAGGGTCTGCGCCCGCTCACGTTCGCGCTCGCCGACGTCGTGCGTCAGGCGCGCGAGGCCGAGCCCGCGGCGGAGGAGGCGCTGCCGGTGCTGCGGCCGCGCGCCGTCGACCGCCGCCGCGGCGGCAAGGAGTTCACGGTGACGCGGCGCGAGAGCGACCACGTCTACTTCCTCGTGCAGGGCGGCAAGCCCGAGCGGTGGGTCCGCCAGACCGACTTCGCCAACGACGAGGCCGTCGGCTACCTCGCCGATCGACTCGCGACGCTGGGCGTCGAGGAAGCGCTGCTCGCAGCCGGTGCGGTCGCCGGCGACGAGGTCGTCATCGGCGACGGACCCGACGGGGTCGTCTTCGACTGGGAGCCGACGATGTCGACCGGCCCCGAGCTGCTCGGGGCCCGCGGCTCGGACATGCGGCTGGAGGACCGTCACCGCCCGACGCGCGCCGAGAAGCGCGAGCAGTTCCACGACCGGATGGACGCCAAGGCCGCGGCTCGGCAGGAGCTGTGGACCGATCGCGGATCCGACGACCAGTGAGGGCAGCCCGGTGAGCCAGGCTGCCGGCGCGCGGGTGCTCGACCGGTCCGCCCTCGCCGACACGGCGCTGGCGAAGCGCGTCGTCGTCAAGATCGGGTCCTCCTCGCTCACCGACGACGAGGGACACCTCGACGTCGCACGCCTCAACGCCCTCGTCAACACGCTCGCCGCGCGTCGTGCCGCGGGTGGCGAGGTCGTGCTGGTCTCCTCGGGCGCGATCGCGGCGGCCCTGCCGGTGCTCGGACTGGCGAGGCGGCCCAAGGACCTCGCGACGCAGCAGGCGGCGGCGAGCGTGGGGCAGGGGCTCCGGGTCGCTCACTACACGCGGGCGGTCGCCGCGCACGGGCGGCGGGTCGGGCAGGTGCTGCTCACCGCGGAGGACGTCA
>JBMDXU010000298.1:0-2669 GCA_048594485.1 Pseudactinotalea sp. | reverse complement strand
GGGCGCACGTTGTCGAGCGCACGCTTGAGCACGGTCGCCGGGTCCTGCTGGGTCTTGGACCGCACGCCCTCGAGCGCGTCGTAGACGATGCGCTCGGCGACGGACTTCTTGCCGTCGAGGAGGACGCGGTTGACCAGCTGGGTGACGGTGGCGCTCTCGTAGACGGGGTCGACGACGAGGGGGCGCTTCGGGGCCGGGCCCTTACGAGGCATTACTTCTTCTCCTTCTTGGCGCCGTAACGGCTGCGAGCCTGCTGGCGGCCACGGACACCCTGGGTGTCGAGCGCGCCGCGGACGATCTTGTACCGGACACCCGGCAGGTCGCGCACACGACCACCACGCACGAGCACGATCGAGTGCTCCTGCAGGTTGTGGCCGACACCCGGGATGTAGGCGGTGACCTCGATGCCGCTGGACAGCTTCACACGCGCCACCTTGCGGAGCGCCGAGTTCGGCTTCTTGGGGGTCGTGGTGAAGACGCGGGTGCAGACGCCACGGCGCTGCGGGCTGCCCTTGAGGGCAGGCGTCTTGGTCTTGCCGACCTTGGCGCTGCGGCCCTTGCGGACCAGCTGCTGGATGGTGGGCACTGGGTCTCCGTCCCTACGGTCAATCATTGCTGTCGGTTGAGCACTGCCCGGCGACTGAAGACCCCCGCGCCCGGGCGTGTCGCGCACGCTGCCGGACGCACCTGACATCGCTTCGGAGCGAGGTCGGTGTGGCCGGCTGGTACGACGACCGCCGTGCCGCTCCACCTCGGCCCCGACCGGGCGACGGCCTCACGGCGAACCGTGCTGGACCTCGGAACCTGGTCGATGCGTGAAGGGAGCTGCGCACACGCGAGAGCCCGCCTCAGCGGGCACCGCCGTCAAGGGTACCCCCGCCCGGCCGTGGGGTCAAAGCCCGGCCGGTGTGACGTAGCCGTCACGTCGGCGAGTTGGCGTCAGCCGACGCGCTCACCCTAGCGGTCGCGAGCACGTGACCTGGTCCGGGGAGCTGGGCGGAGACCACGCCTGGCGCAGAGCGGCGACGACACGTCGCGGACCATCCCGTCCGCCGACACGGGTGGCGGCCCGGCCGCCCGCGGCCCGTTGACGCCGAGTCACCGGACGAGTAAGTTCTCGCGATTGTGTCTGTCATCACCCTCGCCGTGCTCACACGCACGGGGTGGCGGCGCTGGAGTGCGTACCGAGCCGCGTTCCTGGCCGGCTCGGTCGCCAACATCGCGTTCGGTCTGATCCGGACCGCGATCACGGGCGGAGCCGTCGGTGCGGCCGGCGGCGAGCTGGCCGGGTACGACCCGCTGCAGGCAGCCACGTACGTCTGGCTGGGTCAGGCGTTCCTCTCCGTCGCGCACGTCTGGTGGAACAACGACCTCGCCGACCGGATCCGCAGCGGTGACATCGCCGGCGACCTCGCGCGACCGGTCGACCCGCAGCTCGCCTACCTCTGCGCCGACCTCGGCCGCGCCGGCGTCACGTTCGTCATGCGGGGGATGCCGACGCTGGTCGTCGGGATCGTCACGACAGCGATGGCGTGGCCCGACCGGCTGCTCCCCTATCTCCTCGGTGCCGTCAGCCTGCTCATCGCTGTCGTCGTGTCGTTCCTGGGGCGCTGGCTCGTCAGCCTCGCCGCCTTCTGGCTGACCGAGATGCGCGGCGTCGCCACTCTCTATCTCGTCACCGCCAACCTGTTCTCCGGGCTCGTCGTGCCCGTGCACTGGTTCCCCGACTGGCTCGGCGCCGTCGCGGCCGCGACGCCGTTCCCGTCGATCCTGCAGACGCCGATCGACGTGACGATGGGTCACGCCGTCGGGATCGACGCCGCACGAGCGATCGCGATCCAGGTCGCCTGGGCGGTCGGGCTGTGCGTGGCCGGCCGGTTCGTGTGGTCCCGCGCCGTGCGACGTCTGGTGGTGCAGGGTGGCTGACCGTGGCCGAGCGGCAGGCGTGCTCGCGCCCTACCGCGCCGTGATCGCGAGCCGGGTCCGCGCCCAGCTGGCCTATCGCCGCTCGTTCGCCCTCGACATCGTCGGCTCGGTCGGCATCGGCGCCCTGGAGTTCGCCGAGATCTACGTGATCTTCACGTCGATCTCGGCGCTCGGCGGCCTCGACCTGGCGGGCATGGCGCTGCTGTTCGGTCTGGCGAACATCGCGTTCAGCCTCGCCGACCTGCTCGTCGGCCAGCTCGACCGGGTGCCGTACTACATCCGCACGGGGACGCTCGACGCGTTGCTGCTCCGGCCCCTTCCGGTACTCCCCCAGCTGGCCCTGGAGGACCTGCAGCTGCGCCGCCTCGGCCGGACCGGCGTCGCCGTCCTCGTGCTCGCCGTCGCGCTGGTGATCAACCCGATCAACTTCTCGCCCGCGACGGTCGCTCTGCTCGTGATGACGCCGGTCGTCGGGGTCGCGATCTTCGCCGCCCTGTTCGTCGCGGCCGCCGGGCTGCAGTTCTGGCTCGTCGACGCCGGCGAGCTCGTCAACGCGTTCACCTACGGCAGCAGCTACGCCTCCACCTATCCGACGTCGATCTTCACGACGCCGTTGCGTGTGCTCTTCACGTTCGTGGTCCCGGCCGCGTTCGTGGCCTACCTGCCGGCGCTGCTGATCCTCGGCCTGCCTGGTCCCGCCGGCACGCCGTCCTGGCTCGGCTGGCTGACGCCGCTGGCCGCCG
>JBMDXU010000297.1:0-8382 GCA_048594485.1 Pseudactinotalea sp. | reverse complement strand
CGTCGCGCGGATCGACCCGCGGGTGACGGAGGATGCCGCGACGCGACTTCAGCCGCAGGATGCGCAACAGCTTGGCGTCGAGCGCGCGCCGACTCAGTCGTCCTGTCCGGACGGCCTCCGTGACGGCGGCCACGGCGTCGTCCATCGCCGGTGTCATGAGAAGCTGGTCGGCGCCCGCCAGCAGGGCCCGGACGGCGACCTCTCCGTCGGGGTAGAGGTCGCGGACGCCCTGCATCTCGAGGGAGTCGGTGACGATGACGCCGTCGTACCCGAGCTCGTCGCGCAGCACCCCCGTGAGGATGGGCTCGCTCAGCGTGGCGGGGTCGCCGGAGTCGTCGAGCGCGGGGAAGGCGAGGTGCGCCGTCATGATCATGTCGATCTCGGCGTCGATCGCCGCCCGGAACGGCGGGGCGTCGATCTCCTCCCACTCCTGCCGGGTGTGCGTGATGACCGGGAACGCGACGTGGCTGTCGACCGCGGTGTCACCGTGACCGGGGAAGTGCTTGGCGGAGCTGGCCACGCCGCCGCCCTCCTGGTACCCGATGACCTGGGCGGCCACCATCTCGGCCGCCAGCGCCGGGTCGGAGCTGAACGACCGGGTGCCGATCACGGGGTTGAGGGGGTTGACGTTGACGTCGCACACGGGCGCGAAGTTGGTGTTGACGCCCATCGCGGCCAGCTCGGTGCCGATGATCTCGGCGGCGAGACGGGCATCCTCGGTGCTGCGGCCGGCGCCGAGCGCCATCGCGCCCGGGAACTGCGTCGCGGGCGGGCCGATCCGCGTGACGACGCCACCTTCCTGGTCGATGGCGATCTGCAGCGGCACACCCCGGCGACCGCGGCCGATCGCGGCCCTCTGCAACCCGTTGGAGAGCGCGACGATCTGGTCGGGGTCCTGCACGCTGTCGGTCCAGGCGAAGTAGATGACGCCGCCGAGGTGGTACTTCTCCACGACCTCGGCCGGGCTGGCCACGCCGTACAGCGGCACGTTGCGCTCGTCGGCCGTGGTCGCGTCGGAGCCGTAGACCTGCTGCACGAACAGCTGCCCGATCTTCTCGGGCAGGCTCATCCGGTCGATCAGACGACGCAGGTACTTGTCGTCGTGACCGCCGCCGTGCCCGCCGCCGCCGTGCCCGCCTCCACCGTGCCCACCGCCGGCGACGGCGGGGACGGCGCTCGCGCCGACGGCGGCGGCAGCGAGGCCGCTCACCAGCAGCGATCGTCGTGTGAGCCGTCCGTGGGACGGGCTGTGGTTCTCGTGCGTGGGGTCCGGCACGGGGCACCTCCAGGTGGGTCGTGGTCACGGCGATGTGACCGAGTGATCGTTCAGTGATCTCTCCATGCCTACCGGACGAGTCACGTCAACGGAACACTCTTGACCGAGCCTGTACCGAACTCGGGGGGACTCGAAAGCTGGTCTTGCCGATTTTCAGCCGTCAGTCCGCGGCGACGACGATCTCGGTGGCGTGCGTCATCGCGACGAGCTCGTCGAAACTGGTGGAGAACACCGCAGCGGGGTGGCCGGCTGCGGCCCAGACGACGGGGTGGCGTCTCAGCCAGGAATCGATGTAGGTGGGGATGGGCGCGGGGTGGGCGATGGGCGAGACCCCGCCGATCACCTGCCCTGTGTGGGTCCGCACGAAGTCCTTGTCGGCGCGCCGCAGCGCGCCGGTGACCGGCTCCACGAGGTCCACCTCGACGCGGTGGGCGCCCGACGTGAGGACGAGGACCGGCGACCCGGCGCGCTCGAACAGGAGACTGTTGGCGATGGCGCCGACCTCGCAGCCCAGCGCCTCGGCGGCGAGGGCTGCGGTGTGCACCGAGTCCGGCAGCACCCGGATCTCGCCCGTCCCGCCCGCAGCGGCGAGCGCCTGTCTGAATCGTGTGATCGACGTGTGCTCAGCCACGGTCGGAGGCTATCGGCCGATCGGCGATACTCGTGCGGTGACCTTGCACATCGGACCCATCGCCGTCGACACCCCCGTGGTGCTCGCGCCGATGGCGGGCGTGACGAACGCTCCGTTCCGGACCCTGTGCCGGGACGCGGCGGCCGACGGCGTCCCAGCCGATCGGGTGGACCGGCTCGCGGGCTCGCCGGCTCCGGTCGGGCTGTACGTGGCCGAGATGGTCACCTCGCGCGCGCTCGTCGAGCGGACCCCGGAGTCGATGCGGATCATCAGCCACGACGACGGCGAGAAGGTCCGGTCGGTCCAGCTGTACGGCGTCGACCCGGCGACGGTGCGCGCCGCCGTGCGGATGCTCGTCGCCGAGGACCACGCCGATCACATCGACCTCAACTTCGGTTGTCCCGTGCCCAAGGTGACCCGCAAGGGCGGCGGTGCCGTGCTGCCGTGGAAGCACGAGCTCTTCGGTGCGATCGTGACCGGCGCCGTCGAGGAGGCGTCACGCGGCGGGATCCCGCTGACCATCAAGATGCGGATGGGTGTCGACGCCGACCACCTCACCTACGTCGACGCCGGGCTCCGCGCGCAGGATGCCGGCGTCGCCGCCGTCGCGCTGCACGCCCGGACCGCCGCGGACTACTACTCCGGCACCGCCCACTGGGAGGCGATTGCGAGGCTCAAGGCCGCCGTCACGGACGTGCCCGTGCTCGGCAACGGCGACATCTGGTCCGCCGAGGACGCGCTGCGGATGGTCGCCGAGACAGGGTGCGACGGCGTCGTCGTGGGCCGGGGTTGCCAAGGGCGACCCTGGCTGTTCACCGACCTGGTCGCCGCGTTCGCGGGCTCCGACGCGCGGGTGCGTCCCGGTCTGGGCGAGGTCGCCGCCGTGATCCGCCGCCACGCCGAGCTCATGGTCGAGCACTTCGGCGACGAGGGCCGCGCGCTGCGCGAGCTCCGCAAGCACATGGCCTGGTACCTCAAGGGCTACGTCGTCGGCGGGGAGGCGCGCGCGGCGATGGGGATGGTCGACAGCCTGGCCGACCTCGACGCCAAGCTCGCCGCGCTCGACCTCGCCCAGCCCTACCCCGGGGAGGCGGCCGAGGGTCAGCGGGGTCGCGCCGGCAGCCCGAAGACCCCCGCCGTCCCGGACGGCTGGCTCGCCAGCCGCGACATCGACGACGCCTTGCGCGCCGTGCTGGCCGAGGCCGAGCTCAGCGTCTCGGGCGGCTGACCCTCACCGGTCGTCGGGCCGCGGCGCGTCCTCGGTCGACGTGCCCCACGGAGCCACCTGGTGCGCCGTCGGGTCGGTGGTCGGCGGCGACTCGAGCGTCGACGGCGCCACGGCCGCCGGGGGCTCCTCC
Source organism: Pseudactinotalea sp. (assembly GCA_048594485.1). Taxonomy (GTDB): domain Bacteria; phylum Actinomycetota; class Actinomycetes; order Actinomycetales; family Beutenbergiaceae; genus Pseudactinotalea. The sequence goes on along the minus strand of JBMDXU010000297.1, from coordinate 5,117 downwards.
TCGTCCCGTCCGAACGTGCCGACGGCGATCCAACTGAGGGCGACGACGACAGCGCCGACAGCGGCGTAGCCCTGCGGCGGGTCGTCGAACACGGCGAACCCGACGCCGTAGAGCATGCTGATCGCGAGGGCGACGAACGCGAGTGTCTTCCTGTTCATGACCACGAGCCTGGCAGCGACGCGTGCACCGCGGGAATGACACCTGTCACCAGTGCGTGCTCGACCACCAGTCGGGCGCGGGGTCGATCCGCGCGGCGTCCAGGGCGTCCTGCCAGGCCGGGTCGCGCAGGAGCCGCGCCTCCCACGAGCGCACGACCCCGACCTCGCCGTCGAGGCCGTCGGCCGGGTGCAGGACGAGCTCGCTCGTGCCCTCAGGAAGCTTGTCGAGCAGCGCGATCATCTGGGCGCGCAGCACCGCGTAGGAGCCGAGCTCGGAGGCTCCGCGGTGGTTGGTGATCATCGCCGCGGGCAGCGCCACGCCCAGGGCGTCGGCAAGTGCGACGGCGTCGCGGTGCGCCCGCGCGAGCTCCTCGCAGATCGTGCCCGGGTAGAGGGCGAGATCTCGGGGGAGGCGCAGCGCCAGCCCCTCGGCCGCGCACCAGCGCAACGTCGGGAGCAGCCACCCGCGGCCGTTCAGCCCGTACAAGGTGCCGGCGTGCGAGTCGACCCCTCCCGGCGGGACGCCCCGTGCCCGCATCCATCCGAGCTGGGCCGCGAGCTCCGCGGCGACGTCGCCATCGGTGGCCGTGCCGGCGAGGTCGTCGTGATCGCTCGGCAGCCTCCCGTGCGGGAAGCTCGCACGCCCGCTCAGCGACCGCCAGGGCGGCAGCTCGGACTCGCTGGTGAGGGTGGCGTGCAGACGCGGCATCAGGCCGAGCTCGGCTGCCGCGTGCGCCGCGACATCGGCGGCGTCGGTCACCGGGATGAGCGTCGTGGCCGTGACGTTCCCGCGGACCGCCAGGTCGAGGATCGTCCCCGTGGTCCGCGCATCGCGGCCGAGGTCGTCGGCCGTGATGACGAGTCGGCGTGTCACGACGAGTGCCCGCCTCCCGCTGGTGCCGAGGGGGTCGGGGTGTCGGCCGAGGTGACCGCTGGGACGCGCACGAACCGTGCCGCCACCGACCCGATCACGGTGAGCGCGAACGGGTAGACGCACATGTACATCCGCCAGGCGCCCCCCGGGTCCTGGCCGGGGTCGTCGCCCGACACGTACCCGAACAACACGGGGAGCGAGGCGGCGGCGAGCCCGGTCACGGCTCCGTTCAGGCGGCCGAGCACGCCGAACGCCGACAGGAACAGTCCCTCGCGGTGCGTGCCGTGGGCAGCCGCGTCGGCGTCGAGGACCCGCGCGACCAGGAGGTCGTTGGTCGCGAGCATCCCCGACCAACCGACCGCGAGCAGGACGCCGGCGAGCACGGCGGTGAGCAGATCCCGCGCGAGGTAGAGCCCCACGAAGCTGAGGGCCAGCAGCGGGAACGCCAGTCGCCAGGTCCACAGCGCCCCACGGCGGTGGACCACCCGGGTCCACAGCACCAGTCCGAGGCCGGACAGCCCGATCACCACGGCCTGCAGGATCAGAGCCGCGCCGGCGATCTCGAGCCCGAGGGAGTACTTGACGTACAGCTGCACGCCCGAGATCACCAGGGCCATCGGGACGGCGTAGCAGGCGCCCACGAGCCCGAGCTGCCAGAACAGCGGGTTCGAGACGATCACCTTGATGCTCGGGAGGAACGCGATGCGCTCGGTCTGCGCGTACCGAGGGTTCTCACGAGCGCCGAGCGCCATGACGACGATCGCGAGCACGGCGACGGCGGCGTAGATCGTCGCGGTGGCGCGGAACCCGCCGGTCGTCTCGGCGGTGCCGAGCACCGACGTCGTCAGCAGCGGGGTCACGGCCAGCGAGACGACCAGCGCGACGAGCTGGAAGCCCTGCCGCAACGAGTTGGCGCTCGCGCGAGCCCGCTCGCCCGGGAACAGCTCGGGCAGCAGGGCGCCGTAGTTGGCGTTGAGCATCGAGTCGAACGCCTCGCAGAGGATCGCGAACACCGCGAACCACACGACGAGGGCGGCGCCGTCGACGGCGTCGGGAGGGGAGAAGAAGGCGATCATCGAGATCGCCAGCAACGGCGCCCCGACGAGCAACCACGGGCGGCGGCGCCCGAAGCGGGTGCGGGTCCGGTCGGAGAGGTGGCCGAGAACCGGGTTGTCGAGCGCGTCGATGACGGCGTAGACGACCATGACGGCGCCGTACGCCACCGCGCTCATCCCCAGGATGTCGACGTAGAAGAGGATCGCCGAACCGCGCAGCATGTTGATCGGGATCGACGTGCCGAACATCCCGATCGCGTACCGCCACGGCGGCGTCCGGCGCGCGTCGGCAGGATCGACCTCCGGTGCCATGGTGCGCCCGACGCTCACCGTGCCCACCTCCTCCCGACGGCTGCATCCTGACACGGGACACCCGCACCGCACACCTGGTGACACCAGCTGCGCGTGGTCGGACCGTCCTGTCCGGCCCTTGCCCTCGACCTCCGCGGGGGCCAGGCTGGTTCCGTGCGGCGGGAACGGGTGAGGTCGGGTGCGGTCGCCGCGATCGGCTACGACGCGACGACGAACCAGCTCGAGATCGAGTACGCAGGAGGCGACGTGTACCGCTACTCGATGGTGCCGCCGTCGGTGCACCGCGAGCTCATGGACGCGGCGTCGATCGGCGCCTTCGTCAACCGCGAGGTCAAGCCGCACTACCCGGGGCGAGAGGTGTTCGACGCGTGAGGCGGGCACGAGCCGCGGCCGCCACGTCGGCGGTCATGCTGGCGACGATCCTGCTCGCTGGCTGCACCGATCGCGGATCCGACGAGCCCACCGAGGGCGAGCACGTCGTCGGCGTCCAGCTGTTCCAGTGGACGTGGGACGCGACCGCCGCCGAGTGCGAGCGGACGCTGGGACCGGCCGGGTTCGGGTGGGTGATGACGTCGCCACCGCAGGAGCACGTCCTCGGCGAGGCGTGGTGGACGGCGTACCAGCCGGTGTCGTACCAGCTCGAGTCGCGGCTGGGCACTCGCGAGGAGTTCGCCGACATGGTGACCCGGTGCACCGCGGTCGGCGTCGAGGTCTACGCGGACGCCGTCGTCAACCACATGACCGGGATCGCCGACGACGCGGGGGAGGCGACCGGCTGGGCGGGGTCGACGTACGAGCACTACTCCTACCCGGGCCTCTGGGGCGAGGACGACTTCCACCACTGCGGGCTCACCCCCGACGACGACATCCGCGACTACGGCGAGGCCGCGCAGGTGCAGGAGTGCGAGCTGGTCAACCTCGCGGACCTGCGCACGGGTGAGGAGCACGTGCGCGAGCGGCTCGCCGCCTACCTGGCCGACCTCGTCTCGCTCGGCGTCACCGGGTTGCGGATCGACGCGGCCAAGCACATGCCCGCCGAGGACATCGCGGCGATCGTCAGCGGCCTGCCGGACGACGTCGTCATCGCGCAGGAGGTGATCCGCGGCGCGGGCGAGCCGATCACCCCCGAGCAGTACGTGGGCAACGGGCTGGTGTACGAGTTCGCGTGGGGGGAGAACGTCGTCGGGATGCTCCAGGGCGGATCGCTCCGGTCGTTCGCCGATCTCGGCTCCGTCGGCATGCTGGAGGGCGCCGACGCCGTCACGTTCGTCGACAACCACGACACCGAGCGGAACGGGCGCACGCTCGCCGCCAGCGACGGCGCGACGTACGCGCTGGCGAACGTCCTGCTGCTCGCGACCGACTACGGCACACCCGTCGTCTACTCGGGCTACGCGTTCAGCGATCGTGACGCCGGACCGCCGCAGGACGCCTCCGGCGAGGTGGTCGACGCCACCTGCGGTGCGAATCCCGGCCCGGCGAGCGACCTCGCCGACGGCGACTGGGTGTGCACGCACGCCTGGCCCGTCGTCGCGGGCATGGTGGGCTTCCACAACGCCACGACGGGCCAGCCCGTGAGCGACTGGTGGGACGACGGCGACGCCATCGCCTTCGGCCGCGGCGAGACCGGCTTCGTCGTCGTCAACAAGGGTGAGGAGACGCTCCAGGCGTCCTGGACGACGTCGTTGCCGGAGGGCGAGTACTGCGACGTCGCCGCCGGTCCGATGGTCGACGGCGTGTGCGCGGGCCAGGTGGTCTCGGTCGCCGAGGACGGCACGGTCACGGCGTCGGTCGCGGCTGCCTCGGCGCTGGCCCTGCACGTCCTCGCCCGACCGTGACCGCGCGTGCCGCCGGCGGCCGACGGCCGCTCGCGTCTCGTCAGGACGGCGCGCGGGCCGTGGAGGCGCGCACGATGAGCTCGGGGGAGTAGACGAGCTCGCCCCGTGGACCCGTGGACCCGCTCATCTCGGTGACGAGGGCGTTGACGGCGGCCGCGGACATCTCCTCGACCCGCTGCCGCACCGTCGTGAGCGGAGGATCGGTCAGCGCGATCAACGGCGAGTCGTCGTAGCCGACCACCGAGACGTCGTCGGGCACGCGCAGGCCCCGGGCCCGCGCGGCGCGGACGGCGCCCAGCGCCATCACGTCGGAGGCGCACACGATGCCGGTGCAACCTCGCTCGATCAGCTGGGTGGCGGCTGACTGACCTCCTTCGAGCGTGAACAGGGACGTCGCGAGGTACGGGTCGGCGTCGGTGACCCCGAGATGCTGCTCGAGCGCCGCCGCGAAGCCCTCGATCTTGCGGACGACGGGGGTGAACCGGTGCGGGCCGACGACGAGGCCGATGCTCGTGTGACCGAGCGAGGCCAGGTGACGGACGGCGAGATCCATCGCCTCGCCGTCGCCGGAGGAGATGAAGCTGGCGTCCAGGCCCTCGACGTACCCGTTCACCATGACGAGCGGGACGCCGTCGCGGCGCAGCTGGTGGTACCGGTCGGTCGATGCCTGCCGGTCCGCGTGCAGGCCGGAGACGAACACGATGCCGTCGACGCCGTGCTCGCGCAGGATCTCGGTGTACTCGTCCTCGGTGGTGCCACCCGCCACCTGGGTGCACAGCAGCGGAGTGAAGCCCGAGGTCGTCAGGGCGGCGGAGATCCGCTGGGCGAACAGCGGGAACACCGGGTTGGTGAGCTCGGGGACGACCAGCCCCACCAGACC
>JBMDXU010000296.1:0-2227 GCA_048594485.1 Pseudactinotalea sp. | reverse complement strand
CCGCGGGCCTTGAGGGCGGCCACCGTCCGGCTCGACGTCAGCGACCCGGCCAGCAGGACGGCGGCGTCCATCGCGCCGTGCGTGAGCAGCGCGTCGGGCAGCTCCTGCGACTCCGGTGTCGACAGCAGCAACGTGCCGTACCCGCGGCAGGCGAGCGTCGCGACGATGCCGTCGAGGAACTGCGTCGAGACCGGGTCGCGGAACGCCCGGTGCACCGCCGCCCCCATGACGACGCCGATCACGCCCGACCGGCCCCGCCGCAACGACGCTGCCACCGGGTTGGGCCCGTGATACCCGAGATCCGCAGCCGCCGCGAGCACACGCTCGCGCGTCGCGCCGGAGATCGGGCCCGCGCCGGAGAAGGCGAGCGACGCCGTCGACAGGGACACACCGGCCGCACGCGCGACGTCGGTGAGCGTGGTCCCGGTGCGACTCAACGGCGGCTCCTTCACGGATGTCAGGTGGTGAGCGTCCCACGTTAGGCTGTCTCGCGCTGGTTCGAATCGATTCGTGCCACTCGACAGCCGAATCCGGACCACAACGCCCACGAGGTAGCCATGACCACGATCGATCGTTCACGCGTGCGCCGTGCCGGCGTCTGCGTGTTCGTGATCTTCGTGCTCTGCGGGCTCTCGTTCGCGAGCTGGGTGTCGCGGCTGCCGCTCGTGCGCGACGAGCTGGGTCTGGAGCCGGCCAGCCTCGGCCTCGTGATCTTCGTCGGCTCGGCCGGCTCCCTCGCGTCGCTGCCGCTCGCCGGGTGGATGGTCGAGCGGTGGACGGCGCCGCGCGTCATCGCGGGCGGGATGCTGGTCATGCTGCTCGGCCTCGGGGTCGCGGTGCTCGGCGTGGAGCTCGCCGCCATCCCCGTGGTGGGGATCGGCCTGTTCGTCAGCATGTTCGGCATGGGCGCGTGGGACATGTCGATGAACTACGCGGGCACCCAGGTCGAGCAGGGGCTCGGTCGCTCGATCATGCCGTGGTTCCACGCGGGGTTCTCGCTCGGAGCCGTGCTCGGTGCCGCCGGCGGCACACTGGCCGCGCGAGCCGCGCTGCCGCTGCCCACGCACCTGAGTGCGGTCGCCATCCTGGTGCTCGTCGGCGTGCTCGGCGGCGTCCGCGGCCTGCTGCCCCCGACCGTCGTCCCGGTCGAGGACCACGTCGCCGACACGCCGTCCGCGCCAGTCCGGCGCAGCGCCTGGACCGAGCCCCGCACCCTTCTCATCGGGCTCATCGCGCTCGCGGCTGCGCTCACCGAGGGAGCGGCGAACGACTGGCTCACGCTCGCCGTCGTCGACGGCTTCCGCACCCCGGACGCCACCGGCGCGCTCGCGCTCACGGTGTTCACCGCGGCCATGACGATCTTCCGCTTCGTCGGCACCTGGCTGCTCGACAGGCTCGGACGGGTCGCGGTGCTGCGCGTCTGCACGGTCCTGTCGATCGTCGGGCTCGCGGTGTTCGGTCTGGTCGACTCGCTGCCGTTCGCGTTCGCCGGCGCCGTGCTGTGGGGCCTCGGAGCCGCGCTCGGCTTCCCCGTCGGGATGAGCGCGGCGTCCGACGACCCGGTCCACGCGGCCCGCCGGCTCTCGGTCGTCACCACGATCGGCTACTCCGCCTTCCTCGCCGGTCCGCCGCTGCTCGGGCTGGTGGCGCAGCACGTCGGCTACCGGACCGCGCTGCTCGTCGTGCTCGTGCCGCTCGTGGCGAGCCTGTTCGTCCTCTCCGCGGCACGCCCACCCGCCGACCGCGCCCTACGCTGACCGGGTGACCCAGCTCGCCGAACTCACCACCTTCCGGGTCGGGGGACCGGTGGGACGCCTCGTGGAGGCGACCACCGAGACCGAGCTCGTCGAGACCGTCGCGGCCGCGGACGCCGCGGGTGAGCCGGTCCTCGTCCTGGGCGGTGGCTCCAACCTGTTGGCCTCCGACGCCGGGTTCGACGGCGTCGTGGTGCGCGACGGTCGCGCCGATCTCACTGTCGAGTCGCAAGACGCCTGCGGTGGCGCCGCCTTCTGGGTGACCGGCGGGATGCCCTGGGACGACGTGGTCGTCCGCGCCGTCGAGGAGGGGTGGGCCGGGGTCGAGGCGCTGTCCGGGATCCCCGGGCGGACCGGCGCGACCCCGGTCCAGAACGTCGGCGCCTACGGCCAGGAGGTGGGCGACGTCGTCGCGATGGTCCGCACCTGGGACCGCCAGGAACGCCGCATCCGGACCCTCGCACGCGGCGAGC
>JBMDXU010000295.1:0-6914 GCA_048594485.1 Pseudactinotalea sp. | reverse complement strand
ACGCGCGAGCGTGTGCTCGCCGCCGCCGCCGATCTCGGGTATCACGGCCCCAACCCGGTGGCGGCGTCGTTGCGGCGGGGCCGGTCGGGGGTGATCGGCGTCGTCATGGGGTCCGCGGTGCACCGCGCGTTCCGCGACCCGGTCTCGACGCAGTTCCTCGACGGCATCGTCGCGACGCTCGCGTGCCGCGGGTACGGCACGTTGCTCCTGTCCACGCCGGAGTCGCAAGAGCTGCCCGACGCGCTGCTCACCCACGGCGCCATGGACGCGGCCGTGCTGCTGGCCGGGTCGCTCACGTCGAGCCGGACGGTGGCCGCCCTCAAGGCCCGCGGGGTGCCGTTCGTGCAGATCGGTGGGACGGGACGAGCCGGCCCCGCCGTCCGTGCGAAGGACAAGGAGGGGATGCGGCTGGTCGGCGAGCACCTCCTCGAGCGCGGTCACACCCGGGTCGCGGTGGCGACGCTGCCGTGGCACGTGACGCCGCGCTCCGGGCCCGTCGACCTCGCGACCGCTCGGCGGGCGTCCTCCCCCATCACTGCTCGCCGTCTCGACGGCCTCCGGGAGGCCGGGGTCGAGCCGGTCGCGGTGTGGGAGTGCGCGGCATCGCTCGTGGACGAGGGCATCGCCGCCGGCAAGGCACTCAACGAGCACCGCCCGACGGCGATGGTCGGGTTCAGCGACCTCATCGCCGCAGGATTGCTCCTCGCGGCGCGCGAGGAGGGTCTGGCTGTCCCCGGCGACGTCGCCGTGGCCGGGTTCGACGGCGTCCGGCTGCCCTGGCTCAACGACGCCGAGCTGACGACGGCGGTCCAGCCGATCGCCGACATGGGCCGACGCGCCGCCGAGGCCGCGCTGTCGTTGGCGACGGGCGAGCCGACGAGGTCCGTGACCGTCGACGTCGAGCTCCGCCTCGGCACCACGACCTGACATCCGGCCGCAGCGGCGGGTGAGAGCCTGCGAGAGCGGGCCGCTCCCCTAGTCGCGGATGTGCGCCTGGGCCTTGCCGAGGACCGTGGTCCCGTCGACGCTCACCGTGAGGTCCACCCGGGTGGTGCCGGCGTCGGGGTCGACGGCGCCGACGACCGCGCGCACGGCGATCGCCACCTCACCCGGGTCCGGAACGACGATCGGGCGGGTGAACCGGCAGCCGTAGGAGACGAGGCGCCCGGGGTCGCCGAGCCAGTCGGTCAGCGCCGCCCCTGCGATCCCCATCGTGAGCATGCCGTGCACGATGACGCCGGGCAGCCCGACCTCGAGCGCGAACCGCTCGTTCCAGTGGATCGGGTTGAAGTCTCCCGAGGCACCGGCGTACCGGACCAGCCGCGCACGATCCACCGGAACGACGACGTCGAACAGCTCGGTGCCGACGTCGAGGGCGCTCACACACCCTCCCCACGGACGGCGAGGGTGGAGGTGACCGACGCGACCGGGGCGCCGTCGCCGTCGACGATCTCGGTGCGCGTGCTCACCATGGTGATGCCGGCGCGCTCGGTCAGCGAGTCGACGTGGACGGTGGTCGTCACGACGTCGCCGGCGACCAGCGGGCGGGTGTGCGTGAAGCCCTCGTTGGCGTGCACGACACGGGAGAAGTCGATGCCCGAGGCCGGGTCGGCGACGTACTCCGACTCGGCGCGTTGGGCGATGACGACGGCGAACGTCGGTGGGGCCACGACGTCGGGGTATCCGGCGGCACGGGCCGCGTCGGGATCGGTGTGCAGCGCCGACGTCGCGCCGACGGCGTCGGCGAACTCGGCGATCTTCGCGCGTGAGACGACGTACGGCGCCGTCCCGGTGAGGACGGCGCCGACGCGACTGAGATCGACCACTGCTGAGCCGGTGACCGGCAGGGTCAGCGGGTCTCGCGGTGCATCGTGTGGCGGTTGTCGCGCGGGCAGTACTTCTTCATCTCGAGGCGGTCGGGGTTGTTCCGACGGTTCTTCTTGGTGATGTAGTTGCGGCTCTTGCACTCCTCGCAGGCGAGGGTGATCTTCGGGCGGATGTCCGCGGACTTGCTGGCCACTGGTGCTTCCTCACGTGTTCCACGGCCTGTTGCAGCGCCGCGGGCTGATCCTGGTTCGGTCGGTGGTAGCGGGGGCGGGGATCGAACCCGCGACCTCACGATTATGAGTCGTGCGCTCTGACCGTCTGAGCTACCCCGCCGGGAGCCTGCGGCTGGGCCGCAGGAGCAGAGCCCCGATAGGGAATCGAACCCTAGACCTTCTCCTTACCATGGAGACGCTCTGCCGACTGAGCTATCGGGGCAACGAGGAACGAGGGTACAACCTCCTGCCCCTTCGTGCGAATCGACGTGGGCGATCTCACGGAACCGGCCGGGACGGGCGAGCTCGGCGGGAGTGAACCCAGCCTCGAACGACGAAACCGCCCGCGGTCGCGGGCGGTTTCGTCATGGTGGCGGGTGAGGGATTCGAACCCCCGAAGCATTCCGCGGCTGATTTACAGTCAGCTCCCTTTGGCCACTCGGGTAACCCGCCATGGGTCGAAGGACCGGATGGAAGGATAGCAAGCCGAGACAGCGCCCGCGGACGGCGGGCGAGGCACCGGTGACCGACGTCACCACCGACTCAGGAGGAACCCTATGGCTGACAGCTCGTTCGACGTCGTGAGCAAGGTCGACCGGCAGGAGGTCGACAACGCGCTCAACCAGGCCGCCAAGGAGATCGCGCAGCGTTACGACTTCAAGAACGTGGGCGCGTCGATCGAGTGGTCGGGTGAGGCCGTGCTGATGAAGGCGAACTCCGAGGAGCGCGTCAAGGCGATCGTCGACGTCTTCGAGTCCAAGCTGTTCCGCCGTGGCGTCTCGCTCAAGGCGCTCGACCTGGGCGAGGGCGAGCCGAAGCTCTCCGGCAAGGAGTACCAGCTCAGCGGCACCATCAAGGAGGGCCTGTCGAGCGAGACCGCGAAGGCGATCACCAAGCTCATCCGCGACGAGGCGCCCAAGGGTGTCAAGACGCAGATCCAGGGTGACGAGGTGCGGGTGTCCTCCAAGTCCCGCGACGACCTGCAGGCGGTCATCTCGCTGCTCAAGAAGGCCGAGGCCGACGACGACATCGACGCCGCGCTCCAGTTCGTCAACTACCGGTAGGGCGACGCTCTCCGGGGCGACGGGGACCGGTCGCCGCTGACGGCGCAGGCGAGATCGTCGTGCTGGCGCGGCGTCACCGACATCCGGGTCGTCACCGCAACCCGCGGGGTGCCGGCGCTCAGCGCGCCGTCATCGCCTCCAGGCGCTGGATCCGCTCCGCCATCGGCGGGTGCGTGGCGAACAGCCTCGTGAGGCCACCTCCACCGCGGAACGGGTTCGCGATCATCATGGGCGCGACGTTCGGCAGGTCGCCCACGGGCCGCAGCGGTCGCGCCTGCGCGCCGTCGGAGATCTTGCGCAGCGCGCTCGCCAGTGCCAGCGGGTCGCCGGTGAGCTCGGCGCCGTCGGCGTCCGCGTCGTACTCGCGGGTGCGGGAGATCGCCATCCGGACGACCGAGGCGACCAACGGCGCGATGAGCGCCATCGCGAGCATCCCGACGACGGCGAGCGGGTTGCCTCCCCGGCCCCGGTCGCCGCCGCCGAAGAACAGGAAGAACTGCGCCACGCTGGTCAGCACGCCCGCCATCGCGGCGGCCACGGACGACGTCAGGATGTCGCGGTTGTAGACGTGCGACAGCTCGTGGGCGAGGACGCCGCGCAGCTCGCGCTCGTCGAGCAGCCGCAGGATCCCGACCGTGCAGCACACGACGGCCTTGCGCGGACTCCGACCGGTCGCGAACGCGTTGGGCGCGTCGGTGGGAGCGACGTACAGCCGCGGCATCGGCTGCTTCGCCTTCTGCGCGAGCTCACGCACGATCCGGTACATGCCGGGCGCCTCGATCTCGCTCACCGGTCTCGCCTGCATCGCCTTGACGGCGATCGTGTCGGAGCGCCAGTACGAGACCGCGGTGCCGACGAGGCCGACGGCGGCGAACAGCCAGATCACGTTCGCGTTGCGTGTCAACGCGGCCGCGAGCGCCCCCATCCCCAGGAGCACCGCCCACAGCAGGCCGAACAGGCCCGCCGTCTTCAGCCCGTTGTGATGGGCGCCACCCGTCAACCCGACCGCCGTTCCTGCTCGTTGCGCCGACCCTCGGCGCTCACGGGGTCCAACGCACCGCCCGCACGGGCTGTTCCGGGGCTCATGAGCGGACCATCGGCGGCGCTCGCACCGCCTCGCGTCAGACCAGCGCGGAGCGGGAGATGTTCGTCATGTCCTCACGGGGGACGACCTTGATCCGCTCGCGACCAGCGGCCTCGCCGAGCGCGCGCTCGTGGGCGTCGAGGACCTCCCAGCCCTCCCAGGTCGTGAACGGGATGCCGCGGTCGGCCAGTGTCGCGAGGATCGCCTCCGGGTCGCGCACCGTGGCGGACCTGAAGTCCTCGACGTCGGCGGCGTCCTCGACGAGGTTCTCGATCGTCTCGCGGGCGTCGGACTTGGTGTGGCCGATCAGGCCCACCGGCCCGCGCTTGATCCAGCCGGTCGCGTACAGGCCGGGGATGTGCAGGCCGTGGTCGTCCAGGACACGGCCGCCGTCGTTCGGGATGACACCGGCGACGTCGTCGAACGGGATGTCGGCGAGCGGCGAGCCGAAGTAGCCGACCGCCCGGTAGACGGCCTGCACCTCGAACTCCTCGAACCGCCCGGTGTTGCGGACGGTGCCGTCACCGGTGAGTTCGGTGCGCTCGGTGCGGATGCCGGTGACGGCGTCCTCGCCGAGGATCTCGGCCGGCCGGTGGAGGAAGTGCAGGTGCAGACGGCGCGACGCCGTGAGCTCGCTCGGGTCGCGCAACGTCCAGTCCGTCAGGGTCTTGACGACCTGCTTGGTCTGGTTCGAGGAGCGGATCGCCTCCTCCGAGCCCTCGTCGAACTCGAAGTCCTCGGGGTAGACGATGATGTCGACATCCGGGACGTGGCCGAGCTCGCGCAGCTCCAGCGGGGTGAACTTCACCTGCGCCGGGCCGCGCCGTCCGAAGACGTGCACATCGGTCACCGGGCTGGACCGCAGCCCCTCCTCGACGTTCGCAGGGATCTCCGTGACCATGAGGTCCTCGGGATGCTTGGCGAGGATGCGTGCGACGTCGAGAGCGACGTTGCCGTTGCCGAGGACGGCGACCTGGCGCGCCTCCAGCGGCCAGGTGCGCGGCACGTCGGGGTGGCCGTCGAACCACGACACGAAGTCGGCGGCACCGAACGAGCCGGGCAGGTCGATACCCGGGATCGGCAGCTCGGCGTCCCGGATCGCACCGGTCGAGAAGATCACGGCGTCGTAGTGCTGCCGCAGGTCCTCGAGCGTGATGTCGGTGCCGTAGTCGACGTTGCCGATCAGCCGGATGTCACCGCGCTGGAGCACCTTGTAGAGCGCCACGATGATCTGCTTGATGCGCGGGTGGTCGGGAGCCACGCCGTACCTCACCAGGCCGTACGGCGCGGGGAGACGTTCGAACAGGTCGATCGAGACGTCGAGGTCGGTCTTGCTCAGGATGTCGGCCGCGTAGATGCCGGCTGGACCGGCTCCGACGACGGCCACGCGCAGCGGCTCGGACACGGGCTGATGGCTCTTTCTGATCGCTTCGTGGTGCGTAATACCAGGAGTCGCTGTTCAGTGTAGGTCCGCTGGACGACGGCGGAGCGACGCCGCCCGACGGCGTACCGTTCGCTGAGATGGACGACTCGGCGACCCAGCACCGGCCTGGCCTTGCGGCCTCGCTCGGCGCCTTCGGGATGTGGGGGGTGTTCCCCCTCTTCATCGGCCTGCTGGCACCCGCGGCACCGATCGAGATCAGCGCGCACCGCGTGCTGTGGACGTTCCTCGTCTGCGCCCTGGTGCTGACCATGACCGGGGCGCTGCGCGCCGCGCGGGACCTGGCCCGCGACCGCCGACTGCTGGGGCGGCTCGCCCTCGGTGCCTGGTTCCTCGCCGCGAACTGGTTGATCTTCGTCATCGCCGTCGAGATCGGTCACGTCGTCGACGCCTCGCTGGGCTACTTCCTCAACCCGCTCGTCAGCGTCGGTCTCGCCGTCGTCGTGCTGCGGGAGCGGTTGCGGCGCGCGCAGTGGGTCGCGCTAGGGGTCGCCGGCGTGGGCATCGCGGTCATGGCCGTCGGGCTGGGCACCGTGCCGTGGATCGCGCTCGCGCTGGCCGTGACGTTCGGGCTCTACGGGCTCACCAAGAAGCAGGTGGGCAGCCGTGTGACGGCGATCGCCGGGCTCGGCATCGAGACCGCCGTGCTGCTCCTGCCCGCGCTGGGTTATCTCGGCTGGCTGGTCGCGAGCGGCCGGTCGACGTTCGGTGCCGACGTGGGCGTCGGGGGCTCGCTCGGCCACGCACTCCTGCTCGTCAGCTCCGGCGTGGTCTCCGCGATCCCGCTCGTGCTGTTCGCCGCGGCCTCCCGGCGGCTCCCGCTCGCGACGGTCGCGATGACCCAGTTCGTGACGCCGGTGATGCAGTTCCTCGCCGGCGTCGTCGTCCTCGGCGAGCGGATGTCGACCGCGCGCTGGGTCGGGTTCGCGTTCGTCTGGGTGGCGCTGGTGCTGCTCACGGTCGACCTCGTCCGTTCCGCGCGGGCGAGCGCGCTCGCCCGGGTCGCTCCGCTCACGCCCTGACGGCGAGCGCCTGCAGCGCACCGCCCTCCGCGCCCCGCCAGTCGAGATCGCACCTTTCGGTTCGACATCGCACCGCCCACGGTGCGATCTCGAGCCAGAAGTGCGATCTCGGCCCGGAAGTGCGATCTCGAGCCAGAAGTGCGATCTCCTCCCGGAAGTGCGAACTCGAGCCAGAAGTGCGATCTACTCCCGGACGTGCGATCTCGAGCCAGACGTGCGATCTCCGCAGCCCCCGGCCCCCGCCCCCGGGGGTGCTGGGACCGT
>JBMDXU010000294.1:0-39590 GCA_048594485.1 Pseudactinotalea sp. | reverse complement strand
CACACGACCGACGTCGGCCACGTGCGCCCCGTACTCGGCGGTCGACCAGACCGACGGCGACGGTCGCTCGCGCGACACGGGCGCCGCCAGCAGCCGGTCCCACCCGTGCGCGGAGGCGCGGATCCGCTCCGCGAGCACGCGCGCGTCGACGACATGGGGGTCGAACCCGCACGCATCGCAGCGTCGGTGGAGGACCCAGGTCCAGTCCTTCGTGTCCGGCTCGACGCCGTCGGGGCCGTCGGGGCCGTCGGGCTCGGTGGTCATGGCCCGATCGTGACGGAGGGTCGGCGTCGGGTCGAGCCCGGATCCCGCCATCGATCGCCGGGAACGGGCCGGACGTGAACGGCCTCGACCGGTCAGCCGGCGATGCGCACGCGATCGAGCCAGTCGGCCGGACGCAGGGGAGGCGCCGCGCCGACGCGCAGCTGCTCGCGCGCCAGGTCGATCCCTTCGGCCAGCATCGCCCGCAGGCGGACATCGGGGGCGTCGACGCAGGCGACGGCCAGCGCCTGCACCGCGACCTCGAGCAGCGCTGCGGCGGGCGAGTACCCGCGTTGCGGGCGGACGCGACCCAGGAACTGCGCGGCCCACTCGCGCGCGTCGGGGACGTCGTCGAGCGCTGCTCGCGCACGCGCGCGCAACGGACCCGAGGCGGTCGCCGCCGGGTCGTCGAGCAACCGCAGGGTGCCGACGGCGAGCGCCCGCTGGTGGGTCGCGGCGACGACACGGATGGCGTGATCGACGCAGGCGAGCGCGAGGTCGCCCGCGAACGTCGACGGCAGCCCACGGGTCCCGACGACCGACGGGACGAGGGGGGCCAGGCCCGGCCGGGCGTCGTCGGACATCACGTCGTTGACCATGCGAGCGAGCGCGGCGAGCGACGGGTCGGTGCACTCCGGCGCATCGCTCCACCGTTCGCCCGCGAGATACGACGCGAGCTCCATGAAGCAGGCGCCGCGGCGAGGGTTGCGGTGGCGACCGCGCGCCAGCATCGGCAGCAGATCGGGGGTGACGGCGGCGTCCACGGCTCCTCCTGGAGACTCGTCCTGCGCGGGGTCTCAGTCTCCCTCGCCGCACGGCCGTGCGCCAGAGCCTGATGACCTCATCCGGCGAGGTGATGACGCCGCCGACGTCCCGTGTGCGCGCCGATCGCACGCCGACAGCAAATCAGCAGTAAAGTGCCGCTGGTCGTCCTGCCGACGTCGATCGTCGCTTTTGCCACTTCTTGGAGGATGGGTGTGACCGACCTCCTGACGACGTACCGCGCGGGCGGCCCCGGTCACGACGAGATGCTCCAGTCCTCGGGGGCCACGCGGGCGGCCTGGGAGCAGATGGCGGCGCTCGCCGGGCTCGACTCGTGGGAGCAGCTGCAGCAGCGCAGCGACGACGTCGTCACCCTGCTCGAGGACCACGGCGTGCGTTACGGCGCCGACCCCAACGACGTCCCCTGGCCGCTCGACCCGCTCCCGGTCATGATCGACGAGCAGGAGTGGACCGACCTCGAGGGTCGGATCCGGCAGCGGGCCGAGCTGCTCGACGCGATCTTCACGGACCTCACCACCGAGCGTCGGCTGCTCTCCAGCGGTCTGCTGCCCGCCGAGATCGTGCTCGCGCACCCGGGCTTCCTCCGGGCCGCCGACGGCATCACGATCCCCGGGCGGCACCAGCTGTTCATGCACGCCGCCGATGTCATCCGCAACGCCGACGGCGCCTGGCTCGCGCTGTCCGACCGCACCCAGGCCCCCAGCGGGATGGGCTACGTGATGGAGGACAGGCGGGTCGTCGCGCAGGTGCTGGCGGGCCTGTACCGCCAGGCGCGCATCCGTCGGATCGGACCGTTCTTCCACGCCATGCGGCAGGGGCTGCAGGAGGTGGCGCCGGTCGGGGCGGGTGACAACCCCCGCATCGCGCTGCTGACGCCGGGTCCGTACTCCGAGACGACGTTCGACCAGGGCTACCTGTCCACCATGCTCGGCTTCCCGCTCGTGGAGGGCGAGGACCTCACCGTCTCCGACGGCCGGGTGTGGATGCGATCCCTCGACGAGCTGGAGCCGGTCGACGTGATCGTGCGTCGCGTCGACGCGGAGTTCTGCGACCCGCTCGACCTGCTCGGCTCCTCCGTGCTCGGCGTGCCCGGGCTGGTCGAGGCGGCCCGGACGGGTGCCGTCTCGATCGTCAACCCCCTCGGCAGCGGGATCCTCGAGAACCCGGCGCTGCTCACCTATCTGCCACGACTGTCCCGAGAGCTGCGCAGCGAGGAGCTCGCGCTCGGCTCGGCCGTGACGTACTGGTGCGGCGAGCGGTCGATGTGCTCGCACGTCATCGCCAACCTCGACCGCCTCGTCATCACCTCGACCCTGCCCGGCAGCGCATCGGTGCACGGGTGGGAGCTCACCACGTTCGAGCGCGCCGACCTCGCCGCCCGGATCTCGCAGACGCCGCACCAGTGGGTCGGGCAGGAACCGACGGAGGCCTCGACCACACCGACCGTGGGCGACGGTCAGCTCGACGCGTGCCCCACCGTGCTGCGCACGTTCACGGTCGCGCGCGACGAGGGCTACCAGGTGATGTCCGGCGCGCTCGCGCGGGTGACGTCGACCGACACCTCCGCCGAGGTGCTCGCGCAGTCCCCGACCGGCTCGGCCGCGAAGGACGTGTGGATCCTGTCCGCCGAGCCGCAGCCGCACGTCGAGCCGTGGGTGGTCGACGACGCCGTCGACCTCACGCCGCGCGGTCGGTGGGCCAGCTCGATCAGCCCCGGCGCCGCCGAGGACCTGTTCTGGTTCGGTCGCTACACCGAGCGCACCGAGGCGACCGTGCGCCTCGTCCGGGCGGTCGCCGACCGCTGGGAGGACTACCACCTGCTGCCGCGCTCGACCGGAGGCCGCAGCCTCGCCGTCCTCATGGCGACGGTGGAGGAGGTCGTGGGCCCGGGATCGCTGACCGAGCTCGTGCTCGACGAGAGCCGACCGGGATCGGTGGCGTTCGCCGTCGACCGCTCGACCCGGGCCGCGACCGCGGTCCGCGACCAGCTCTCCTCGGACACCTGGCTCGCCCTGTCGAGCATCGAGCGCGCGCTCAACCGCGAGCGCGCACGGCAGCGTCGCCACACGGGCGAGGACCTCGGGCTCGGCCGGGTGCTCGATCGCTGCCTCGAAGGGTTGCTGGCGCTGGCGGGGATCGGTGCGGAGTCGATGGTGCGTGACGTCGGCTGGTGGCTGATGGACGTCGGCAAGCGGATCGAGCGGGCCCAGCACCTCGTGCGGATGCTGCGCGCGACCGTGACCCAGCGCCGGTCGGCGATGGTCGACTCGATGGTGCTGGAGTCGGTCCTCATCGCTCACGAGTCCGTCATCACCTACCGTCGCCGGTCCCAGACGCACGCCCGCCTCGACACCTTCCTCGAGCTGCTGCTCCTGGACGACGCCAACCCGCGCTCGCTCGCCTACCAGCTCGAGGAGATCCGCGCCGACCTGCTCAGCCTGCCCGCGGCCGGCAGCCGCACCATGGGGCGCGACCAGCTGCTCAGCGACCTGCACGACCTCCTCGAGGAGCTCGACCCGGTCGCCGTGATCGTCGCCGACGCCGAGGGCACCCGGCCACGTCTGATCGAGCTGCTCGACTCCCTCCAGTGGCGCCTGGAGGAGCTCTCGCACGAGATCCGGCGCGCTCACTTCGTCCACCCCACGTCCAGTCAGTGGGCGGATGCGTCCGGTACGTGGTCGATCACGTTCGAGAGCGCGGGAGGCGACGCGTGACCGACCCCGCGAATGTGCGCCACTACCGGCTCACCCACCTGACCACCTACACCTACCCGGAGGAGGTCACGTCGTCCTACGGACGTGCCGTGCTGCTCCCCCGACCCGGTGGCGGTCAGCAGGTGCACGCGAGCCGGCTCACGGTCACGCCGGAGGCGTCGGAGACTCGCGAGCACCGCGACTTCCACGGCAACCTCTCGTCCTACTTCCACGTCACCGAGCCGCACACCCAGCTCGTGGTCCGCTCGTCGTCGGTGGTCTCGGTGACGCGACGGCACCCGGATCGCGCGCGTCTGCCGAACGTCCCGTGGGAGCTCGCGGCACAGGCGGCGCACAACGTGTTCTCGCCCGACCTGCGCTCGTCGGCCAGCACCGCCGGCTCGCTCGCGATCGCGGAGTCCCGGCTGGCGTCGCCGATGATCGACCTGTCCGAGCCCGTGCGCGAGTACGCCCTGCCGTCGTTCGCCCCCGGCCGCGCCGTCCCGGACGTCGTCGAGGACCTCTGCCACCGCATCTACCGCGACTTCACCTACAAGTCGGGATCGACGAACGTGCGCACCCGGCTCCCCGAGGTGCTGCAGCGTCGCACCGGCGTGTGCCAGGACTTCGCGCACCTGCTGATCGGGTGCGCACGGTCGATGGGCCTCGCGGCGCGGTACATCTCCGGCTACATCGAGACCCGCCCCCCGGCGGGCCGGCCCAAGCTCCGCGGCGTCGACGCCTCCCACGCCTGGGCGTCGGTCTGGCTCCCGGGCGGTGGCTGGCTGCACATCGACCCGACGAACGACCAGTTCATCGACAACCGCTACGTCGTCCTCGGCTGGGGCCGCGACTACCGCGACGTCTCCCCCCTGCGCGGCATCGTCTTCACCGAGGGCTCGGGCAGCACCCTGGACGTCGGCGTCGACCTCTGGCCGATCGAGGCCGACGAGCTCGAGGACCAGGCCGCCGAGGTCCGGGCCGCCACCCCCGCCACCTGACCCCGCCCCCGATCTGTCTGGCGTGGGAAGGTGGGGGGATGCCACGCGCCATCGCCACGAACACGACCGTCGACCGGGCCGGGATGGAGGAGTTCGTCCGACCGCGGCACCACGGGATCCTCGTCACCACGCGGGACGACGGCGGCCCGCAGCTCTCACCGGTGACGATGGGTCTGTCGGCCGAGGGTCAGGTGGTCGTGTCGACGTACCCGGATCGTGCGAAGGCGGTGAACCTGCGCAAGCGACCGGCGGCGTCGGTGTGCGTGCTGTCGGACGACTTCGGCGGTGCATGGGTCCAGGTGGACGGCACCGCCGAGGTGATCGACCCGCCCGACTCCGTCGAGCCGCTCGTGGAGTACTTCCGCTGCATCTCGGGCGAGCACCCCGACTGGGACGAGTACCGCGAGGCCATGCGGACGCAGCGCAAGTCGCTCATCCGCATCACGATCGAACGCTGGGGACCGATCGCGACCGGAGGCTTCCCGGCGCGCCTCGCCGACTGACGCGGCGGGGGCACCGGCCGGTCGGGGCAGTCGACCGCGGTCGTCAGTCGCGGGCCGTGAGGACGATCGGACCGTCGTGGCTGATCGCGACCGTGTGCTCGGAGTGGGCGCCGCGGACGCCGGTCTGGCTGCGGAGCGTCCAGCCGTCCGGGTCGGTGAAGATCCGGTCCGTCCCGAGCATGAACCAGGGCTCGATGGCGATCACGAGTCCGGGGCGCAGCGGCAGCCCGCGCCCGGCGCGCCCGGCGTTCGGCACGTGCGGCTCGCCGTGCATGGTGCGACCGACGCCGTGGCCGCCGAAGTCGGTGTTGACCGGCCATCCGTGCTGCTCGGCGACCGCGCCGATGGCCGCACTGATGTCGCCGATCTTGTTCCCCACCCGGGCGACCTCGATCGCGCGGTCGAGCGCCTCCTCGGTGGCCGCGATGAGCGCGAGGTCCTCCTCGCGCGGGGTGCCCACGACGACGCTGAGCGCCGAGTCCGCCACCCATCCGTCGACCGATGCCGCGAAGTCGACCGAGAGCAGGTCGCCGTCGACGAGCGTGTAGTCGTGAGGAAGCCCGTGCAGCACGGCATCGTTGACGGAGGTGCAGAGGACCTTCCCGAACGGGCTCGCCCCGAACGAGGGGTGGTAATCGATGTAGCACGACTCCGCGCCCGCTGCCCGGATCATCTCGTGGGCCAGCTCGTCGAGCTCCAGGAGGTTGACGCCGACGGCGGCCTTCTCGCGCAGCGCGGTGAGGACGGAGGCCACGAAACGGCCCGCCGGCCGCATGGCCTCGATCTCTCCCGGGGTCTTCAGCTCGATCACCCCGCAAGGGTACGGGCTGACTCCGCGTGTCGGACACGTCGCGTTCACACGGGTCGGGCACACTGGTCGAGAGCAAAGCGAAGGCCCCTCGGAGTAGGCGTCCGAGGGGCCTTGCTTCGTTCTCCGGCACTGGTGGTCGTGGATGAACCACCGGTCGCACCATCCCCGAGGGGGTGGCGTCCTGCCGAAGCAGGGCGACCGTCCGGTGAACTGGTCCGATCAGGCCGTTCGATGCTGGGCGTCATCCGCGCCCCCGGGCGTTCGGGCCGAAGCCCGCACGACCCGGCCATCGCCGGTGTCCGATCGGTGTCGTGAACGACCGTGGGACTCGGTCCGGGGACGAACCCCGTTGTCCTCGTCAACCTCGTCCCGGTCTCCCGGTGCGAGGCCCGATCACCTTGGCCGGGTGAACGCCGTCCCCCGCCCGGTGCCCTGGCTCCCCGTGCCCGGCCGGGTCTCCCCTGCCGGCTCCGGATCACTGCCCGAACCACCCGGTGGAGGGGCTCTCACCCCGCCTCCGTGATCGACTGGTCGATCTCGATGGGTCAGTTCTAGTAGCGGTGCGAGGGCCGCACAAGGGCTTGGCGGGGCCTCTTTTCCGTCCCCACGCCGCGCACAGGTGCGTCCACAGGATCACCTGGGAGAACGCCGCGCGTCCACACACCTGTGCATCAAATTTGTGGACAGAGAGGCCCGTGGCGGCGTGTGCCGGTCGGTGGCGCGACCCCCGTGGGTCCGACACGTGAACGCCGCGTGAACTGCCCACAGGTCCGGGCACAGGATGTGGAAGGTACGGCCCGACACGGCCCGCAACACACGCTCACTACCCTCGACCGTGTGACACGGCTGGTGGTGGCTGCTGCGATCGTCGACGACCTCGCGCACCCGACGCGCATGCTCTCCGCACGCCGGAGCGCCCCGAAGTCCCTCGCCGGCCGCTGGGAGTTCCCCGGTGGCAAGGTGGAGCCCGGCGAGCGAGACCTCGACGGCCTGCGGCGCGAGCTCCACGAGGAGCTCGGCGTGACCGCGACGGTCGGCGACCTCGTCCCGCCACCGGACGGCGACGACTGGCCGCTCCCCAACGGCTTCCGGATGCGTCTGTGGTTCGCGACGATCGACGGCGACCCTCGGCCGCTCCTCGATCACGACGAGCTCCGCTGGCTCGACCTGGCGGACGTCCACGCGGTCCCGTGGCTCGACGCCGACCGTCCGATCGTCGACGCCGCGCTCGCCCAGCTGCGCCTGCAGGCCTGACACGCCGCCATCCACGAACGGCCGAGCATTTCGAGACAGATTCGGCGCCGCCGTCATGTCATGACAAGATGCGCGCGTGCCCAAGATCATCGGCTCCACGCTCGCCGAGCATCGCGAACAGGTTCGCGGTCGCCTCTTCGCCGCCCTCGCACGGCTGATGAACACCACCGGGTTCGACACGCTCACGATGTCGGACATCGCGGCCGAGGCAGGGGTGGGCCGCACGTCGGTCTACAACCACTTCGCCGACAAGGAGTCCTTGCTCATCGGGTACATCGAGCACGAGACCGGGCAGTTCCTCGTCGACCTGCGCGCCGCGCTCGCCGAGGTCACCGATCCCGAGGAGCGCCTGCGCGTCTACGTCCGCCAGCAGATCTACCTCAAGCGCACCTACCACCTCGCTCCCGGTCCGGACCTGCGCTCGGTCGTCTCGCGCGAGACGCTGATGCGGCTGCGCGAGCACGTCCAGGAGGTCGAGCAGCTGCTGCGGGAGATCCTCGACGACGGCATCAAGGCGGGCCGGCTCCCCGAGCAGGACGTCGACGCCGTCGTCCCGCTCGTCCACGCGTGCCTCACCGGTCGCGAGGTGCCGCGTGAGCACGAGGCACGCGAGCGCGCCGTGGTCGCGACCGAGGACTTCGTGCTCCGCGCCGTCGGGGCGGCCTGAGCACACCGCTCGGTCCGTCGGACCCGGTGGTGGACCGGGGTGTCGTAGTGTCCCCCGCATGACGGCGAACGCACCGAGTGGGGTCCTCAGCATCGACGTCGACGGCGGGAGCCTGCCGGTGCAGGTGTGGCTCCCCGAGGGAGGGCAGGGGCCGGGCATCCTGCTGGTCCAGGAGATCTTCGGCATCTCGCCCTACATCCGGGACCGAGCCGCCGACCTCGCCGCGCTCGGCTATCTCGTCTACGTGCCCGACCTGTACTGGCGGCTCGACGAGCCGCCGCTCGACGAGAGCGCGCCCGATCTGCTCGCGCAGGCCATGGGGCGCATGCAGGCGCTGCCGTGGAACGACGCGGTGGCCGACACGGCCGCGGCGCTGCAGGCGCTCCGGGACAGCGACGCCCGCACCGGCGGGCTGGGACTGCTCGGCTTCTGCTACGGCGGCGGGGTCGCTTTCGCGGTCGCCGCTCAGCAGTCGGTCGACGCGCTCGTCTCCTACTACGGCAGCGCCCTCCCCGGACTGCTCGACCTCGCCCCCGACGTGACCGCGCCGAGCCTGCACCACTTCGGTGAGGCCGACTCCTACATCGACCTCGACACCGTGACGACGATCCGCGAGGCCGTCGACCGCGACGGCGTCGAGTTCCACACCTACCCCGGCGCCGACCACGCGTTCGACAACACCCGGCCCGAGTTCCACCATCCGGAGGCGTCCGCGCTCGCCTGGGAACGGACGGTGGCGTTCCTCGACCGGCACCTGCGCTGATGCGGCGACTGCGGTCCGCGATCGCCGTCGTCGTCGCGCTCGCACTCCTGGTCGGCGTCGCCTACCTCGGTGACCGGGGGGCGCGGTCCGCCGTCGAGGACCGGGTCGAGTCGTTGGTCCGCGAGCAGGTGCCCGAGCTCACGGGCGACGTCGAGGCCACCGTGGGCGGGCGGTTCGTGATCCCGCAGCTCGTCGCTGGCAGCCTCGACGACCTCACGATCCGGTCGCCCGAGGCCACGGTCGACGGCCTGACCTTCGTCGACGTCACCGTCACCGCGACCGGTGTGCCGATCCGGGGCGACGGCGGCGTCGACGCGGTCACGGCGACCGGCACCGCGCCCACGCACACCGTGCTGTCCGCGATCCAGCAGCGAGTCGACCTCCCCGACGGCGTGGAGATCGAGCTGCGTGACGGGGAGATCGCCGCCGTCGGCCAGATCCTCGGCGTCTCCCTGGAGGCCTACGTCGAGCCCGTGGCCGCCGGCCGGTCGATCACGTTCCACGTGTCCCGCTTCGTGCTCGGCGGCGCCACCGTCGACGCCTCGGACATCCCGATCGATCTCGACAGCCTGCTCAGTGGCGCCACCGTCGATCTCGGCATCCTTCCCGAGGGCATCGAGCTCACCTCGATCGACGTCACGCCCGACGGCGTCGCCGTCGAGCTGGGCGGCACCGACGTCAGGCTCTGACACCTCGGATCGGGTCCAGGCAACCGCTGCGCAGACCCCGTCCGTCGCCTACCGGCCTCCGCCTGTCAGCCCAGCGACTCCGGATACGTCGCCGCCTGCCCGTGGACGTGCTCGCCGAGGAAGGCGAGCACGACCTGGTACCAGACCTTGGCGTGCTGCGGCGTGAGCACCCAGTGGTTCTCGTCGGGGTAGTAGAGGAAGCGGTGCACGGTGCTGCCGTCCTCGGCGGCGGGCAGTCCCGAGGCCGAGAGCAGCTCGTACCACAGGCGTAGTCCTTCGCCGATCGGCACGCGGTAGTCCTTGTCGCCGTGGACCACGAGCATCGGCGTGGTGATGTCGGCGACGAACCGGTGCGGCGAGTTCGCGAGCGCCATCTCGGGCGTCATCTCGCGCGCCCAGTAGTAGGCGGCGTCGGTCGTGAAGCCGAAACCGTCCAGGGCCCACAGGCTGGCGTGCGTCACGATGGCGTCGAACCGGTCGGTGTGGCCGGCCACCCAGTTGGCCATGTAGCCGCCGAAGCTGCCGCCCATCGCGGCCGTCTTGGACGCGTCGATCTCGGGCAGCTGCTCGGCCGCGTCGGTGGCGGCCATGAGATCCGTGAACGGCGCCGCCCCCCACGCGCCCCATCCGCGCTGCACGAACTCCTGGCCGTACCCGGTCGAGAGCGCCGGGTCGGGGAGCAGCACCGCGTAGCCCTGCGCCACGAGCAGCCACGGGCACCACCGCCAGGACCAGGAGTTCCAGGAGCCGAGGGGGCCTCCGTGGATCCAGAGCACGAGGGGCGCCGGGCTCTGCTCCGACGCGCCCTCCGGCAGCGCCAGCCACGATCGCACCCGCACACCGTCGGCAGCCGTGGTCTCGACCTCGCGCAGCGTTCCCGGGAGCTCCGGTCTCGGGGCGGGGCCGCGCAGCGCGGTGACCTCGCCCGTCGCGAGATCGATCCGCACCGCCTCCGCGGGGAACGCGTACGACGCGCGGAGCGCGTAGGCGTTTGCGCCGTCGGGCGCGACGACGACGTCGGTGTAGGCCGCGTCGTCGGTCGTCAGGGGAACCGGGTCCGAACCATCCAGGGCGACACGGAAGATCGGCGCGCGGCCGTCGTCGTCGGCGACGACGAGCAGGCCGCTGCCGTCGCGCAGCCAGACGAGCCCACCCGGCCACCGGTCCCACCCGGACGCCAGCTGCCGCTGGTCGCTGCCGTCGATGGCGGCCACCCAGAGCGTGACCTCCGGGGCGCGATCCGGGGTGCTGAGGCTCTCGCGGACGTACGCGACAGTGGTGCCGTCGGGGCTGATCCGGGCGCCTCCGACATCGGCGCCGGGGTCGTCGACGATGCGACGTCGCTCGCCCGAGCCGACGTCGATCGTGTCGAGGACGCTGCGGATGGCGCCGCGACCCACGGGGATGTTCACGCTCGTGACGACGGTGGTCCCGTCGCTGCTCAGGTCGTGCCCGGTCTCGACCAGCCCGGCGCCGACGTCCGGGGTCAGATCGCGGAGGTCGAGCGGGTCGTCGTGCGACACGTCGGCGTCGTCGTCCTGCTCGACGGCACGATCGGCCGCGTCGACGACGGCGGGGGTCAGCGAGCCGGCGAAGATGCGTGGGGCGTCGGGGCCGAGGTCGTGGTCCCAGTACCGGATCGGGTAGCCGGTGTGCAGGATCGCGTTGATCTTGTTGTCGCTGCGCAGGTCGCGCAGACGCTGCTCGTCCTCGGTGTCCGTCGAGGACGGCAGCGTGCCGGCGGAGACGACGACGGTGTCGGCGTCGCGCGCCACCCGCACCGAGGCGATCCCGCCGGGGCGCTCGGCGAGCAGGCGGGCCTCCCCACCGCTCGGCAGCATCCACAGGGCCGGCTTCGCCTTGTCCTCCCCGGTCTCGCCGTGCGCACGCCTCGCGACGAACAGCAGGTCGCCGGCCGGGGTGAACGCCGCCTGGCTCTCCCCCTTGGCGCCCCGCGTGAGACGACGCGCCGGCGCCCGTCCCGCCGGATCGATCTCCCACAGCGCCGTGACGTACGCGGTCTGCTTGGCATCGAGGTTGCTGACCCCCGTGACCAGGCGGCTGCCGTCGGGCGAGAGCGCCAGCGACGAGAGCCTCGGCAGGGCGACATAGGCATCGAGGTCGTGGAACGGGGTGGCAGGAGTCGTGACGGCATCGTCGGTCATGGCTCGTTCCTATCATCCGGCCCCCGCGTCGTGGCACCCCCGAGATGCCTCTGGCCACCGGACTACAGATGTCGTATCATCGGACCGGCGACGCGCTCCTTCCTGTCGTCACCGCCCGGGATCCTCCGGCGCACGCGTGACCACACACCCGACTGTGGACATGAGAAGGACGACGACCATGACCGATCTTGCGTTCGTGACCGAGTACGACGACGACCTCGACCTCGCACCCGAGGTGCTGTGCTCGCTCCTGCGCCGGCGATCGTTGCGAGCCTCCGACGGCCTCCAGGACCTCGAGGAGGAGACGGCGAGACGCCGCGCCCGCGCCGACGAGCTGCACTTCGCCTGGCTCTGAGGGTCAGGCGCGGTCGAGCGGCTCCGACCGGTCGCGGTCGGCAAGATCGGCGAGCATCGCGTTGTACGCCGCCAGCTCGGCGTCGCCGTCCCGATCGGCGGCGCGGTCGGACCGCTTCGCGAGCCTCGCGTCGTCGCGACTCCACCGGATCGCCAGCATGACGGCGACGGCGACGGCCGGGATCTCGCCGATGCCCCAGGCGATCTCGCCGGCCTCGTGCTGGTCGGCCAGCGCGTCGACGCCCCACGGCAGCCCGAGCGCGCCGTAGTAGTCGGCGGCCAGCAGCTCGCTCATGCTCATGACGCCGATGCCGAAGAACGCATGGGCGGCCATGGTCGCGAACAGGATGACCAGCCGCATCGGGTAGCCGGGGCGACTCGGCCCCGGGTCGACGCCGACGAGACCGTTGATGAACAGATAGCCCGTCAGCGTGAAGTGCACGATCATCAGGACGTGCCCGAGATGGGTGGTCGCCGCCAGGTAGAGCAACGGCGTGAAGTAGAAGACCACCATGGTCCCGACGAACAGGCCGGCCGCGACGACCGGCATCGAGACCGTGCGCGCGAACCGCGACGACACCATCCCGAGCAGCCACTCCCGGGGGCCGCGCGAGCCGTCGGAGCGGACGGGCAGCGCACGCAGCGCCAGCGTCACCGGAGCACCAGCCACGAGCAGGATCGGCACCACCATCACGTAGGCCATGTGCGCCGCCATGTGCGCGCTGAGCAGCACGTGCCCGTAGACCGCAGGCGCCCCCAGCACGAGATAGGCGAACACGGCGCTGCCGGCGAGCCACGCGACGAGACGGCCGACCGGCCAGCTGTCGCCACGGCGTCGGAGCCGGAGCACCCACCCGGTGTACACGACGGCCATCGCCGCGGCGACGAACCCGAAGAAGAGGTCGGGGTAGAACGACGTGAGCAGGGCCTCGACGCCGGGCGGCGACGGTGCAGGCCGGCCCGAGACGATCTCGGTCGGGGTGAGCACGGACAGCGGCTCCTGGGCGACCGGCGGTGCGCTGGCGCTCAGGGCCACCCCCAGGCCGCTCGCCAGGCCGATCAGCGCCACCTCGGCAGCGATCAGTCGCCAGAACAGCCGGGCACGGCCGGCACCGATGCCGGCGATGGTGCGACGGCGGTGCCACCACCCCGCGAGGCCCAGCGCGAGCAGCAGCACGATCTTGAGGAGCAGCACACCCCCGTAGCGGGTGCCGAGGGCCGACGGCGACCCGAGCCGGATCCATGCGCTCGCCAGGCCCGACACCGCCACGATCGCGAAGCACCAGCCGGCGACGGCCGAGAACCTCGCGGCGACGTCCGCGGCCGCGCCACGCAGCCGCGTCGCGACGCCGGCGAGCACGAGCAGGCCCCCGGTCCAGACCGCCGCCCCCAGCACGTGGCCGAGCTGGGCGCTCATCGCGAGGTCGTGGTTGCTCGATCCCGCCGCGTGACCGGCGGCCGCGGCAGGGAGCAGCGTCGCCACGGCCAGCACCAGCGCGAGCAGCGACGACCGAGGACCGCTGACCGCGACGCAGGCGAGCCCGAGCGCGGCCGCCAGCACGAGCGTCACCAGCGCACCCCGGCCCGCGGAGATCTCGGTGACGTAGTACCCGAGCTCGGCGCCGAAGCCGTCGCCGCCGAGCGGGCGACCTGCGACCACCGCGTAACCGAGCACGAGGTCGGCCGCCGCGAGGACCGCCCAGGCCGGCCCACCCGCCGCGACCGCCGCGCGGGCGAGCCGCCGCGGACCCGGGCGCGCACCGCCGTCGGGCGGGAGAACGAAGGTCAGCAGGACCAGTCCGCCGAGCACGACCGACTGCGCCAGCTGCACGAGCACCGCGACCACCGGCAC
This sequence comes from Pseudactinotalea sp., assembly GCA_048594485.1. Lineage (GTDB taxonomy): Bacteria > Actinomycetota > Actinomycetes > Actinomycetales > Beutenbergiaceae > Pseudactinotalea. The sequence goes on along the minus strand of JBMDXU010000294.1, from coordinate 25,794 downwards.
GACCCACCGGACGAACGAGCCGGGGTCGCCGACGAGCGTCGGGGCGCTCGCACCCGTGAACGCCGACGCGGCCAGCGCACCGATCACCGCGACCAGGACGGCGGCCGCCACCCACCGCCGGACGCGACCCGGCGCGGCCACGGGCTGCGCGCTGGGCTCGGCTGAGGTCACCGCGGCAGGGTAGCCGCCGGGCCTGATGGGCACCGCTGCCCGGGGCCGGGGCGCGGGGGCCACAAGGCTGGTGCGGCATAATCGCCGGGTCCACGAGGCTCCGCCGACGCTCATCGCACGCCTGCGCCGCACGTCCGCGACCCCGAGCACACCGACCCCGAGCACACCGACCGACCGAGCACACGAGTGGGAGCTCATGTCCACCACCTCCTCGCCCATGGCGCCCCAGACGTCGCCGATCTCCTATGACGACTCCCGGCGCGCCACGGAGCTGCTCGCGCAGGTCTCGCGGGTGTTCGACCAGCGGATCGTCGGCCAGCAGGGCCTCCGGACGGCGCTCGTCAGCTCGCTGCTCGCCGGTGGGCACGTGCTGCTCGAGTCCGTTCCCGGGCTCGCGAAGACCACGGCGGCCCAGACGCTCGCCTCCGCCGTCGGCGGCTCGTTCCACCGCATCCAGTGCACGCCGGACCTGATGCCGAACGACATCGTCGGCACCCAGATCTACAACCAGGCCACGGGTGAGTTCAGCACCCAGCTCGGCCCGGTCCACGCGAACCTCGTGCTCCTCGACGAGATCAACCGCTCCTCGGCGAAGACGCAGTCGGCGATGCTCGAGGCGATGCAGGAGAAGCAGACCTCGATCGGCGGCGAGATGTACCCGCTGCCCAAGCCGTTCATGGTGCTCGCCACGCAGAACCCCATCGAGGAGGAGGGCACCTACGTGCTGCCCGAGGCCCAGATGGACCGGTTCCTCATGAAGGAGGTGCTCACCTACCCGGCCCCGGACGAGGAGGTGGACATCCTCGAGCGCATCAACAACGGGTCGATGACGGCACCGCTCACGGTCGCCCCGATCTCGCTGTCCGACGTCGAGTTCCTGCAGCAGCTCGTGCAGAAGGTCTACGTCGACACCTCGATCAAGCAGTACATCGTCGCCATCATCAACACCTCGCGCGGCGGTGGCCCGCGACCGCTGCCGAACCTGTCGCAGCACGTGCGTGTCGGCGCCTCCCCTCGTGGTGGCATCGCGCTCATGCGGATCGCGCAGGCGCTCGCGGTCCAGTCGGGCCGCGCGTACGTGGTGCCCGACGACGTCAAGGCGCTGCGGCACTCCGTGCTGCGCCACCGCATCGTGCGCACCTACGACGCGCTCGCCAACAACGTGGCGCCCGAGGCGCTGGTCGACGCCGTGTTCGCGGCCGTCCCCAGTCCCTGACGCAGCCGCTCACCGCCGTCCACGCACCGATCCAGGAAGGAGCAGCCGTGGCATCGTCGACGTCCCGCCTCGCCAAGGTCCGCGCGCGCCTGGACCTGCCCACGGTGCGCCGCGCGTCCGGGCTGCTCGAGGGCCGGCACCGCTCGATCTACTCCGGTCACGGCCAGGACTTCGACGAGATGGCGCTCTACCAGGTGGGCGACGACGTCTCCGACATCGACTGGAAGGCGACGGCCTCGACCGGCGTGCCGGTGATCCGCCGCTTCGTGCGGGACTCCAACCTCGCGATGGTGCTGGCCGTCGACACCGGCCGCAACATGGCGGCGACCGCGCCCGACGGCAGCCGCAAGGCCGATCTCGCCCTCTTCGCGGCCGAGGTGATCTGCTACCTCGCCCGCAACCGCGGCGACACGGTCGCGCTGGTGGCCGGCGACGACGAGCGGATCGTGCAGGTCCCCGCCCGCGGTGGCACCGCGCACATGGAGGCGATGCTGCGCCGGATCGAGGCGATGTTCGAGCTGACCGCGCCGCCGAGCGATCTCAACCGCGTCTTCGACCGCATCCTCACGTGGTTCACGCGACGCTCGCTCGTCGTCGTCATCACCGACGAGGCGCGCCCTGAGCCGGCGCACGAGCTCGCGCTCAAGCGGCTGCGCACCCGCCACGAGGTGATGGTCATCCAGATCGGCGACCGGCTGCCCACCGACGACCCCCGCGAGGTGATCGACGACGTCGACGGCCACCTCGAGATCCCCGAGTTCCTCCGCTCACGCAAGGACCTCGTGGACGAGGCCACCGAGTACGCGACCCGACGCCGTCAGGACGCCGCGGCGCTGCTGCGCCGTCGGGGCGTCGAGTCGGTCACGGCGAGCAGCGACGACCAGCTCGTCGACGCCCTCATCGACATCCTGCGGAGGCAGAAGCGTGTCCGCGGCTGAGACGACGGTGGGACTGGTGCCCGCCGGGCTCGTGCAGGCCGCCGAGGTCCACGACCCGGTGGCCCCGGCGTCGTACGCCGCCTGGGTGCTCATCGTCGGCCTGGCGCTGGGCGCGCTGATCGCGGGCTGGCTGTGGTGGGTGTTCTGGTACACCCGCAAGCGCCCCTTCGAGGACAAGGGCGGCCGCGGCGACCGGTACGCGAGCCTGCGCACCCGCACGATCGCGAGCATCGCGCAGGCCGAGGCGCGGTTCCGTGAGGGCGAGACCGACCTGCGCACCCTGCACCTGGACCTCAACCACATCATGCGCGAGTTCGCCAACGGCCGGCTGCGGATGGACACGAGCTCGCTCACCGTCGCCGAGATCGCCAAGATCGAGGGCACCGACCGGCTCACCACCCTGCTCGCCGACTACGAGGAGCCCGCCTTCGCGATCGACTCCGACGCCGAGGCGCTCGCCGCCACGACCAGTGCGAGGGCGGTGGTCGAGCAGTGGTGAACCACTACATGCACGGCTGGGCGCTGTGGGCGGTCATCGGCGCCGTCGTGGTGCTCGGGATCGTCGGCTGGTTCGCGCGCCGACCCCGCACACGTCCGCGCGACGTCACCTGGGTGGCCAACGCCTCCTACCTGCCGACGTTGCCCTCGTTCCGGTCCCGCCTGACGCGGTACAAGCTGCTGATCTCGGTCGTGGCCGTGATCCTGCTGGGCACCACGGTCGCCGCCGGCCTGCTAGCCTCGCGCCCGGTCGACCGGCAGGTGCGCTCCGACGAGCTCGCGACCCGTGACATCGTGCTGTGCCTCGACGTGTCCGGGTCGATGCTCGAGTTCGACACGCAGGTCGTCGAGCGGTTCCTCGAGCTGCTGCCATCGTTCCAGGGCGAGCGGATCGCGCTCTCGATCTGGAACTCGACCTCGCGCACGGTGTTCCCGCTCACGGACGACTACGCGCTCGTCGAGGAGGAGCTCACGTACGCGGCCGAGGTGCTCGACTTCGACGTCGACTCGATCACGGACTACTCGTTCGACCCCGAGCACTACGACCGCCTCATCAAGTACCTCAACGGCACCGTCGGCATGGGTCAGAACGAGTCCTCGCTCATCGGCGACGGCCTCGCCACCTGCGCCCTCATGTTCGACGAGGCCGACACCGAACGATCGCGGTCGATCATCCTCGCGACCGACAACCAGGTGCTGGGCAACCCCGTCTACACGCTCGGGGAGGCGGGCGACCTCGTCGCCGAGAAGGGCATCTCGCTATTCGGCATCTACGCGGGCGAGGTGACGTCGTCGTCGGAGGCCGAGGAGAAGGAGTACCGCGACGTCGTCGAGGAGCACGACGGGCTGTTCTTCAGCGCCGAGGACCCAGATCTCGTGTCGCAGGTGGTCGATCAGATCGCCGCGCAGCAGGCGGTCGACCTCGATGCCGACACCGAGGTCGTGATCACGGACAGACCGGAGAAGTTCTTCTCCTGGTTGGTGGTCGCGATCGGGGTCTACGTGCTGGCGATCTGGAGACTCCGAGCATGAGCGGGGTGCTCCGATGACGCTGAGGTTCCTGTGGCCGTGGTGGGCGCTCGCGCTCGTCTTCGTGCCCTTGCTGGCGCTGTGCGTGTGGCGGTGGCGCGACTCGCGCGGCGAGCGGCGCGTCGACTGGATCCGTCGGACGGCGATGGTGCTGTGCGTCGCCATCATCGGGTTGTGCCCGGCGATCCCGCGGACGACGGACGACACCCTGGTCTCGAACGCGGAGATCTACTTCGTCGTCGACCGCACGGGGTCGATGGCGGCCGAGGACTACGACGGCGAGCAGTCCCGGCTGACCGGTGTCACCAACGACATGATCGCGCTGACCGATGCCCTGCCGGGGTCGCGGTACGCGATCATCGCCTTCGACTCGCAGAGCACGCGTCAGCTGCCGCTGACGACCGACGCCCGGGCCGTGAAGTCGTGGGCGCAGACCGTGCGTCAGGAGATCACGGCGTACTCGGCGGGGTCGTCGGTGGACCGGCCGTTGGCGGAGCTCACCGAGACCCTGGAGGCGGCGGCCGAGCGGAACCCGTCCAACATCCGTCTCGTGTTCTTCCTCTCGGACGGCGAGAACACCAACGGCTCGGGGTCGGACACCTCCGACGGCATCGCCTCGTTCGCCGATCTCGCACCGCTCGTCGACGGCGGCGCGGTGCTCGGCTACGGCACGGCCGAGGGTGGTCGGATGCGCAGCTACGACGGCACCAGCGACTCCGGGTACGGGTCGCAGGCCCCGTACATCACCGACGACACCGGCGCGGACGCCGTCTCGCGGATCGACGAGACCACCTTGCGCACGATCGCCGACCAGCTCGGCATCGCCTACGAGCACCGGATCGCACCGACCGATGTCACCCCGCTGGTGGCCGACATCGATCTCGAGGCGATCTCGTCCGACGGACGACGCGACCTCACGACATATACCGATGTGTACTGGCCCGCGGCCGCGGTGCTCGCGCTGCTGCTGGCGTGGGAGGCGTGGAACCTGACCCGCGAGGTCCCGAAGCGAAGGAAGGACAGCGACATCGAGCGGCGCGACCAGCTGCGCGCCTCGAGCGACTCGCTGGCCGGAAGGGGACGCTGATGGCGACCGACCTGCTGCCACCTCCGGGAGAGTTCAAGACCACCGAGGAGATCCGCGACGCCAAGTACGCGGACGAGCTGGCCGCGAAGCGGAAGCGGCTGCTGCTGTGGTCCGCCCCGCTGATGCTCATCGCGCTGGTCGTGGCGATCAAGCTGCTCTCCGCCGTCGCGGTCAACATGGCGGGTCAGTCCGCGTACCAGAACGCCAACCACCAGACGGCGGCCGACAGGTTCGGCCTGCTCGCCGACTACGCCAACGTGATCGAGCCCTGGAAGGCGCACTTCAACGAGGGCACCGCGATCTACGCGGGCGGCGACTTCTTCAACGCCTCGACGAACCTCGAGGTCGCGCTCGACCTGGTGCCGAAGGCGCCGCAGGGCGAGCCGCCGGGCCCGGAGGAGTGCGACGTGCGCACCAACCTCTCGCTCGCGTACGAGGGTCTGGGCGACGAGGCGATGCTCGCCAGCGACTTCGCGATGGCGACCAACTACTACGACCAGGCCCAGGAGACGCTGTCCAACTGCGGCGAGAGCGGTGGCAGCGGCGGCGAGGAGGCCCAGGAGGCCGAGGAGCGCCAGGAGCAGAGCCAGTCGGACGCGCAGGAGCAGCAGGAGCAGCAGGAGCAGGAGCAGCAGGAGGGCGAGGGCGGCGAGGGGTCGACCGATCAGCCCACCGACGGCGAGAGCCAGTCCGGCGATCCCACGGACGGCGAGAGCCAGTCCGGTGACCCCACGGACGGCGAGAGCTCCAGCGGCGACAGCTCGCAGGACCCGAGCGACAGCGAGAGCGGCTCGGGCGGGGAGAGCGCGAGCGAGACCCCGAGCGAGTCCGTCGACCCTCAGCAGGAGGAGCTCGAGTCCCGCAACCAGGACGCCCAGCAGTCCGCCGACGCCGAGGAGCAGGCCTCCGGCGGTGGCGACGGGTCCGGGCAGAACTGGTAGCGCCCCGCCCTCACACCGGTCCGGCACCGGGCTGAGAGACGACGGCGGGCGGCCGGCTGCTGGCGACACCCACCCTCCCCCGGCCGAGATCGCACTTCTTGGTTCGAGATCGCACCGTGCACGGTGCGATCTCGAACCAAGAAGTGCGATCTCGGCCGGGGGAGGGTGGGTGTCGCCAGCAGCCGGCCGCCCGCCGTCGTCTCTCAGCCCGGTGCCGGACCGGTGTGAGGGCGGGGCGCTACCAGTTCTGCCCGGACCCGTCGCCACCGCCGGAGGCCTGCTCCTCGGCGTCGGCGGACTGCTGGGCGTCCTGGTTGCGGGACTCGAGCTCCTCCTGCTGAGGGTCGACGGACTCGCTCGGGGTCTCGCTCGCGCTCTCCCCGCCCGAGCCGCTCTCGCTGTCGCTCGGGTCCTGCGAGCTGTCGCCGCTGGAGCTCTCGCCGTCCGTGGGGTCACCGGACTGGCTCTCGCCGTCCGTGGGATCGCCGGACTGGCTCTCGCCGTCGGTGGGCTGATCGGTCGACCCCTCGCCGCCCTCGCCCTCCTGCTGCTCCTGCTCCTGCTGCTCCTGCTGCTCCTGCGCGTCCGACTGGCTCTGCTCCTGGCGCTCCTCGGCCTCCTGGGCCTCCTCGCCGCCGCTGCCACCGCTCTCGCCGCAGTTGGACAGCGTCTCCTGGGCCTGGTCGTAGTAGTTGGTCGCCATCGCGAAGTCGCTGGCGAGCATCGCCTCGTCGCCCAGACCCTCGTACGCGAGCGAGAGGTTGGTGCGCACGTCGCACTCCTCCGGGCCCGGCGGCTCGCCCTGCGGCGCCTTCGGCACCAGGTCGAGCGCGACCTCGAGGTTCGTCGAGGCGTTGAAGAAGTCGCCGCCCGCGTAGATCGCGGTGCCCTCGTTGAAGTGCGCCTTCCAGGGCTCGATCACGTTGGCGTAGTCGGCGAGCAGGCCGAACCTGTCGGCCGCCGTCTGGTGGTTGGCGTTCTGGTACGCGGACTGACCCGCCATGTTGACCGCGACGGCGGAGAGCAGCTTGATCGCCACGACCAGCGCGATGAGCATCAGCGGGGCGGACCACAGCAGCAGCCGCTTCCGCTTCGCGGCCAGCTCGTCCGCGTACTTGGCGTCGCGGATCTCCTCGGTGGTCTTGAACTCTCCCGGAGGTGGCAGCAGGTCGGTCGCCATCAGCGTCCCCTTCCGGCCAGCGAGTCGCTCGAGGCGCGCAGCTGGTCGCGCCGCTCGATGTCGCTGTCCTTCCTTCGCTTCGGGACCTCGCGGGTCAGGTTCCACGCCTCCCACGCCAGCAGCAGCGCGAGCACCGCGGCCGCGGGCCAGTACACATCGGTATATGTCGTGAGGTCGCGTCGTCCGTCGGACGAGATCGCCTCGAGATCGATGTCGGCCACCAGCGGGGTGACATCGGTCGGTGCGATCCGGTGCTCGTAGGCGATGCCGAGCTGGTCGGCGATCGTGCGCAAGGTGGTCTCGTCGATCCGCGAGACGGCGTCCGCGCCGGTGTCGTCGGTGATGTACGGGGCCTGCGACCCGTACCCGGAGTCGCTGGTGCCGTCGTAGCTGCGCATCCGACCACCCTCGGCCGTGCCGTAGCCGAGCACCGCGCCGCCGTCGACGAGCGGTGCGAGATCGGCGAACGAGGCGATGCCGTCGGAGGTGTCCGACCCCGAGCCGTTGGTGTTCTCGCCGTCCGAGAGGAAGAACACGAGACGGATGTTGGACGGGTTCCGCTCGGCCGCCGCCTCCAGGGTCTCGGTGAGCTCCGCCAACGGCCGGTCCACCGACGACCCCGCCGAGTACGCCGTGATCTCCTGACGCACGGTCTGCGCCCACGACTTCACGGCCCGGGCGTCGGTCGTCAGCGGCAGCTGACGCGTGCTCTGCGAGTCGAAGGCGATGATCGCGTACCGCGACCCCGGCAGGGCATCGGTCAGCGCGATCATGTCGTTGGTGACACCGGTCAGCCGGGACTGCTCGCCGTCGTAGTCCTCGGCCGCCATCGACCCCGTGCGGTCGACGACGAAGTAGATCTCCGCGTTCGAGACCAGGGTGTCGTCCGTCGTCCGCGGGATCGCCGGGCACAACCCGATGATGGCGACGCACAGCACCATCGCCGTCCGACGGATCCAGTCGACGCGCCGCTCGCCGCGCGAGTCGCGCCACCGCCACACGCACAGCGCCAGCAAGGGCACGAAGACGAGCGCGAGCGCCCACCACGGCCACAGGAACCTCAGCGTCATCGGAGCACCCCGCTCATGCTCGGAGTCTCCAGATCGCCAGCACGTAGACCCCGATCGCGACCACCAACCAGGAGAAGAACTTCTCCGGTCTGTCCGTGATCACGACCTCGGTGTCGGCATCGAGGTCGACCGCCTGCTGCGCGGCGATCTGATCGACCACCTGCGACACGAGATCTGGGTCCTCGGCGCTGAAGAACAGCCCGTCGTGCTCCTCGACGACGTCGCGGTACTCCTTCTCCTCGGCCTCCGACGACGACGTCACCTCGCCCGCGTAGATGCCGAATAGCGAGATGCCCTTCTCGGCGACGAGGTCGCCCGCCTCCCCGAGCGTGTAGACGGGGTTGCCCAGCACCTGGTTGTCGGTCGCGAGGATGATCGACCGCGATCGTTCGGTGTCGGCCTCGTCGAACATGAGGGCGCAGGTGGCGAGGCCGTCGCCGATGAGCGAGGACTCGTTCTGACCCATGCCGACGGTGCCGTTGAGGTACTTGATGAGGCGGTCGTAGTGCTCGGGGTCGAACGAGTAGTCCGTGATCGAGTCGACGTCGAAGTCGAGCACCTCGGCCGCGTACGTGAGCTCCTCCTCGACGAGCGCGTAGTCGTCCGTGAGCGGGAACACCGTGCGCGAGGTCGAGTTCCAGATCGAGAGCGCGATCCGCTCGCCCTGGAACGATGGCAGCAGCTCGAGGAACCGCTCGACGACCTGCGTGTCGAACTCGAGCATCGACCCGGACACGTCGAGGCACAGCACGATGTCACGGGTCGCGAGCTCGTCGGAGCGCACCTGCCGGTCGACCGGGCGCGAGGCTAGCAGGCCGGCGGCGACCGTGGTGCCCAGCAGGATCACGGCCACGACCGAGATCAGCAGCTTGTACCGCGTCAGGCGGGACCGGAACGAGGGCAACGTCGGCAGGTAGGAGGCGTTGGCCACCCAGGTGACGTCGCGCGGACGTGTGCGGGGTCGGCGCGCGAACCAGCCGACGATCCCGAGCACCACGACGGCGCCGATGACCGCCCACAGCGCCCAGCCGTGCATGTAGTGGTTCACCACTGCTCGACCACCGCCCTCGCACTGGTCGTGGCGGCGAGCGCCTCGGCGTCGGAGTCGATCGCGAAGGCGGGCTCCTCGTAGTCGGCGAGCAGGGTGGTGAGCCGGTCGGTGCCCTCGATCTTGGCGATCTCGGCGACGGTGAGCGAGCTCGTGTCCATCCGCAGCCGGCCGTTGGCGAACTCGCGCATGATGTGGTTGAGGTCCAGGTGCAGGGTGCGCAGGTCGGTCTCGCCCTCACGGAACCGCGCCTCGGCCTGCGCGATGCTCGCGATCGTGCGGGTGCGCAGGCTCGCGTACCGGTCGCCGCGGCCGCCCTTGTCCTCGAAGGGGCGCTTGCGGGTGTACCAGAACACCCACCACAGCCAGCCCGCGATCAGCGCGCCCAGCGCCAGGCCGACGATGAGCACCCAGGCGGCGTACGACGCCGGGGCCACCGGGTCGTGGACCTCGGCGGCCTGCACGAGCCCGGCGGGCACCAGTCCCACCGTCGTCTCAGCCGCGGACACGCTTCTGCCTCCGCAGGATGTCGATGAGGGCGTCGACGAGCTGGTCGTCGCTGCTCGCCGTGACCGACTCGACGCCCCGACGGCGCAGCAGCGCCGCGGCGTCCTGACGGCGTCGGGTCGCGTACTCGGTGGCCTCGTCCACGAGGTCCTTGCGTGAGCGGAGGAACTCGGGGATCTCGAGGTGGCCGTCGACGTCGTCGATCACCTCGCGGGGGTCGTCGGTGGGCAGCCGGTCGCCGATCTGGATGACCATCACCTCGTGGCGGGTGCGCAGCCGCTTGAGCGCGAGCTCGTGCGCCGGCTCAGGGCGCGCCTCGTCGGTGATGACGACGACGAGCGAGCGTCGCGTGAACCACGTGAGGATGCGGTCGAAGACGCGGTTGAGATCGCTCGGCGGCGCGGTCAGCTCGAACATCGCCTCGATCCGGCGCAGCATCGCCTCCATGTGCGCGGTGCCACCGCGGGCGGGGACCTGCACGATCCGCTCGTCGTCGCCGGCCACCAGCGCGACCGTGTCGCCGCGGTTGCGGGCGAGGTAGCAGATCACCTCGGCCGCGAAGAGGGCGAGATCGGCCTTGCGGCTGCCGTCGGGCGCGGTCGCCGCCATGTTGCGGCCGGTGTCGACGGCCAGCACCATCGCGAGGTTGGAGTCCCGCACGAAGCGGCGGATCACCGGCACGCCGGTCGAGGCCGTCGCCTTCCAGTCGATGTCGGAGACGTCGTCGCCCACCTGGTAGAGCGCCATCTCGTCGAAGTCCTGGCCGTGACCGGAGTAGATCGAGCGGTGCCGGCCCTCGAGCAGCCCGGACGCGCGGCGCACCGTGGGCAGGTCCAGGCGCGCGCGGACCTTGGCGAGGCGGGACGTCGACGATGCCACGGCTGCTCCTTCCTGGATCGGTGCGTGGACGGCGGTGAGCGGCTGCGTCAGGGACTGGGGACGGCCGCGAACACGGCGTCGACCAGCGCCTCGGGCGCCACGTTGTTGGCGAGCGCGTCGTAGGTGCGCACGATGCGGTGGCGCAGCACGGAGTGCCGCAGCGCCTTGACGTCGTCGGGCACCACGTACGCGCGGCCCGACTGGACCGCGAGCGCCTGCGCGATCCGCATGAGCGCGATGCCACCACGAGGGGAGGCGCCGACACGCACGTGCTGCGACAGGTTCGGCAGCGGTCGCGGGCCACCGCCGCGCGAGGTGTTGATGATGGCGACGATGTACTGCTTGATCGAGGTGTCGACGTAGACCTTCTGCACGAGCTGCTGCAGGAACTCGACGTCGGACAGCGAGATCGGGGCGACCGTGAGCGGTGCCGTCATCGACCCGTTGTTGATGCGCTCGAGGATGTCCACCTCCTCGTCCGGGGCCGGGTAGGTGAGCACCTCCTTCATGAGGAACCGGTCCATCTGGGCCTCGGGCAGCACGTAGGTGCCCTCCTCCTCGATGGGGTTCTGCGTGGCGAGCACCATGAACGGCTTGGGCAGCGGGTACATCTCGCCGCCGATCGAGGTCTGCTTCTCCTGCATCGCCTCGAGCATCGCCGACTGCGTCTTCGCCGAGGAGCGGTTGATCTCGTCGAGGAGCACGAGGTTCGCGTGGACCGGGCCGAGCTGGGTGCTGAACTCACCCGTGGCCTGGTTGTAGATCTGGGTGCCGACGATGTCGTTCGGCATCAGGTCCGGCGTGCACTGGATGCGGTGGAACGAGCCGCCGACGGCGGAGGCGAGCGTCTGGGCCGCCGTGGTCTTCGCGAGCCCGGGAACGGACTCGAGCAGCACGTGCCCACCGGCGAGCAGCGAGCTGACGAGCGCCGTCCGGAGGCCCTGCTGGCCGACGATCCGCTGGTCGAACACCCGCGAGACCTGCGCGAGCAGCTCCGTGGCGCGCCGGGAGTCGTCATAGGAGATCGGCGACGTCTGGGGCGCCATGGGCGAGGAGGTGGTGGACATGAGCTCCCACTCGTGTGCTCGGTCGGTCGGTGTGCTCGGGGTCGGTGTGCTCGGGGTCGCGGACGTGCGGCGCAGGCGTGCGATGAGCGTCGGCGGAGCCTCGTGGACCCGGCGATTATGCCGCACCAGCCTTGTGGCCCCCGCGCCCCGGCCCCGGGCAGCGGTGCCCATCAGGCCCGGCGGCTACCCTGCCGCGGTGACCTCAGCCGAGCCCAGCGCGCAGCCCGTGGCCGCGCCGGGTCGCGTCCGGCGGTGGGTGGCGGCCGCCGTCCTGGTCGCGGTGATCGGTGCGCTGGCCGCGTCGGCGTTCACGGGTGCGAGCGCCCCGACGCTCGTCGGCGACCCCGGCTCGTTCGTCCGGTGGGTCGTGCCGGTGGTCGCGGTGCTCGTGCAGCTGGCGCAGTCGGTCGTGCTCGGCGGACTGGTCCTGCTGACCTTCGTTCTCCCGCCCGACGGCGGTGCGCGCCCGGGTCCGCGGCGGCTCGCCCGCGCGGCGGTCGCGGCGGGTGGGCCGGCCTGGGCGGTCCTCGCGGCGGCCGACCTCGTGCTCGGTTACGCGGTGGTCGCAGGTCGCCCGCTCGGCGGCGACGGCTTCGGCGCCGAGCTCGGGTACTACGTCACCGAGATCTCCGCGGGCCGGGGTGCGCTGGTGACGCTCGTGCTGGCGGCCGCGCTCGGGCTCGCCTGCGTCGCGGTCAGCGGTCCTCGGTCGTCGCTGCTCGCGCTGGTGCTGGCCGTGGCGACGCTGCTCCCTGCCGCGGCCGCCGGTCACGCGGCGGGATCGAGCAACCACGACCTCGCGATGAGCGCCCAGCTCGGCCACGTGCTGGGGGCGGCGGTCTGGACCGGGGGCCTGCTCGTGCTCGCCGGCGTCGCGACGCGGCTGCGTGGCGCGGCCGCGGACGTCGCCGCGAGGTTCTCGGCCGTCGCCGGCTGGTGCTTCGCGATCGTGGCGGTGTCGGGCCTGGCGAGCGCATGGATCCGGCTCGGGTCGCCGTCGGCCCTCGGCACCCGCTACGGGGGTGTGCTGCTCCTCAAGATCGTGCTGCTGCTCGCGCTGGGCCTCGCGGGGTGGTGGCACCGCCGTCGCACCATCGCCGGCATCGGTGCCGGCCGTGCCCGGCTGTTCTGGCGACTGATCGCTGCCGAGGTGGCGCTGATCGGCCTGGCGAGCGGCCTGGGGGTGGCCCTGAGCGCCAGCGCACCGCCGGTCGCCCAGGAGCCGCTGTCCGTGCTCACCCCGACCGAGATCGTCTCGGGCCGGCCTGCACCGTCGCCGCCCGGCGTCGAGGCCCTGCTCACGTCGTTCTACCCCGACCTCTTCTTCGGGTTCGTCGCCGCGGCGATGGCCGTCGTGTACACCGGGTGGGTGCTCCGGCTCCGACGCCGTGGCGACAGCTGGCCGGTCGGCCGTCTCGTCGCGTGGCTCGCCGGCAGCGCCGTGTTCGCCTATCTCGTGCTGGGGGCGCCTGCGGTCTACGGGCACGTGCTGCTCAGCGCGCACATGGCGGCGCACATGGCCTACGTGATGGTGGTGCCGATCCTGCTCGTGGCTGGTGCTCCGGTGACGCTGGCGCTGCGTGCGCTGCCCGTCCGCTCCGACGGCTCGCGCGGCCCCCGGGAGTGGCTGCTCGGGATGGTGTCGTCGCGGTTCGCGCGCACGGTCTCGATGCCGGTCGTCGCGGCCGGCCTGTTCGTCGGGACCATGGTGGTCTTCTACTTCACGCCGTTGCTCTACCTGGCGGCGACCACCCATCTCGGGCACGTCCTGATGATCGTGCACTTCACGCTGACGGGCTATCTGTTCATCAACGGTCTCGTCGGCGTCGACCCGGGGCCGAGTCGCCCCGGCTACCCGATGCGGCTGGTCATCCTGTTCGCGACCATGGCCGCCCATGCGTTCTTCGGCATCGGCGTCATGAGCATGAGCGAGCTGCTGGCCGCCGACTACTACGGCGCGCTCGGGCTGCCGTGGGGCGTCGACGCGCTGGCCGACCAGCACGAGGCCGGCGAGATCGCCTGGGGCATCGGCGAGATCCCGGCCGTCGCCGTCGCCGTCATGCTGGCGATCCGGTGGAGTCGCGACGACGCGAGGCTCGCGAAGCGGTCCGACCGCGCCGCCGATCGGGACGGCGACGCCGAGCTGGCGGCGTACAACGCGATGCTCGCCGATCTTGCCGACCGCGACCGGTCGGAGCCGCTCGACCGCGCCTGACCCTCAGAGCCAGGCGAAGTGCAGCTCGTCGGCGCGGGCGCGGCGTCTCGCCGTCTCCTCCTCGAGGTCCTGGAGGCCGTCGGAGGCTCGCAACGATCGCCGGCGCAGGAGCGAGCACAGCACCTCGGGTGCGAGGTCGAGGTCGTCGTCGTACTCGGTCACGAACGCAAGATCGGTCATGGTCGTCGTCCTTCTCATGTCCACAGTCGGGTGTGTGGTCACGCGTGCGCCGGAGGATCCCGGGCGGTGACGACAGGAAGGAGCGCGTCGCCGGTCCGATGATACGACATCTGTAGTCCGGTGGCCAGAGGCATCTCGGGGGTGCCACGACGCGGGGGCCGGATGATAGGAACGAGCCATGACCGACGATGCCGTCACGACTCCTGCCACCCCGTTCCACGACCTCGATGCCTATGTCGCCCTGCCGAGGCTCTCGTCGCTGGCGCTCTCGCCCGACGGCAGCCGCCTGGTCACGGGGGTCAGCAACCTCGATGCCAAGCAGACCGCGTACGTCACGGCGCTGTGGGAGATCGATCCGGCGGGACGGGCGCCGGCGCGTCGTCTCACGCGGGGCGCCAAGGGGGAGAGCCAGGCGGCGTTCACCCCGGCCGGCGACCTGCTGTTCGTCGCGAGGCGTGCGCACGGCGAGACCGGGGAGGACAAGGCGAAGCCGGCCCTGTGGATGCTGCCGAGCGGTGGGGAGGCCCGCCTGCTCGCCGAGCGCCCCGGCGGGATCGCCTCGGTGCGGGTGGCGCGCGACGCCGACACCGTCGTCGTCTCCGCCGGCACGCTGCCGTCCTCGACGGACACCGAGGACGAGCAGCGTCTGCGCGACCTGCGCAGCGACAACAAGATCAACGCGATCCTGCACACCGGCTACCCGATCCGGTACTGGGACCACGACCTCGGCCCCGACGCCCCACGCATCTTCGCCGGCTCGCTGACCCCCGCCGTCGTCGACGCGGCCGATCGTGCCGTCGAGCAGGACGACGACGCCGACGTGTCGCACGACGACCCGCTCGACCTCCGCGATCTGACCCCGGACGTCGGCGCCGGGCTGGTCGAGACCGGGCACGACCTGAGCAGCGACGGGACCACCGTCGTCACGAGCGTGAACATCCCCGTGGGTCGCGGCGCCATCCGCAGCGTCCTCGACACGATCGACGTCGGCTCGGGCGAGCGACGTCGCATCGTCGACGACCCCGGCGCCGATGTCGGAGGCGCCCGGATCAGCCCCGACGGCACCACTGTCGCGTACGTCCGCGAGAGCCTCAGCACCCCGGATCGCGCCCCGGAGGTCACGCTCTGGGTGGCCGCCATCGACGGCAGCGACCAGCGGCAGCTGGCGTCCGGGTGGGACCGGTGGCCGGGTGGGCTCGTCTGGCTGCGCGACGGCAGCGGCCTGCTCGTCGTCGCCGACGACGACGGCCGCGCGCCGATCTTCCGTGTCGCCCTGGATGGTTCGGACCCGGTTCCCCTGACGACCGACGACGCGGCCTACACCGACGTCGTCGTCGCGCCCGACGGCGCAAACGCCTACGCGCTCCGCGCGTCGTACGCGTTCCCCGCGGAGGCGGTGCGGATCGATCTCGCGACGGGCGAGGTCACCGCGCTGCGCGGCCCCGCCCCGAGACCGGAGCTCCCGGGAACGCTGCGCGAGGTCGAGACCACGGCTGCCGACGGTGTGCGGGTGCGATCGTGGCTGGCGCTGCCGGAGGGCGCGTCGGAGCAGAGCCCGGCGCCCCTCGTGCTCTGGATCCACGGAGGCCCCCTCGGCTCCTGGAACTCCTGGTCCTGGCGGTGGTGCCCGTGGCTGCTCGTGGCGCAGGGCTACGCGGTGCTGCTCCCCGACCCGGCGCTCTCGACCGGGTACGGCCAGGAGTTCGTGCAGCGCGGATGGGGCGCGTGGGGGGCGGCGCCGTTCACGGATCTCATGGCCGCCACCGACGCGGCCGAGCAGCTGCCCGAGATCGACGCGTCCAAGACGGCCGCGATGGGCGGCAGCTTCGGCGGCTACATGGCCAACTGGGTGGCCGGCCACACCGACCGGTTCGACGCCATCGTGACGCACGCCAGCCTGTGGGCCCTGGACGGTTTCGGCTTCACGACCGACGCCGCCTACTACTGGGCGCGCGAGATGACGCCCGAGATGGCGCTCGCGAACTCGCCGCACCGGTTCGTCGCCGACATCACCACGCCGATGCTCGTGGTCCACGGCGACAAGGACTACCGCGTGCCGATCGGCGAAGGACTACGCCTGTGGTACGAGCTGCTCTCGGCCTCGGGACTGCCCGCCGCCGAGGACGGCAGCACCGTGCACCGCTTCCTCTACTACCCCGACGAGAACCACTGGGTGCTCACGCCGCAGCACGCCAAGGTCTGGTACCAGGTCGTGCTCGCCTTCCTCGGCGAGCACGTCCACGGGCAGGCGGCGACGTATCCGGAGTCGCTGGGCTGACAGGCGGAGGCCGGTAGGCGACGGACGGGGTCTGCGCAGCGGTTGCCTGGACCCGATCCGAGGTGTCAGAGCCTGACGTCGGTGCCGCCCAGCTCGACGGCGACGCCGTCGGGCGTGACGTCGATCGAGGTGAGCTCGATGCCCTCGGGAAGGATGCCGAGATCGACGGTGGCGCCACTGAGCAGGCTGTCGAGATCGATCGGGATGTCCGAGGCGTCGACGGTGGCGCCGCCGAGCACGAAGCGGGACACGTGGAACGTGATCGACCGGCCGGCGGCCACGGGCTCGACGTAGGCCTCCAGGGAGACGCCGAGGATCTGGCCGACGGCGGCGATCTCCCCGTCACGCAGCTCGATCTCCACGCCGTCGGGGAGGTCGACTCGCTGCTGGATCGCGGACAGCACGGTGTGCGTGGGCGCGGTGCCGGTCGCCGTGACCGCGTCGACGCCGCCGTCGCCCCGGATCGGCACACCGGTCGCGGTGACGGTGACGTCGACGAAGGTCAGGCCGTCGACCGTGGCCTCGGGCGACCGGATCGTGAGGTCGTCGAGGCTGCCAGCGACGAGCTGCGGGATCACGAACCGCCCGCCCACGGTGGCCTCGACGTCGCCCGTGAGCTCGGGCACCTGCTCGCGGACCAACGACTCGACCCGGTCCTCGACGGCGGACCGCGCCCCCCGGTCACCGAGGTAGGCGACGCCGACCAGGAGTGCGAGCGCGACGACGACGGCGATCGCGGACCGCAGTCGCCGCATCAGCGCAGGTGCCGGTCGAGGAACGCCACCGTCCGTTCCCAGGCGAGCGCGGACGCCTCCGGATGGTGGAACTCGGGCCGGGTGTTGTCGAACGCGTGGTCGGCGCCGGGGTAGGTGTGGAACTCGACGCCGTCGCGGTCGACGGCCTCGCGGATCGTCGTCACGGTGTCGAGGTCGATGTAGGAGTCGGCCTCACCGAAGTGGTGCAGGCTCGGCGCGGTCACGTCGGGGGCGAGGTCGAGCAGTCCGGGGAGGGCGCTGCCGTAGTAGGAGACGAGCGCGTCGACCGACTGCTGAGCGGCGACCGCGAAAGCGACCCCGCCGCCGTAGCAGAAGCCGAGCAGTCCCAGCCCGCCGGTGCGGGCGTCGCTGTCCCGGAGCGCCTGCAGCGCCGCGGCCGTGTCGGCCACCGCGTCGTTCCACGGCAGCGCCTGCATGCGCCCCATGGCCTGCGCGAGCAGATCGGGCGCGCTCTCGTCGAGCGGCGGCTCGTCGAGCCGCCAGTACAGGTCGGGCACGTAGACGAGATAGCCGAGCGCGGCGAGGTCGGCGGCTCGGTCCCGGATGTAGGGCGAGATGCCGAAGATCTCCTGGACCAGCAGGATGCCCGGCCCCTGCCCTCCCTCGGGGAGCCACACCTGCACCGGCAGGCTCCCGCCGTCGACGTCGATGCTGAGGACCCCACTCGGTGCGTTCGCCGTCATGCGGGGGACACTACGACACCCCGGTCCACCACCGGGTCCGACGGACCGAGCGGTGTGCTCAGGCCGCCCCGACGGCGCGGAGCACGAAGTCCTCGGTCGCGACCACGGCGCGCTCGCGTGCCTCGTGCTCACGCGGCACCTCGCGACCGGTGAGGCACGCGTGGACGAGCGGGACGACGGCGTCGACGTCCTGCTCGGGGAGCCGGCCCGCCTTGATGCCGTCGTCGAGGATCTCCCGCAGCAGCTGCTCGACCTCCTGGACGTGCTCGCGCAGCCGCATCAGCGTCTCGCGCGAGACGACCGAGCGCAGGTCCGGACCGGGAGCGAGGTGGTAGGTGCGCTTGAGGTAGATCTGCTGGCGGACGTAGACGCGCAGGCGCTCCTCGGGATCGGTGACCTCGGCGAGCGCGGCGCGCAGGTCGACGAGGAACTGCCCGGTCTCGTGCTCGATGTACCCGATGAGCAAGGACTCCTTGTCGGCGAAGTGGTTGTAGACCGACGTGCGGCCCACCCCTGCCTCGGCCGCGATGTCCGACATCGTGAGCGTGTCGAACCCGGTGGTGTTCATCAGCCGTGCGAGGGCGGCGAAGAGGCGACCGCGAACCTGTTCGCGATGCTCGGCGAGCGTGGAGCCGATGATCTTGGGCACGCGCGCATCTTGTCATGACATGACGGCGGCGCCGAATCTGTCTCGAAATGCTCGGCCGTTCGTGGATGGCGGCGTGTCAGGCCTGCAGGCGCAGCTGGGCGAGCGCGGCGTCGACGATCGGACGGTCGGCGTCGAGCCACGGGACCGCGTGGACGTCCGCCAGGTCGAGCCAGCGGAGCTCGTCGTGATCGAGGAGCGGCCGAGGGTCGCCGTCGATCGTCGCGAACCACAGACGCATCCGGAAGCCGTTGGGGAGCGGCCAGTCGTCGCCGTCCGGTGGCGGGACGAGGTCGCCGACCGTCGCGGTCACGCCGAGCTCCTCGTGGAGCTCGCGCCGCAGGCCGTCGAGGTCTCGCTCGCCGGGCTCCACCTTGCCACCGGGGAACTCCCAGCGGCCGGCGAGGGACTTCGGGGCGCTCCGGCGTGCGGAGAGCATGCGCGTCGGGTGCGCGAGGTCGTCGACGATCGCAGCAGCCACCACCAGCCGTGTCACACGGTCGAGGGTAGTGAGCGTGTGTTGCGGGCCGTGTCGGGCCGTACCTTCCACATCCTGTGCCCGGACCTGTGGGCAGTTCACGCGGCGTTCACGTGTCGGACCCACGGGGGTCGCGCCACCGACCGGCACACGCCGCCACGGGCCTCTCTGTCCACAAATTTGATGCACAGGTGTGTGGACGCGCGGCGTTCTCCCAGGTGATCCTGTGGACGCACCTGTGCGCGGCGTGGGGACGGAAAAGAGGCCCCGCCAAGCCCTTGTGCGGCCCTCGCACCGCTACTAGAACTGACCCATCGAGATCGACCAGTCGATCACGGAGGCGGGGTGAGAGCCCCTCCACCGGGTGGTTCGGGCAGTGATCCGGAGCCGGCAGGGGAGACCCGGCCGGGCACGGGGAGCCAGGGCACCGGGCGGGGGACGGCGTTCACCCGGCCAAGGTGATCGGGCCTCGCACCGGGAGACCGGGACGAGGTTGACGAGGACAACGGGGTTCGTCCCCGGACCGAGTCCCACGGTCGTTCACGACACCGATCGGACACCGGCGATGGCCGGGTCGTGCGGGCTTCGGCCCGAACGCCCGGGGGCGCGGATGACGCCCAGCATCGAACGGCCTGATCGGACCAGTTCACCGGACGGTCGCCCTGCTTCGGCAGGACGCCACCCCCTCGGGGATGGTGCGACCGGTGGTTCATCCACGACCACCAGTGCCGGAGAACGAAGCAAGGCCCCTCGGACGCCTACTCCGAGGGGCCTTCGCTTTGCTCTCGACCAGTGTGCCCGACCCGTGTGAACGCGACGTGTCCGACACGCGGAGTCAGCCCGTACCCTTGCGGGGTGATCGAGCTGAAGACCCCGGGAGAGATCGAGGCCATGCGGCCGGCGGGCCGTTTCGTGGCCTCCGTCCTCACCGCGCTGCGCGAGAAGGCCGCCGTCGGCGTCAACCTCCTGGAGCTCGACGAGCTGGCCCACGAGATGATCCGGGCAGCGGGCGCGGAGTCGTGCTACATCGATTACCACCCCTCGTTCGGGGCGAGCCCGTTCGGGAAGGTCCTCTGCACCTCCGTCAACGATGCCGTGCTGCACGGGCTTCCTCACGACTACACGCTCGTCGACGGCGACCTGCTCTCGGTCGACTTCGCGGCATCGGTCGACGGATGGGTGGCGGACTCGGCGCTCAGCGTCGTCGTGGGCACCCCGCGCGAGGAGGACCTCGCGCTCATCGCGGCCACCGAGGAGGCGCTCGACCGCGCGATCGAGGTCGCCCGGGTGGGGAACAAGATCGGCGACATCAGTGCGGCCATCGGCGCGGTCGCCGAGCAGCACGGATGGCCGGTCAACACCGACTTCGGCGGCCACGGCGTCGGTCGCACCATGCACGGCGAGCCGCACGTGCCGAACGCCGGGCGCGCCGGGCGCGGGCTGCCGCTGCGCCCCGGACTCGTGATCGCCATCGAGCCCTGGTTCATGCTCGGGACGGACCGGATCTTCACCGACCCGGACGGCTGGACGCTCCGCAGCCAGACCGGCGTCCGCGGCGCCCACTCCGAGCACACGGTCGCGATCAGCCACGACGGTCCGATCGTCCTCACGGCCCGCGACTGACGACCGCGGTCGACTGCCCCGACCGGCCGGTGCCCCCGCCGCGTCAGTCGGCGAGGCGCGCCGGGAAGCCTCCGGTCGCGATCGGTCCCCAGCGTTCGATCGTGATGCGGATGAGCGACTTGCGCTGCGTCCGCATGGCCTCGCGGTACTCGTCCCAGTCGGGGTGCTCGCCCGAGATGCAGCGGAAGTACTCCACGAGCGGCTCGACGGAGTCGGGCGGGTCGATCACCTCGGCGGTGCCGTCCACCTGGACCCATGCACCGCCGAAGTCGTCCGACAGCACGCACACCGACGCCGCCGGTCGCTTGCGCAGGTTCACCGCCTTCGCACGATCCGGGTACGTCGACACGACCACCTGACCCTCGGCCGACAGACCCATCGTCACCGGTGAGAGCTGCGGGCCGCCGTCGTCCCGCGTGGTGACGAGGATCCCGTGGTGCCGCGGTCGGACGAACTCCTCCATCCCGGCCCGGTCGACGGTCGTGTTCGTGGCGATGGCGCGTGGCATCCCCCCACCTTCCCACGCCAGACAGATCGGGGGCGGGGTCAGGTGGCGGGGGTGGCGGCCCGGACCTCGGCGGCCTGGTCCTCGAGCTCGTCGGCCTCGATCGGCCAGAGGTCGACGCCGACGTCCAGGGTGCTGCCCGAGCCCTCGGTGAAGACGATGCCGCGCAGGGGGGAGACGTCGCGGTAGTCGCGGCCCCAGCCGAGGACGACGTAGCGGTTGTCGATGAACTGGTCGTTCGTCGGGTCGATGTGCAGCCAGCCACCGCCCGGGAGCCAGACCGACGCCCAGGCGTGGGAGGCGTCGACGCCGCGGAGCTTGGGCCGGCCCGCCGGGGGGCGGGTCTCGATGTAGCCGGAGATGTACCGCGCCGCGAGGCCCATCGACCGTGCGCACCCGATCAGCAGGTGCGCGAAGTCCTGGCACACGCCGGTGCGACGCTGCAGCACCTCGGGGAGCCGGGTGCGCACGTTCGTCGATCCCGACTTGTAGGTGAAGTCGCGGTAGATGCGGTGGCAGAGGTCCTCGACGACGTCCGGGACGGCGCGGCCGGGGGCGAACGACGGCAGGGCGTACTCGCGCACGGGCTCGGACAGGTCGATCATCGGCGACGCCAGCCGGGACTCCGCGATCGCGAGCGAGCCGGCGGTGCTGGCCGACGAGCGCAGGTCGGGCGAGAACACGTTGTGCGCCGCCTGTGCCGCGAGCTCCCACGGGACGTTCGGCAGACGCGCGCGATCCGGGTGCCGTCGCGTCACCGAGACCACCGACGACGAGCGGACCACGAGCTGGGTGTGCGGCTCGGTGACGTGGAAGTAGGACGAGAGGTTGCCGTGGAAGTCGCGGTGCTCGCGAGTCTCCGACGCCTCCGGCGTGACCGTGAGCCGGCTCGCGTGCACCTGCTGACCGCCACCGGGTCGGGGGAGCAGCACGGCACGTCCGTAGGACGACGTGACCTCCTCCGGGTAGGTGTAGGTGGTCAGGTGGGTGAGCCGGTAGTGGCGCACATTCGCGGGGTCGGTCACGCGTCGCCTCCCGCGCTCTCGAACGTGATCGACCACGTACCGGACGCATCCGCCCACTGACTGGACGTGGGGTGGACGAAGTGAGCGCGCCGGATCTCGTGCGAGAGCTCCTCCAGGCGCCACTGGAGGGAGTCGAGCAGCTCGATCAGACGTGGCCGGGTGCCCTCGGCGTCGGCGACGATCACGGCGACCGGGTCGAGCTCCTCGAGGAGGTCGTGCAGGTCGCTGAGCAGCTGGTCGCGCCCCATGGTGCGGCTGCCGGCCGCGGGCAGGCTGAGCAGGTCGGCGCGGATCTCCTCGAGCTGGTAGGCGAGCGAGCGCGGGTTGGCGTCGTCCAGGAGCAGCAGCTCGAGGAAGGTGTCGAGGCGGGCGTGCGTCTGGGACCGGCGACGGTAGGTGATGACGGACTCGTGAGCGATGAGGACCGACTCCAGCACCATCGAGTCGACCATCGCCGACCGGCGCTGGGTCACGGTCGCGCGCAGCATCCGCACGAGGTGCTGGGCCCGCTCGATCCGCTTGCCGACGTCCATCAGCCACCAGCCGACGTCACGCACCATCGACTCCGCACCGATCCCCGCCAGCGCCAGCAACCCTTCGAGGCAGCGATCGAGCACCCGGCCGAGCCCGAGGTCCTCGCCCGTGTGGCGACGCTGCCGTGCGCGCTCGCGGTTGAGCGCGCGCTCGATGCTCGACAGGGCGAGCCAGGTGTCCGAGGAGAGCTGGTCGCGGACCGCGGTCGCGGCCCGGGTCGAGCGGTCGACGGCGAACGCCACCGATCCCGGTCGGCTCTCGTCGAGCACGAGCTCGGTCAGCGATCCCGGGCCCACGACCTCCTCCACCGTCGCCATGAGGACGGCGAGGCTGCGGCCTCCGGTCGAGCGCGGCAGCAGGTGGTAGTCCTCCCAGCGGTCGGCGACCGCCCGGACGAGGCGCACGGTCGCCTCGGTGCGCTCGGTGTAGCGACCGAACCAGAACAGGTCCTCGGCGGCGCCGGGGCTGATCGAGCTGGCCCACCGACCGCGCGGCGTGAGGTCGACGGCGTCGTCGACCACCCACGGCTCGACGTGCGGCTGCGGCTCGGCGGACAGGATCCACACGTCCTTCGCGGCCGAGCCGGTCGGGGACTGCGCGAGCACCTCGGCGGAGGTGTCGGTCGACGTCACCCGCGCGAGCGCGCCGGACATCACCTGGTAGCCCTCGTCGCGCGCGACCGTGAACGTGCGCAGCACGGTGGGGCACGCGTCGAGCTGACCGTCGCCCACGGTCGGTGTGGTCGAGGCCTCCGTCGGTTCCTGCCCGACCCACTGGTGCGGCGTCTGCGAGATCCGGGCGGCGAGGTCGGCGCGCTCGAACGTGGTGAGCTCCCACCCGTGCACCGATGCGCTGCCGGGCAGGGTCGAGGTGATGACGAGGCGGTCGAGGTTGGCGATGACGTGCGAGCACATCGACCGCTCGCCGCACCAGTACGTCACGGCCGAGCCGAGCGCGAGCTCCTCGCTGCGCAGCTCTCGGGACAGTCGTGGCAGATAGGTGAGCAGCGCCGGGTTCTCGAGGATCCCGCTGCCGAGGGGGTTGACGATCGAGACGGCACCCGTCCGGGCCGCCTCGACCAGCCCGGGCACGCCGAGCACGGAGGAGCCGAGCAGGTCGAGCGGGTCGCAGAACTCCGCGTCGACGCGACGCACGATCACGTCGACCGGCTCCAGCTCGTCGAGGGATCGCATCCACACCCGGCCGTCGGAGACGGTGAGGTCCTCGCCCTCCACGAGCGGGAAGCCGAGCATGGTGGACAGGTAGCCCTGGTCGAACGTCGTCTCGGAGTACGGACCCGGCGTCAGCAGCGCGATGCGGGGGTTGTCACCCGCCCCGACCGGCGCCACCTCCTGCAGCCCCTGCCGCATGGCGTGGAAGAACGGTCCGATCCGACGGATGCGCGCCTGGCGGTACAGGCCCGCCAGCACCTGCGCGACGACCCGCCTGTCCTCCATCACGTAGCCCATCCCGCTGGGGGCCTGGGTGCGGTCGGACAGCGCGAGCCAGGCGCCGTCGGCGTTGCGGATGACATCGGCGGCGTGCATGAACAGCTGGTGCCGCCCGGGGATCGTGATGCCGTCGGCGGCCCGGAGGAAGCCCGGGTGCGCGAGCACGATCTCGGCGGGCAGCAGACCGCTGGAGAGCAGCCGACGCTCGGTGGTGAGGTCCGTGAAGATCGCGTCGAGCAGCTCGGCCCGCTGCCGGATCCGACCCTCGAGGTCGGTCCACTCCTGCTCGTCGATCATGACCGGGAGCGGGTCGAGCGGCCAGGGGACGTCGTTGGGGTCGGCGCCGTAACGCACGCCGTGGTCCTCGAGCAGGGTGACGACGTCGTCGCTGCGCTGCTGCAGCTGCTCCCACGAGTCGAGCCCGGCGAGCGCCGCCATCTGCTCCCAGGCCGCCCGCGTGGCCCCCGAGGACTGGAGCATCTCGTCGTGACCGGGGCCGCCCGCGCGGTACGTCGTCAGGAGGTCGGTCACACCCATCCTCCAAGAAGTGGCAAAAGCGACGATCGACGTCGGCAGGACGACCAGCGGCACTTTACTGCTGATTTGCTGTCGGCGTGCGATCGGCGCGCACACGGGACGTCGGCGGCGTCATCACCTCGCCGGATGAGGTCATCAGGCTCTGGCGCACGGCCGTGCGGCGAGGGAGACTGAGACCCCGCGCAGGACGAGTCTCCAGGAGGAGCCGTGGACGCCGCCGTCACCCCCGATCTGCTGCCGATGCTGGCGCGCGGTCGCCACCGCAACCCTCGCCGCGGCGCCTGCTTCATGGAGCTCGCGTCGTATCTCGCGGGCGAACGGTGGAGCGATGCGCCGGAGTGCACCGACCCGTCGCTCGCCGCGCTCGCTCGCATGGTCAACGACGTGATGTCCGACGACGCCCGGCCGGGCCTGGCCCCCCTCGTCCCGTCGGTCGTCGGGACCCGTGGGCTGCCGTCGACGTTCGCGGGCGACCTCGCGCTCGCCTGCGTCGATCACGCCATCCGTGTCGTCGCCGCGACCCACCAGCGGGCGCTCGCCGTCGGCACCCTGCGGTTGCTCGACGACCCGGCGGCGACCGCCTCGGGTCCGTTGCGCGCGCGTGCGCGAGCAGCGCTCGACGACGTCCCCGACGCGCGCGAGTGGGCCGCGCAGTTCCTGGGTCGCGTCCGCCCGCAACGCGGGTACTCGCCCGCCGCAGCGCTGCTCGAGGTCGCGGTGCAGGCGCTGGCCGTCGCCTGCGTCGACGCCCCCGATGTCCGCCTGCGGGCGATGCTGGCCGAAGGGATCGACCTGGCGCGCGAGCAGCTGCGCGTCGGCGCGGCGCCTCCCCTGCGTCCGGCCGACTGGCTCGATCGCGTGCGCATCGCCGGCTGACCGGTCGAGGCCGTTCACGTCCGGCCCGTTCCCGGCGATCGATGGCGGGATCCGGGCTCGACCCGACGCCGACCCTCCGTCACGATCGGGCCATGACCACCGAGCCCGACGGCCCCGACGGCCCCGACGGCGTCGAGCCGGACACGAAGGACTGGACCTGGGTCCTCCACCGACGCTGCGATGCGTGCGGGTTCGACCCCCATGTCGTCGACGCGCGCGTGCTCGCGGAGCGGATCCGCGCCTCCGCGCACGGGTGGGACCGGCTGCTGGCGGCGCCCGTGTCGCGCGAGCGACCGTCGCCGTCGGTCTGGTCGACCGCCGAGTACGGGGCGCACGTGGCCGACGTCGGTCGTGTG
>JBMDXU010000293.1:0-4234 GCA_048594485.1 Pseudactinotalea sp. | reverse complement strand
CCCGCCCCCGGCCGCACCCCCGGGCCCCGCCCCCACGCCGCGGGGGGGGGGTGGCTGAGCCCCCCCCCCCCCCGCGGGGTGTCGCGCCGCCCCGCTACCGAGTACGTTTGCACGTTGCCCAGTGATCCAAGGAGCCAGTCGTGACGGCAGCCACTGACGCCGACGCCCCCGCGCAGGTGCGCAGCGGCGTCCGCCCCGGGCGGGTCGGCAACCTCGTCTTCTCCGGTCTGTCGACGGCGGCGGGTGTCACCATCGTCGTGCTGCTCGGACTCGTCGCAGGCTTCCTGCTGTATCGGTCGCTGCCGGCCTTCTCGGCCTCGCGCGAGGACCTGGGCGAGATCAGCTTCATGTCCGGTCAGGGACTGCTCGGCTACGTCGCGCCGTTGGTGTTCGGCACCGTGCTGTCGTCGGCGATCGCGCTGCTCGTGGCTGTGCCGCTGGCGATCGGGATCGCGCTGTTCATCTCGCACTACGCCCCGCGCCGGCTGGCGCAGGGCCTGGGCTACCTCATCGACCTGCTCGCGGCGATCCCCTCGGTGGTGTTCGGGCTCTGGGGTGTGAAGTTCCTCGCCCCGCTGCTCGGACCGTTCTTCCAGTGGCTGACCGACAACCTCGGGTGGATCCCGATCTTCTCCGGCTTCCAGGCACCGGCGCGCAACATCGCGATGGCCGGCGTCGTGCTCGCGGTGATGATCCTGCCGATCATCACGGCGACCATCCGCGAGGTGTTCCTCCAGACACCGCGACTGCACGAGGAGGCCTCGCTGGCGCTGGGCGCCACCCGCTGGGAGATGATCCGTCAGGCGGTGCTGCCTTTCGGGCGCTCCGGGATCATCTCGGCAGCCATGCTCGGGATGGGTCGAGCGCTGGGTGAGACGATGGCGGTGCTGATGGTGCTCTCGCCGGGCCTGCTCATCAACTTCTACCTGCTGCGCCCCGGGCAGCACCAGTCGATCGCGGCCAACATCGCCGCCAAGCTCCCCGAGGCCGGCGGCGTCGCCGTCGACGTCCTCATCGCGACGGGACTGTTCCTCTTCGTGCTCACCTTCCTCGTCAACCTCGTGGCACGGGCGATCATCGCCCGCCGTGCCGAGTTCTCGGGAGCCAACTGATGGCCACCACCGTCGTCCCCCCGAAGCCGGTCCGGACCACGCGCCGGCTCCCCGGCTGGGCGCCGTGGGTCGTGCTCGCGGCCTCGCTCGGCGTCGGCGCCGGGCTGTCGGCCCTCAGCGGCGAGCTCACGCTCATCGGTGCCGTGCTGTTCGGTGCCCTGATCCACGTGGTCGCCCTGACGTCGATCTCGGCGACGGTCGAGGGGTCGCGCTGGGCGAAGGACCGGCTCGCCACCACGGCGGTCACCATCGCGTTCGTCCTCGCGACGATCCCGCTCGTGTCGCTCATCGTGCTCGTGGTCCGGTACGGGTCGGAGAGGTTCGGCTGGTACTTCCTCAACGACGACATGACCGGCATCTACGGGTCGATGGTCGAGGGCGGGGTCTTCCACGCGATCATCGGGACGGTCTACGTCACCGGGATGGCGGCGATCATCGCGATCCCTCTCGGCCTGCTGACGGCGATCTACCTCGTCGAGTACGCCAAGCCGGGGCCTCTCAAGCGCGCGATCACGGTGCTGGTGGACGTGATGACCGGGATCCCCTCGATCGTCGCGGGTCTCTTCGCCTTCACGGTGTTCGTCATCGTCTTCGGCCCTCAGTACAAGGCGGCGGTGATCGGTGGCGTCGCGCTGGCCCTGCTGATGACGCCGGTCGTGGTGCGCTCGGCCGAGGAGATGCTCCGGCTCGTGCCCAACGAGCTGCGGGAGGCCTCCTACGCGCTCGGGGTGCCGAAGTGGCTGACGATCGTCAAGGTGGTGCTGCGCACCGCCGTCGCCGGCATCACGACCGGCATCATGATCGCGATCGCCCGCGTGATCGGAGAGACGGCGCCGCTGCTCATCACGGTCGGCATCGTCAACAATGTCAACTGGGATGCGTTCGACGGACGCATGACGACGCTCCCGGTCTACGTCTACCGGCAGTACGCCCAGGGCGGCGCGCCCGCCGAGGCACGCGCGTGGGCGGGCGCACTCACCCTCATCATCATCGTCATGCTGCTCAACCTGGTCGCCCGCCTGGTGAGCAGGTTCTTCTCCCCGAAGGGCGTCCGCTGAGGCGGGCCCTTCCCATCTAGGAGCACACCCCGTGTCCAAGCGCATCGACGTCAGCGACCTCAACGTCTACTACGGCGACTTCCTCGCCGTCGAGGGCGTCAACATGGTGATCGAGGCCCGCACCATCACCGCTCTCATCGGCCCCTCCGGGTGCGGGAAGTCCACGTTCCTGCGGACCCTCAACCGCATGCACGAGGTCATCCCGGGCGCCCGCGTCGAGGGCAAGGCCGTGATGGACGGCATGGACCTGTACGGCAAGGGCGTCGACCCGGTCGAGGTTCGCCGTCAGATCGGCATGGTGTTCCAGCGCCCCAACCCGTTCCCGACGATGTCGATCGCCGACAACGTGCTCGCCGGCGTCAAGCTCAACAACCGCCGGATCTCGCGCGCCGCCGCGGAAGAGACGGTCGAGCGGGCGCTCACGGGTGCGAACCTGTGGAACGAGGTCAAGGACCGCCTCGCCCGCCCCGGGTCGTCGCTGTCGGGCGGTCAGCAGCAGCGGCTGTGCATCGCCCGCGCGATCGCCGTCGAGCCCCAGGTGCTGCTCATGGACGAGCCGTGCTCGGCGCTCGACCCGATCTCCACGCTGGCGATCGAGGACCTGATGAACGAGCTCAAGGACGACTACACGATCGTCATCGTCACCCACAACATGCAGCAGGCCGCGCGCGTGTCGGACCGGACCGGCTTCTTCAACATCGCCGGGACCGGCAAGCCCGGGCACCTCATCGAGATGGACGACACCTCGGTGATGTTCTCCAGCCCGTCCGAGAAGGCCACCGAGGACTACATCTCCGGCCGCTTCGGCTGAGCCGCCACGGCGGCGGGCCCTGACGCGGCATCGGCTCAGCGACCGCTCCCGGCCCAGGACTCGGTCGCGTCGGCGCCGCTGAGATAGGCGATGCAGATCACCTCGCGGTCGTCGAGGTTGTTCCAGGTCTGCTCGGTCGGGTAGATGGTGAAGATGGTGAGCTCGGACTCGGCCGCGGGTGTGCCGACGTACTCCTCGAACGCGCTCGTGCAACCGGCGTCGGCGGCCTCCTTGACGCCGTCGATGCCCGGGAAGTCCTCGCCCTCGATGTCGAAGAGACCGACGATCTCGGCGTCGTGCACCTCGGTGCAGGCCATCAGCGGCAGCTCGTCGATCGAGTCGCCCTGGAGGTAGTCGGTCAGGGTGCACGCACCCACCTCGGCGGACATCAGCCCGCTGTCGGGGTTGGTGACCGTGTACGTCTCGACGTCGTCGGGCTCGGTCGACTCGACGCTGCCGCCGTCGGTGGGCACCGTGGGGCCGGACTCCTCCACACTCTCCTGCGTGGTGGGGGTGTCCTCGCCCGTCGTCGGACCCGTGCGTTGATCCATCAGCGCACGAATACCGACCGTCAGGGCGACGACGAGCAGCAGCGCTCCGACGGCACCACCCGCGATCAGACCCGTGCGAGACCGGTCGGGGCGAGGCGGCGGCTGCTCGATCCAGAACTGCCACCCGGGCGGTGCCGGTGGCCAGCTGGGATCAGGGTCCCAGCCCTCGGGCGGCGTCCATCCCGGCGGCACGGGCCAGCCCGGCGGCGGGTTGAATCGAACGAGCACCGGGCCCCCTCGGCTTCGGTTGAGCGACGTCGCTCATCGTAGTGATCGTCGGTCGCCTACCGAGTGACGGAGGAACACGCGAGCCCGCCGCCCCGAAGGGCGACGGGCTCGAGAGCGGACGGCGACCGGCTCAGATGCCGGAGCCCTCCCACGACTCGGTCGCCGGCTCGGCGGCCACCGCGAAGCAGATGATCTCGCGGTCCTGGAGCGTGTTCCAGGTGTCCTCGGTCGGATAGAGGTAGTTCATGTCGAGCGAGGAGTCGTCGTAGGACGTCCCGATGAACTCCTCGAAGGCCGGCAGGCAGCCCTCCTCAGCGGCAGTCGTGACGGCGTCGTCGCCCGGGTAGTCGCCATCGGGGAGGTCGAACTTGCCGACGACCTGGGCATCGTGCTCTTCCGTGCAGTCGACCGTCGGGATCGCGGTCCCCGAGACACCGGAGGTGTCGAGGCAGGCGCCGACCTCGGCGGTGGGCA
>JBMDXU010000292.1:0-4847 GCA_048594485.1 Pseudactinotalea sp. | reverse complement strand
GAGTGGACGCCGAGCGCAGGCTCGGTCTACCCGACGCTGCAGTCGCTCGAGGACGAAGGTCTCGTCACCATCGAGCCCGTCGACGGTCGTAAGACCGCCTCGCTCACCGAGGCCGGAGGCGCCTACGTCAACGAGAACCGCGAGCAGCTGGGCACGCCCTGGCAGCAGGCGGAGGACGGCGGCGAGAACGTCGCCGCGCTCCGGGAGGCCATGATCGGCCTCGCCGAGGCGAGCAAGCAGGTGTTCCGTGTCGGCAACGCCGACCAGCAGCGCCGCGCCGCGACGGCCCTCGGGCAGGCGCGGACGGCCATCTACCGGATCCTGGCCGAGGAGGACTCCGAGAGCTGAGCCCGAGCGTTTCGCCGTCGGCCGGTCGCAGTGGCAGGCTAGTCCGCGGTCGTCGAACGGCGATCCGGACAGCGGAGGTGCACGGGTGCAGGTGTGGTACGGGATCGACGAGGTCCCCGAGCAGCTGCTCGCGAGCGTCGCGACGATCGGCAACTTCGACGGCGTGCACCTCGGCCATCGAGCCGTGCTCGGCGTCACGATCGCGGCTGCCCGAGCGATCGGCGCGACCGCCGTCGCCGTCACGTTCGACCCGCACCCCGCCGCGGTGCACCGTCCCGACGACTGCCCCGAGCTGCTCGCGGGGCTCGACGACCGGCTCGAGCTGCTGGCCGACGCCGGTGTCGATGCCACCCTCGTCATCCGCTACGACCTCGAGTTCGCGCAGCAGACGCCACGCGAGTTCGTCTCGCGCTACCTCGTCGACGCGCTCCACGTGCGCCGTGTCGTCGTCGGCGAGGACATCCGTTTCGGCAAGGACAACGGCGGCGACCGGGAGACGCTGAGGGAGCTCGGCGAGGAGCTCGGCTTCGCGGTCGACGTCATGCGCGACATCGAGGCGGCCGGCACCCGTCGGCGATGGTCGTCCACCTGGGTGCGCGAGCTGCTGTCGGCGGGCGATGTCGAGCAGGCCTCCGCGGTCCTCGGCCGGCCGCACCGCATGCGCGGGATCGTCGTCCACGGCGAGGCGCGCGGCCGTGAGCTGGGCTTCCCGACGGCGAACCTCGCGCCCACCTCCACCGGCACGGTTCCGTCGGACGGCGTCTACGCCGGCTGGCTGGTGCGACGGTGGGGGAGCGCCGACGCGGAGCGGCTGCCGGCCGCGATCTCGGTGGGCACCAACCCGACGTTCGACGGCGAGGTCCGGCCGGTGGTGGCGCACGTCCTCGGCCGCACCGACCTCGACCTGTACGACGAGGAGGTCGTGGTGGAGTTCACGCACCACCTGCGGCCGACGCTCAAGTTCGACGGCATCGAGGCGCTCATCGACCAGATGCACGACGACGTCGCCCGCGCGGCCGAGCTCCTGCGGACGGCGGGATGAGCGAGGTGCGCGTCTGCAGCGGGCAGCAGCTGCTCGCCGACGCGTCGTTGCAGGCGGACGTCCGCGACCTCTACGCCGAGGCGTTCCGGGAGCCGCCGTACCGCGACGAACCGGAGAAGGCGACCGAATGGGCCGCGGGACCGCTGCTCCGGCACGCCCGTCTCGCAGGTTTCGTCCTCGCCGTCGCCCTCGTCGACGACCGTCCCGTGGGATTCGCCTACGGCGCGCTCGGGGAGGGCGACGGCTGGTTCGTGGACTGGGTGCGTGAGCACACGACCGCCGACGTGCACGAGGAGTGGCTGCCCGGCCATGGCACGCTCACCGAGCTCGCCGTGCGGTCCGATGCCCGGGGTCTCGGGCTGGGCGGGAGACTGCACGACACCGTCGTGGCCAACCTGGCCGCACACGGGACCGAGCGCCTCATCCTCGTCGCGCAGGAGCAGGCGCTACCGGCTCGGCGTCTGTACGCCCGGCGCGGGTGGCGCGACCTCGCCGAGCTCGCCCCGGGCAGCTGGCTGATGGGCCTGCGTCCCCGACGTCGTGAGGCGTCTCAGGGTGACGGATTCGGACTCAGCGATCCCGGCTGATACCCTGAGGGCTGCCGTTCGATCGGCCGCGGTTCTGTCATGCCCGGTGAACATGCCCGGCGCTCCGCGCAACGAGTTGAGATAGAGGGAGACCCCTGTGGCCCTGGATGCCGCCGTCAAGCAAGAGATCATCGCCGAGTACGCCACCGCCCCGGGCGACACCGGCTCCCCCGAGGTCCAGGTCGCGCTGCTGACGCGGCGCATCAAGGACCTGACCGAGCACTTCAAGGAGCACAAGCACGACCACCACAGCCGTCGTGGTCTGCTCCTCCTCGTCGGTCAGCGCAAGCGCCTGCTGGGCTACCTGCGCGAGATCGACATCGAGCGCTACCGCTCGCTCATCGAGCGGCTCGGCCTGCGCCGATAGCACTCACCGGCTCGGACCCCGTCGGGGTCCGAGCCGGTTCTGCGTGCCGACCGGCACGCGCACCACCGCAGAACAACTGCACACACCACCGCCCACGGATCGCGGTCCTCGGTAGTGGCTTCCGGAGCACGAGCTCCGTGGGCCTCGATCGATGACCTCGCCGGGGGCCGAACCACGAAGGAGGGTTCCCCATGGAGGGTCCCGAGATCCAGTTCGCCGAGGCCGTCATCGACAACGGCAGCTTCGGCACGCGCACCATCCGGTTCGAGACCGGACGGCTGGCCAAGCAGGCCGCCGGCGCCGTCCTCGTCACGCTCGACGACGAGACCACCATCCTGTCGACCACGACGGCCGGCAAGCACCCCCGCGAGGGCTTCGACTTCTTCCCGCTGACGGTCGACGTCGAGGAGCGCCAGTACGCGGCCGGCAAGATCCCCGGCTCGTTCTTCCGCCGGGAGGGTCGCCCCTCGACCGAGGCGATCCTCGCCTGCCGCCTCATCGACCGCCCGCTGCGCCCGCTCTTCGTGAAGGGGCTGCGCAACGAGGTCCAGGTCGTCGAGACGATCCTGTCGATCCACCCCGACGACTCGTACGACGTCGTCGCCATCAACGGCGCCTCGGCGTCGACGCAGATCTCCGGTCTGCCGTTCTCGGGCCCGGTCGGCGCCGTCCGCATCGCGCTCATCGACGGCACGTGGGTGGCTTTCCCGCGCTACTCCGAGATCGAGCGGGCCGTCTTCTCGATGGTCGTCGCCGGTCGGATCGTCGACGGCGCCGACGGCAGCTCCGATGTCGCCATCGCGATGATCGAGGCCGAGGCCAGCGACAACGCGTTCGAGCTGATCCAGGCCGGCGCCGGCGCCCCCACCGAGGACGTCGTCGCGCAGGGCCTGGAGGCCGCGAAGAAGCCGATCCGCGTGCTCGCGGAGGCGCAGATCGACCTCGCCGCCCGGGCCGCGAAGGACGTCCGCGAGTTCCCCCTCTTCCCGGACTACGCCGACGACGCCTACGCGGCGGTCGAGGCCGAGGTCACGGGTGCGCTCGAGGAGGCGCTCTCGATCGCGGACAAGCAGGACCGCGAGAACCGCCTGGACGAGATCAAGGACCAGATGGTCGGCGCGCTGCAGGCGGGCTTCGACGGGCGTGAGAAGGAGCTGCACGCGGCGTACCGCTCCGTGCAGAAGAAGCTCATCCGCCGTCGCATCATCTCTGACGGGTTCCGCATCGACGGCCGCGGACTGCGTGACATCCGCACCCTCTCGGCCGAGGTCGAGGTGCTCCCGCGGGTGCACGGCTCGGCGCTGTTCGAGCGTGGCGAGACCCAGATCATGGGCGTCACCACGCTGAACATGCTCAAGATGGAGCAGCAGCTCGACACGCTGTCGCCCGTCACGCGCAAGCGCTACATGCACAACTACAACTTCCCGCCCTACTCGACCGGTGAGACCGGCCGTGTGGGTTCGCCGAAGCGCCGCGAGATCGGTCACGGGGCGCTCGCCGAGCGGGCGATCGTGCCGGTGCTGCCGAGCCGCGACGAGTTCCCCTACGCGATCCGTCAGGTGTCCGAGGCGCTCGGCTCGAACGGGTCGACGTCGATGGGCTCGGTCTGCGCCTCGACGCTGTCGCTGCTCAACGCCGGTGTGCCGCTGCGCGCGCCGGTCGCCGGCATCGCGATGGGTCTGGTCAGCGAGCAGATCGACGGGGAGACGAAGTACGCGGCTCTCACCGACATCCTCGGTGCCGAGGACGCGTTCGGCGACATGGACTTCAAGGTCGCCGGTACCCGTGAGTTCGTGACGGCGATCCAGCTGGACACCAAGCTCGACGGCATCCCCGCGTCCGTGCTCGCATCGGCGCTGACCCAGGCCAAGGAGGCCCGCCTCCACATCCTCGACGTCATGGCCGAGGCCATCGACGCCCCGGACGAGATGGCCCCGACGGCGCCCCGCGTCATCACGGTCAAGGTCACGGTCGACAAGATCGGCGAGGTCATCGGCCCCAAGGGCAAGATGATCAACCAGATCCAGGACGACACCGGCGCCGACATCTCGATCGAGGACGACGGCACGGTGTTCATCGGCGCGACCGACGGTCCGTCGGCCGAGGCCGCGCGGCAGGCGATCAACGCGATCGCGAACCCGCACATGCCGGAGATCGGCGAGCGCTTCGTCGGAACGGTCGTCAAGACCACCTCCTTCGGTGCGTTCATCTCGCTCACCCCGGGCAAGGACGGCCTGCTGCACATCAGCCAGGTCCGTCGTCTGGTCGGCGGCAAGCGGGTCGAGGCTGTCGAGGACGTGCTGAGCGTGGGCCAGAAGGTCCAGGTCGAGCTGGCCGAGATCGACCCGCGCGGCAAGCTGTCGCTGCACGCGGTGGTCGAGGAGGACGCGGCCGACGGTGGCGACTCCGGTGCGTCCGCCGACGCCGAGACGGTCGACGCCTGAGTCGTGCCTGATCTGATCCTCGGCCCGGCCGGCGAGCCGGGTACCGAGCTCACGATCGC
>JBMDXU010000291.1:0-1730 GCA_048594485.1 Pseudactinotalea sp. | reverse complement strand
TGCGCGCGCTGCTGCGTCTCTAGGGCGTCCCTGGGTCAGCGCCCCATCCGCCCGACCCGCGCGGCGAGACGGTCCGGCACGAGACGGGTGAGCGCGACGATCGTCTTGTAGCGCAGCGACGGGATGCTCACCGGGCGGCCGCGGTCGACGTCGCGCAGCGACGCGGCCACGACGTCGGGTGCGTCGAGCCAGAGGAACCCGGGAACACCCTCCTTGCCCGGCGGCAACCCGAGGCGCGCGTGGAACTCGGTGTGCGTGTAGCCCGGGCAGACCGCGGTCGCGGTGACGCCGCGCGGCCCGTACTCGATGCCGAGCCAGCGGCTCAGCTCGACCAGCCACCGCTTGCACGCGGAGTAGGTGGAGCGTGGGATGAACGCGGCCACCGAGGCGACGTTGACGATCCGGCCGTGGCCGCGGTCGAGCATCCCGGGGAGCGCCGCGTGGACCAGCCGCAGCGGCACCTCGTTGTGCAGCCGCAGGTGCCGCACCTCGTCCTCGACGTCGTTCTTCACGAAGCCCAGCCCGAGCCCGAACCCGGCGTTGTTGACGAGCATGTCGACGATGTCGACGGCGTCCCGCAGCCGGGTCTCGACGCGACCGCACTGGGCGGGGTCGAGCAGGTCGGCGGCGAGCACCTCGACGTCGACGGC
Source organism: Pseudactinotalea sp. (assembly GCA_048594485.1). Taxonomy (GTDB): domain Bacteria; phylum Actinomycetota; class Actinomycetes; order Actinomycetales; family Beutenbergiaceae; genus Pseudactinotalea. The sequence continues at coordinate 1,080 of JBMDXU010000291.1, read as the reverse complement.
GTGGCGCCTGCTCAGCTCGTCGGCCAGTGCCCGCAGGGCGGTCTCGTCACGGGCGACGAGCACGAGGTCGTCGCCGCGCGCCGCGAGCTGCCGCGCGTACTCCGCGCCGAGTCCCGTGCTCGCTCCGGTGATCAGCGCCCTCGTCATGGGCCGACCCTATGCCGCGCCCCGGTCGGGCGGCGACGCCGGCGGGACGGTCGTGGTCGCGCCCCCGGTAGGACATGACGAGCCCGTCGAGTCCCCACCCGTCGACCTGCGGGCCGACCGATCACCAGGCGACGTGGACCGGTCGCGCGGCGTAGGTGGCGACCGGGTTGGCCAGCGGGGTGGGTGCGTGGAACCCGGTCGAGACGAGGCGGAGATCGGGCAGGTTGGTCACGAGGGCGCGGAACGCCTCGTCCAGCTCCACGCGTGCCACCTGCTGCCCGACGCACCCGTGCGGGCCGTCGCCGAACGCGAGGTGGCCGCGCGCGTCGCGGCGGACGTCGAGCCGGTCGGCGTCGGGGAACCGCCGCTCGTCGCGGTTCCCGGAGACGGCCGAGACGGACACGGTGGTCCCCGCCGGGACGAGTCGGTCGCCGATCGTGACGTCCTCGGTGGCGGTGCGCGGGAAGACGGTGAGAAACATCGTGCAGTGGCGCACGATCTCCTCGATCGCGGCGGGCACGAGGTCGGGGTCGTCGACGAGCGCTCGGTACTGGCCGGGCGAGTCGAGCAGCGCGACGGTGCCGGCCGCGATCATGTACGCCACGGTGTCGCGGCCCGACAGGCTGAGCATGTGCAGCAGCCCTTCGACCTCGGCGTCGGTGAGGTCGTCGTGGGCGATCAGGTCGCTGATCACGCACTCGGCGGGGTGGTCGCGCCGGTAGGCGACGGCCTCCCGCAGCAGGTCGTGCTGCGCCTGACGCGGGGCGCCGTGGACGTAGTGCTGCGCGTACCGGTCCAGCAGGTGGTCCGCGACCCCCAGCACGAGCGCGTGCACGCGGATCGAGATCGGCTCCGCGTACAGGTCGAGGAGGTCCGCACCCGGCCCGGCTGCGACCAGCACGGCGAGCTGCTCCGCGACGATCTCGGCGATCC
>JBMDXU010000290.1:0-6496 GCA_048594485.1 Pseudactinotalea sp. | reverse complement strand
GAGCGCGAGCTGACCTCGACGTCGTCGGGGTTGTCCACGATGCCCCGCACGAGGTGCTCGAGCGCGTCGGCGAGCATCAGGCGGTCGCGTCCTTGTCGGCGTCCTCGGCGGCCTCCTCGGAGGCGGCCTCGGCGGTCTCCTCGGCCGGCTCGGCAGCAGCGGCGGCGTCGGCAGCAGCCGCGGCCTCGGCGGCGGCCTTCTCCTCGGACGCGGCGGCCTTCTTGAGCTCGGCCTCGGCGGCGGCGGCCTCGATGGCCTCGGCGGCGTCGGCCTTGGGGGCGGCGGTCTTGAGGGTGCCCTCGGCGCCCGGGAGACCCTTGAAGGCCTGCCAGTCGCCGGTGACCTTGAGGAGGGCGAGGACCTGCTCGGTCGGCTGCGCGCCGACACCGAGCCAGTACTTCGCGCGCTCACCATCGATGTCGATGAGCGAGGGCTCCTCGGTGGGGTGGTACTTGCCGATCTCCTCGATCACACGACCATCGCGCTTGGTGCGCGAGTCGGCGACGACGACGCGGTAGTACGGCGCACGGATCTTGCCGAGGCGCTTGAGACGAATCTTGACGGCCATGGTTGTGGCTCACTCCTGGGACTGTGTCTGGGGTGGGCCCGGCACGCGCGCGCCGGTTGGGGTCGGCGCAGGTGGGGCCCGATGGACACGCTGGCGCCGGTGAGAGGGCCGGGGCCGAGCGGGTTCAGCGGGCCATTCTGCCAGATGCGCGGACGTCCTCCGACCGCCGCGCACCGCCGCCGCCCCCGCCCGCACCCGCGCAGCGGTGAGTCAGCGTCCACGCGACCGCGCCCGATGGACGCTCACGCACCGCTGCGCGCGCACCCAGCACCGCGAATCACCGCCCGAAGAGGTTCCCGAAGCCCGAGGGCAGCTGCAGCGAGCTGGGGTCGATCTCGTCCTTGCCCGGCTCGAGCCCGAACGAGCTGCCGGCGGGCGCGGCACCGGCGTTCGCCGCGCGCTCGGCCGCCTCGCGCTCCTGCTGGGCGCGCTTGGCCGGGTTGCCGGACTTGCCCTTCTTGGTCCGCTGCGGCGGCGCCATACGGCCCTTGCTCTTCTTGCCGCCGCCCGGCAGCCCGCCCATCCCGGGCATGCCGCCCATCCCCCCGCGCCCCATGGCACCGGGGTTGCGCGCCATCGAGCGCATCATCGTCTTGGCCTGGTCGAACCGCTCGAGCAGACCGTTGACGTCAGAGACGGTGACGCCGGAACCCTTGGCGATCCTGGACCGTCGGGAGCCGTTGATGAGCTTGGGGGTGGCGCGCTCGGCGGGCGTCATCGAGTTGATCATCGCCTCGACGCGGTCGACCTCGCGCTCGTCGAAGTTCTCGATCTGCTCGCGCAGCTGACCCATCCCGGGCAGCATCCCGAGCATCTTCTTCATCGACCCCAGCTGCTTCAGCTGGCGCATGTAGTCCATGAAGTCCTGCAGCGTGAAGTCGTCCTCGCCGGTGAGCTTGCGGCCCATCTCGGCGGTCTGCTTCTCATCGAACGCCTTCTCGGCCTGCTCGATCAGGGTGAGCAGATCACCCATGTCGAGGATGCGCGAGGCCATCCGGTCGGGGTGGAACCGCTCGAAGTCGGTCAGCTTCTCGCCGGTCGACGCGAACAGCACCGGCTGCCCGGTCACGGTCCGGATCGAGAGGGCCGCACCACCGCGGGCATCGCCGTCGAGCTTGGAGAGCACGACGCCGGTGAACCCGACACCGTCGCGGAACGCCTCGGCGGTGGTGACGGCGTCCTGACCGATCATCGCGTCGACGACGAAGAGGATCTCGTCGGGCTGGGTCGCGTCACGGATGTCCGCCGCCTGCTGCATCAGCTCGGCGTCGACGCCCAGACGACCAGCCGTGTCGACGACGACGACGTCGTAGTACTTCTCCCGCGCGTGCTCGACGCCGGAGCGCGCCACCGACACCGGGTCGCCGACGCCGTTGCCCGGCTCGGGCGCCCAGACCGGCACCCCGGCCTGACCGCCGACGACCTGCAGCTGCGTCACGGCGTTCGGGCGCTGCAGGTCCGACGCGACGAGCAGCGGTGTGTGGCCCTGCTCGCGCAGCCAGCGTCCGAGCTTGCCCGCGAGCGTCGTCTTTCCCGCACCCTGCAGACCGGCGAGCATGATCACAGTCGGCGGGCGCTTCGCGAAACGCAGCTCGCGCGCCTCGCCACCGAGGATCTCGATCAGCTGGTCGTTGACGATCTTGATGACCTGCTGCGCCGGGTTGAGGGCCTCGGAGACCTCGGCGGACAGCGCCCGCTCGCGCACCCCCGTGGTGAACGCACGGACGGCCGGCACGGCGACGTCGGCGTCGAGCAACGCACGGCGGATCTCGGAGATCGTCCGGTCGACGTCGGCCTCGGACAGCCGGCCCTTGCCGCGCAAGGACTTGAACGTCGCGGTGAGCCGGTCGGAGAGGGAGGCGAACACGCAGATGATCCTTCGGTCGGAGACTGCGTACCAGGATAGGCGAGCGTGCCGTCGTGCCGACGACGGTCGTTCGCCCCGTCGGGTCGGGCTGCGCCCCGCGCGCGTCGAGCGTCACGGCCCCGGCGTCGTGGCAATTCGTCAACGAAATCTGGTCAGCGGCAATTCGTCAACGAATCCTCAGGGGGTCACGTGCCGGAGCACGTTGGCGGTGAGGGTGTCGACGAGGCGGGCGCGCCACGCCGTCCACGCCTTGGGTCCGGCCGCCCGGGCGTCGGCCTCGGTCAGGTGCCGCAGCAGCAGCACCATCTCGGGTCGGTTCTCCAGGGTCCGCGCGACGCGGGCGACCACCTCGGGGTCGCTCGGGTCCTCGGCGGTGGCGACCCCGGCGAGCAGCAGGTGCTGGCGGATGAGCAGCAGCACGTCGTGCTGCTCGGCCTCGGACAGACCGATGCGCACCAGCAGCGGCCGCGCCCGCTCCTCCCCCACCTCGGAGTGGTCGTGGGCACCGGCCACCTTGCCGATGTCGTGGAAGATCGCCGCCCACAGCAGGGTGTCGCGGCCGGCGAGCGACTTCGGCGCCTCGTGCACGTTCGCAGCCGTCTGCACGAGGTGCCGGTCGACCGTGAAGCGGTGCACGGGTGAGTGCTGCGGCCGGTTCCGGACCGCCGCCCACTCGGGGATCCACCGCGTCACGAGACCAGCGAGGTCCAGCGCCTCCCACAGCGGCACCTGCGCCTCGCCGCTCCGCAGCAGCGTGAGCATGTGCTCGCGCGCGCTCGGGCTCCACGGGACCGGCAGATCCGGCGAGCGCTGCAGCGAGGCGATCGTCACGGGCGAGAGCGGCAGGCGGGTACGTGCCGCCGTCGCCGCGGCCCGCAGACCCAGCTCGGCATCCGTCTCCGGTTTCGCGTCGACGCCGAGCACCAGCTCGCCGTCGTGCTCTACGAGACCCTCCGCGACCGAGCGCAGGCGCGGCGCGACCCGGCGGCCACGCACGAGTGCCGGGCGCAGCGAGAACGAGGGCCGCTTGAGCGCCTGCCGCGCGTGCCTCACGGTCGTGTCGAGCGAGTAGGACACGGTCCGACCCGCGTTGGCGAGCGACGCGAGCAGGTCGTCGGGGTCGGCGATGCCGAGCAGGTCGGCGACCTCCTGCTGGTGCACACGGAGCAGCCGGTTCGTGTGCCGCGACGTGACAGTCGCGAGCGCGTCCCGGACGTCGAGCAAGAAGCCGTACGACTCGTCGACGGCGCCGTGCGGCCGGTCCGTCAGCCACGTGGCGGCGAGTGCCCAGAGCACGATCGCGTCGCGGATGCCACCGCGCGCCTCCTTGAGATCGGGCTCGATCAGGTAGGCGAGCTCTCCGTGGCGCTCGGCGCGGACCTTCGTCGACGTGAGCAGCTCGGGCAGCCGGCGCCGCGCGGCGGAGCGCCAGTCGGCCAGCACAGCGGTCCGGGCGCGGTGCAGCACGCTGTCGTCGCCGGCCACACGCCGCACGTCGAGGAGCCCGACGGCGGCCGGCAGGTCGGCGGACGCGACGCCGCGGCACTGCGCGAGCGTCCGGACGGAGTGGTCGAGGTCGAGGCCGGCGTCCCAGATCGGGTACCAGAGCGCGTTGGCGAGCGCGGCGACGTCGTCGGCGGAGTGGGTCTGACCGTCGTGGACGAGCATGAGGTCGAGGTCGGACGTCGGCCCGGCGTCGCGGCGACCGTGGGATCCGACCGCGGCGAGCGCGACGCCCGTCGAGAGGTCGAGCCCCGTGCGGGCACCGGCATCGGCCCACAGGTCGACGAGGGCGGTGTCGACCAGGTGGGCCAGCTGCTGCCGGTACGCGACCCCGGAGTCGCCCGCGGCCGGGCGGGCGAGCGCGAGGCGAGCGGCCCGGAGGCCCCGCAGCTGCTGCTGCGAGGCCTCCGGGGACGGCGTTGCCGACGTCAGCTGGTCTGCCCCCTCAGAGGGCATCGGGGCCCGACGCACCGGTGCGGACGCGGATGACCTCGTCCACGCTCGACGTCCAGACCTTGCCGTCGCCGATCTTGCCGGTCTGCGCGGCGTTGACGAGGACCCCGGTGAGGGTGGTGACGTCCTCGTCGTTGACGAGGACCTCGACCCGCACCTTGGGGACCAGGTCGACCGTGTACTCGGCGCCGCGGTAGACCTCGGTGTGACCCTTCTGGCGGCCGTATCCGCTGGCCTCGGAGACCGTGAGGCCCCGGACCCCGGCAGCCTCGAGGGCGGCCTTGACGTCGTCCAGCTTGTGCGGCTGGATCACTGCGGTGATGAGCTTCATCAGGCGATCCCCTCGTAGGCGGTCTCGGCGTGCTGGGCGATGTCGATCCCGGAGACCTCATCCTCCTCCGGAACCCGCCAGCCCATGGTCGCCTTGAGGACGAGACCGATGACGGCGGTGACGATCCCGGTGAACACCACCGCGACGAGCGCGATGATCACCTGCACCACCAGCTGGCCCGCTCCACCCCCGAAGAACAGGCCGGTGTCGGTGGCGAGGAAACCGATGAGGACGGTACCGAGGAGGCCGGCGACCAGGTGGACGCCGACGACGTCGAGCGAGTCGTCGAAGCCGAACCGGTACTTGAGGCTGACGGCGAGCGCACAGGCGATGCCCGCGATCGCGCCGAGGATGATCGACGTGATCGGCGTGAGCGCACCGGCGGCGGGGGTGATCGCGACGAGCCCGGCGACGACACCCGAGGCCGCTCCCAGCGAGGTGGCCTTGCCGCTCTTGATCCGCTCCGTGGCCAGCCAGCCGAGCATCGCGGCGCAGGTGGCGACGGTGGTGTTGACCCACGCCAGGCCGGCGAGCCCGACCGCCTCGAACGCCGAACCGGCATTGAAGCCGAACCAGCCGAACCACAGCAGTGCGGCGCCGAGCATGACCAGCGGCAGGCTGTTCGGCTTCATCGGCTCCTTGCCGAAGCCCTTGCGCTTGCCGATGATCAGCGCGAGCACCAGCCCGGCCATACCCGCGTTGATGTGCACGACCGTGCCACCGGCGAAGTCGATGGGGTTGGTGCCGAGCGCGGTGGCCAGCGGTCCGTCGGCCGAGAGCAGGCCGCTCGGGAACGCCCACACCATGTGCGCCATCGGGAAGTAGCACAGCGTCGCCCAGATCGCGGCGAACACGAGCCAGGTCGAGAACTTGACGCGGTCCGCGATCGCGCCGGAGATCAGCGCCACCGTGATGATCGCGAAGGTCGCCTGGAACCCGACCCCGACGATCATCGGGACGCCGAAGCCGTCGAGCACGAACTCACCGGCGTCGTCGTAGATGGTGCCGGCCAGACCGAACTGGTCGAACGGGTTGCCGACGATGCCGCCGATGGAGGCGCCGTACGACATCGACCATCCCCAGAGCACGTAGATGACACCGACGACGCCGAGGGCGCCGAAGCTCATCATCATCATGTTGAGGACGGACTTGCCTCGGCTCATGCCGCCGTAGAACAGCGCCAGGCCGGGAGTCATGAGGAGCACGAGGGATGCGCTGACCAGCATCCACGCCGTGGACCCGTAGTTGAGCTCTTCCATTATCCGCCTTTCGGACCCGACGCGAGGGGGAGGGCCGGGATGCCAGAAGCGTTGGGCAGGCGGATTTCACCCGGACGCCGCCCGTGTTACGCCCGTGTGACGGAATGCGCTCGCTCGTGAACGTTGGGTTTCACACACACGATGCGTTCACATCATGAGACGATCGCGTCCACGAAAGTGACCGGGTCGAAGGGGGCGAGGTCGTCGGCGCCCTCCCCCAGTCCCACGAGCTTGACGGGCACGCCCAGCTCGCGCTGGACGGCGACGACGATGCCGCCCTTGGCGGTCCCGTCGAGCTTGGTGAGGACGATGCCGGTGACCTCGGCGACCTCGGCGAACACCTGCGCCTGCCGCATGCCGTTCTGGCCGGTGGTGGCGTCGAGCACGAGCAGCACCTCCTGGACCGGTGCCCCGCGCGAGATGACACGCTTGATCTTGCCGAGCTCGTCCATGAGGCCGGCCTTGTTCTGCAGCCGGCCGGCGGTGTCGACGATGACGACGTCGGCCCCGGCGTC
>JBMDXU010000029.1:0-25300 GCA_048594485.1 Pseudactinotalea sp. | reverse complement strand
CTCGAGCCCGAGGGTGCGATCTCGGCGTTGTGGCGCGCTCGGCGTCAGGGCGAGCTCGGTCGAAGACGCGCCGCGATCTCGTCGGCGAACTCGATCTCGGAGTCGTCCTGCGGGGCGTAGCCGATGACGCGGCGGGCGTTCGTGATCGACCAGAACGTGCGGGCGTTGGCCGAGACCCCGTAGAAGATCTGGAACGGGACGCCGTGATCGTCGTCGATCGACTCGGCCTCGATCGACCGGACGTACAGCTGCTGGAGGTCCCGCTCGGAGACCCAGCCGGCGATGTCGCGCAGGTAGTCCACCGTCGGCCGGTCGACGAAGTCCGCCGCACGGATCGGGCGCGGGCAGACGATCCGGACCTGGACGTTCTCCACCACCGGCCCCGCACCGCCGCTGGCGTAGAGGAACCCCAGCGACTCGTAGGCGGCCTTGGCCCACCCGTAGAAGGTGTCGGGCCGCGGGTAGTCGAACGGGTCCACCCGGTCGATGCGCCCCGCCTTCCACGGCCGCTCGTACCACTTCGACGCCTGGTTCGTGCTCGTGCAGACGACCCGACGCACACCCGCCTGCTGGGCGACGTCGAGCACGCGCGCCGTCATGTCGAGATTGCGCCGCTCGGCGGCGTAGCTCGGCTCACCGGTCGGCCGCGCGTACCCGGCGTGAACGATGACGTCGACGCCCTCGCACAGCGCCCGCAGCTCGGCGTCGTCCTCCGCGAGCAGGTCGACGACCTGCACGCCGTCGACGGGCAGGCCGTCCCGGGTGTCGCGGACGTCCACGGCCACGAGGTCGTAGCGCTCGCGCAGGACGGGCAGCAGCTGGTCCGCGACGTAGCCGGTCGCGCCGGTCAGGAGGACTCGTGTCATCCCGCCAGTCTCGCAGCCGGTCGCCTACGCGGTCCGGCCGAACCCTCGCAGCCTCAGCGAGTTCGCCACCACGAGCACGGAGCTCAGCGCCATGGCCAGTCCCGCGATCATCGGGTTCAGCAGTCCGAGCGCGGCGAGCGGGATCGCAGCCACGTTGTACGCGAACGCCCAGAACAGGTTCTGCTTGATCACCCGCAGCGTCCGACGTGACAGCGAGATCGCCTGCGGCACGGTGCGCAGGTCGCCGCGGACCAGCGTGAGATCGCTGGCCTCGATCGCCACGTCGGTGCCGGTGCCCATCGCCAGACCGAGATCGGCCTGAGCGAGCGCGGCGGCGTCGTTGACGCCGTCGCCGACCATCGCCACCGAGCGCCCGGTCTCCTGGATGCGGCGGACCTCGGCCACCTTCTCCTCGGGCAGCACCCCGGCGATCACCCGGTCGATGCCGACCTCGGCGGCGACCGCGCGGGCCGGCCCCTCGGCGTCGCCGGTCAGCAGCACGGGCTCGATGCCCATCGCCGTCAGCTCGGCCACGGCCTGCGCCGACGTCGACTTGACCGTGTCGGCCAGGACGACGGCGCCGCGGATCGCACCGTCCCAGGCGACACCGATGATCGTGCCCGCGTGGTCGGGGACCGCGCCGCTCGCCCCGCGCTCGGCGAGCCACGTCCCGCGTCCGACGGCCACCTCACGGCCGTCGACGACGGCGCTGACCCCGCGCCCGGCATGGCTGTCGAACTCGGCGGCCTCGGGGAGGTCGCCCGCCTCGCGTGCCGCGCGGGCGATCGCCTCGGCGATCGGATGCTCGCTCCGAGCCTCCACGGCACCGGCGACCCGGAGCACCTCGGCGGGATCCTCGCCCTCGGAGGCCAGGACGTCGACGACCGACATCCTGCCCTCGGTGACGGTGCCGGTCTTGTCGAGCACGACGACGTCGACGCCGCGTGTGGCCTCGAGCACCTCCGGACCCTTGATGACGATGCCCAGCTGGGCGCCGCGACCGGTGCCGGCGAGCAGGGCGGTCGGCGTGGCGAGGCCCAGGGCGCACGGGCAGGCGATGATGAGGACCGCGACGGCGGCCGTGAAGGCCGACTGGACGTCGCTGCTGGACAGGCCGTCGCGGGAGCCGAGCAGCAGCCAGACCCCCAGCGTGGCGAGCGCGAGCACGAACACGACCGGCACGAACACGGCGGAGATCCGGTCGGCGAGCCGCTGCACGGGAGCCTTGCCGGTCTGCGCCCGGGCGACCAGGCGCCCGATCTGCGCGAGCGTCGTCTCCTCGCCGACGCGTGTGGCGCGGACGAGCAGGTGGCCGCTGGTGTTGAGGGTGGCGCCGGTCACCGGGTCGCCCTCGGCGACGTCGACCGGCACCGGCTCGCCCGTGACGAGCGAGGCGTCGACGGCGGAGCGCCCTTCCTCCACGACGCCGTCGGTCGCGATCGTCGACCCCGGCCGCACGGCGAACAGGTCGCCGACCCGGAGTTCGCTGATGGGGGCGCGACGCTCGGTGCGACGACCGTCGACCTCGGTGACGATGTCGACGTCCTTCGCGCCGAGCTCGAGCAACGAGCGCAGCGCCTCGCCGCTGCGACGCCGCGCACGATGCTCGGCGTAGCGGCCCGCGAGCAGGAAGGTGACGACGACGGCCGCGACCTCGAAGTACAGCTCCGGCATGCCCGAGTGGCCGTCGCGCGGGAGCAGGGTCGGCTGCATCCGCATGCCGAGCTCGCCGGCACCGCCGAGCAGCAGCGCCCACAGCGACCACAGGCTTGCGGCGATGACGCCGATCGAGACGAGCGTGTCCATCGTCGAGGCCCCGTGCCGGCCGGCGCGCGCCGCCGCGAGATGGAACGGCCAGCCCGCCCACGTCACGACCGGCAGCGCCAGCGCGGTCACCACCCACTGCCAGCCGGTGAACTGGAGAGCCGGGATCATCGACAGCAGCACGACCGGCGGCGTGAGGATCGCCGCCACGACCAGCCGGCGCCGGAGGTCGCGCCCGCGGCGCTCGGACGGATCGGAGGTGTCCTCCCCCTCGACCATCACGTGACCGGGCGCCATCGTGTGGCCGGACAGGGCGTGCTCGATGTCGTCGTGCCCGGCGTGCGCGCTGTGCCCGGAGTGCGAGTCGCGGGTGACGTGGGCGACGTAACCCGCCTTCTCGACCGCGGCCACAAGGGCATCGGTCGGGACGCCGTCGTCCACCACGACGTGAGCCGACTCCAGCGCGAGGTTCACGGTGGCCTCGGCCCCGGGGACCTCGCCGATCCGCTTCTCGACACGGGCGACGCAGCTCGCGCAGCTCATGCCCTCGATGGCGAGCTCGACCTCACGCGGCGTGTGCGTATGCGTGCTGCTCATGTCCCTCTTCTCCGCTTTCAACTGGTTTCCGGACACGCCGTTTCAACTGGTTTCCGGACAAGGCGCTCAGGATGCGTCGCCGGGACATTCGCGTCGCCCCGGACGGACGTGTCCGGAAACCAGTTGAAATCGGGGGGTTAGTGGATGGCCTCGACGGCGTAGCCGGCCTCGTCGACGGCGGAGCGGATGGCGGCGTGGTCGAGGTCGTCGTTGCTGACGACGGTCACGGGTGATGCCTCGCCGGCGCGGAGCTCGACGCTGACGTTGAGGACGCCGTCGACGCCCTCGAGCGCCTCGGTGACGTGCTTGACGCAGCTGCCGCAGGTCATGCCGGTGACGTCGACGGTGGTGGTGCGGTCCATGGGGATCTCCTCGGTGGGGGTGTGCTCAGGAACGGACGAGGCGGGCGATGGCGGCGGACGCCTCGGCGACCTTCGCCGCCCCGGCCTCGGGTGAGGTGCGAGCCGCGTCGACGACGCAGTGGGCCATGTGGTCCTCGAGCAGACCGAGCCCGACGGCCTGCAGCGCCTTGGTCACGGCCGAGATCTGCGTGAGCACGTCGATGCAGTACTTGTCGTCCTCAACCATGCGTGCGATGCCGCGCACCTGTCCCTCGACGCGGCGCAACCGCGTCAGGTACGCGTCCTTGGTCTCCTCGTAGCCCGGTGCTGCCGGGTCGTGCTGGTGCTCGTCGCTGTCGTGCGTCGCCGTCATCGTGGCCTCCTGTCCGTCACAACAGGATACCCCCCATGGGTATTCCGTGGAGACGCTGTGATAGCGGGGCTACGGATTGGTCACGATTGATGTCCGCAACGTCTCGGTTCGGTCTCGACGGCCGTCCTGCCTCGATCGGGCTGATTGGCTGGACCATATGAGACGTCGGAGGCTGCTGGGCATGCTCGCTGCGACCGTGCTGGCCAGCGCGGTCGGCGTGGGCGCGATGCCCGCAGCCCAGGCGTGCGGGTGCGGAGGCTTCGTCGCGACCGACGGCGCCGAGATCGCCGCCGACGCCGAGTACGCCGTCCTCAGCTGGGACGGTGAGACCGAGCGTGTGCTGCTGTCGATGGACACCCTCACCAGCAGCGACAACGCCGCCCTGCTCATCCCGACGCCCGCCCCTGCGGAGGCGGCGCTCGCGGAGACCACCGTCTTCGACGAGCTCGAGGAGGTCACCGCGCCCGAGGTCGTCGTCGACTACCAGTGGTGGCCCGAGCTGGGCTTCGGTGACGGCGCCGCGGGTGGCGCGCCCGGGGCGCCCGAGGGCTCGGTGTCCGTGCTCGAGACCCGCCAGCTCGGCGACCTCGAGGTCAGCGTGCTCGAGGCGAGTGACGCCGATGCGCTCGCGGACTGGCTCGACGCCAACGAGTACGTCATGCGCGACGATCTCGCCGAGGCGCTGATGCCGTACGTCTCCGAGGGCTGGTACTACCTCGCGATCCGGCTCACCACCGACGCCGAGAATCTCAGCGGTGCGCTGCAGCCGCTGGACCTGACGTTCTCCTCCGAGCAGATCATCTACCCGATGCGCCTGTCGGCCGCGGCGACGCAGTCGCAGTTCGTCCGCACGTACGTGTTCGCCGAGCATCGTGTGCAGCGCACCGACGCGACCGCCGCCGAGGGCGACTCCAGCCTGTACTTCGCCGGCGAGATCGACCCCGCCGACGTCAGCTCCGAGGCGCTCGTCTCCATCGTGTCGGACCAGCCGTACCTGACGGTCCTCGACCAGTACTTCACCCAGCCCGACGTGCAGATCGTCTCCGACTTCACGTTCGGCCAGGCCGCGACGGACCAGTCGTACCGGGAGGTCGAGCACTCCACGCGCATGCGCGAGATCATGGGCATCCCCGCGGGACCGGCGCTCACGTTCATCGGCATGGTCGTGGTGCTGGTGGGCACCTTGGCGATCTCGGGCACCCGGCGTCGTCGTCGTCGCACCAGGCTGGTCTCCGCGCAGGGCTGAGACGTGGCGGTAGCGTGCGCGTCGTGACGGCGCAGCGCCTGGGGGTCCTCGACATCGGATCCAACACGGTCCATCTGCTGGTGTTCGACACCGGTCGACGGCGTCCGGTCCCGACCGCGTCGGAGCGCAGCGTCGTCCGGCTCATGCGGTACGTGGACGACGACGGCGCGATCACCGACGAGGGTGTCGGTGCCCTGTCCGCGGCTGTCGAGTCGGCGACGACGCGTGCGCGTCGTGAGAAGGTCGACGAGATCCTCGTCATGGTCACGTCCGCCATCCGTGAGGCGACGAACGGCGAGCAGGTGCTGTCCCACCTCCGTGATCTCATCGGCACCGACGTGCAGGTGCTGTCCGGTCCCGAGGAGGCGAGGCTGACGTTCCTCGCGGTGCGTCGCTGGTACGGCTGGGTCGCCGGTCGGCTGCTCGTGCTCGACATCGGCGGCGGCTCGCTGGAGGTCGCGACCGGCGCGGACGAGGAGCCGGATCTCGCGGTCTCCCTCCCGCTCGGGGCGGGTCGGCTGACCCACGACCTGCTGCCGGACGACCCGCCGTCGCGGGCGCAGCTCGCCGCGCTCACCGCCGCCGTCGACGACGCGCTGCACCCGCTTGTCGGACAGATGGCCCAGATGCCCGAGCCGGACCACGTGGTCGCGACGTCGAAGACGTTCCGCTCCCTCGCCCGGCTCGCGGGGATGACGACGCCGGGCGTCGGGCCCGAGCCGCGCTGGCGGATGAGCACCGAGCAGCTCGCCGACTGGGTGCCGCGTCTCGCGCGCATCCCCGCCGAGCAGCGGATGGAGCTGCCGGGCATCACACCCGAGCGGACCTATCAGATCGTCGCCGGCGCGATCGTCGCCGAGCGGCTGCTGACCAGGCTCGGCGTCACGACCGTCGAGATCTGCCCCTGGGCCCTGCGCGAGGGCGCTCTGCTGCGCTGGCTCGACCGCGAGGAGCGGGCCGGCTGATGGGCGAGCCGAACGAGCAGATGCGTGCGGGCTGGACGGCGAGCGCGCAGGCGTGGGTCGAGAACGAGGAGATCCTGGACCGGGCGTTCACGCCGGTCACCGACGCCCTGCTGCGCGCGGCCGACCTGGGCGGCGGGGGAGCCGTGCTCGACGTCGGGTGCGGGAGCGGGACGCTGCTCGAGGCGTGCGCTCGCCGCGGTCACCGCGTCGTCGGCGTCGACATCGCCTCCCCGATGGTCGCCGCCGCACGTCGCCGCGTGCCGGAGGCGACCGTGGTGCTCGCCGATGCGCAGACCGCCGACCTCGGCGCGCTCCCGGGCGCCCCCTTCGACCGGGTCGTGTCGCGGTTCGGGGTGATGTTCTTCGCCGAGCCGCGGGCAGCGTTCGGCACCATCCGCGCGGCCACCGCGCCGCACGCGCGGCTGGCGTTCGTCTGCTGGCGCGGCGTCGAGGAGAACCTCGTCTTCACGCTCGGTACCCGTGTCCTCACGGCCGTCGCCGGGATGGCGGAACCGGTCTCGGGAGATCGAGGGCCGACGGCGTTCGCCGACCGCGACGTCGCGCGCGGCGTCCTCGCGGACGCCGGATGGTCCGACATCGCGGTCGCGCCCCTCGCCACGCCGCTGCGCTAGGGCGGCGCCGGCCGCGACGGGGTGGCGGACCGGCTCGCCGTCGTGCTCGGTGGGGAGACGGCCAGGGTGGCCCGTCAGCGGGTGGGCGAGGAGCGGTGGGCTCGCGTCGTCGAGGACGTGGTCGCCGACATCCGGACGTGCGAGGTCGCGGACTCGGCGGTCGAGATCGCCGCCGCGTGCTGGCTGGTGACCGCGCGCGGCTGAGCCGCGCCCGGCGGTCAGGTCGAGTCGCGCACGACGAGCTCGTGCTCGACGCGTCGGACCGCGTGAGCTTCCTCGGTCCCCTCGATGATCCCGATGGCCAGGTCGACGGCGTCGCGCGCGACGGCGCGCATGTCGATCGCGAGAGTGGTCAGCGCCGGCGTGACGACCGTGCCGAGCGTGAGCCCGTCGACGCCGACGACGCGGACGTCACCGGGGATGTCGCGGCCGGCCGCGTGCAGCCCCTTCATGACGCCGCACGCCATGAGGTCGTTGAACGCGAGCACGGCATCGACCTCGGGGTGCGACTCGAGCAGCGCGTGGACGGCGGCGACCCCGGCGGCGTTGGGGTCGCCGTCGTCGGCCGCCTGCGCGACCACGTTCAGACCTGCCGCCGTCAACCGCTCGGCGAACTGCCCCATCCGGCCCGACGCCGGATCGACCGCGACCACGGCGGGGCGCCGCACGCCGCGCCCGCCGAGGTGCGTGACGGCGTCGTCCATGGCGCGGTCGAGAGCGAACTCGACACCGCCGAAGGGTGAGCTCGGGGGCCGGTCGATCTGGACGAACGGCAGCCCGTGCAGCGCATCGGTCACCCGGGGGTCGGTGACGTCGAGATAACCGACGGCGACGTCCGCCTGCCGGACCAGCGCGCGCAGGTCGGCCGCGGGCTCGGTGGCCGACTGCTCGTCGGACAGCACCACGGTCCACCCGCGCTCGGCGGCCGTGCGCGCGACGGCGGCGGCGAGCTCGGGGAAGTACGGGTTCATCAGGTCGTGCAGACGCAGTCCGAGCGTGTGCTGACGTGCGCCGGCGAGGCCGCGCCCGAACCGTGAGGGCCGGTAGTGCAGCTCGCGCGCCACCGCGAGCACGCGATCCCGGGTGGCCGGGTTGATCTCGGCCATGTCGTTCATGGCGCGGCTCACGGTCTGCCGCGACACGCCCGCGGCGGCGGCGACGTCCTCGATCGTCAACCGACCCCGTGCGCGCGCCACCGGTCGATCATCTCGCAGCGGCGCGCTCGTCGGACTGCAGGTCGAGCCACGCGACGTCGCCCGGGGTCAGCGTCACCTCGAGCGCGTGCATCGACCCGCGCAGCTCGCCGATCGTGCGCGGTCCGATGAGCGGGAAGGTCGGGAACGGCTGCGCGAGCACGTAGGCGAGCGCGACCGCCGTCGTCGGGACACCCTGCTCGGCCGCCAGCTCGCTCGCGCGGCGCAGGCGCTCGAAGTTGGCGTCGGAGTAGTAGCAGCGCACGAGCTCGTCGTCGCTGCGGTCCTCGGGATGCGCGCGGCCGGCGAAGAAGCCGCGCGCCTGCGACGACCACGGCAGCAACGGGATCTGGCGGTCGGTGAGCCACCGCTTCGACTCCGGGTCCGTCGCGGCGAGGCAGCCGTCCCAGGGGACGTCGATCGCCTCGGCGAGCCCGAAGTGGTTGCTCACCACGCCGAACCCCGTCTTGCCGTTTGCGGCCGCCCAGGCGTTGGCCTCGTCGATCCGCGCGGGCGACCAGTTGGACCCGCCGAACACGGACAGCAGCCCCTGCCCCCGCAGCTCGTCGAGGACGTCGACGAACTCGCCCACCGCGATCGCGGGGTTGTCGCGGTGCATGAGGTAGAGGTCGGCGTGGTCGGTGCCGAGCCGGTCGAGGGACTCGTGCAGCTGTCGCCGGATCGACTCGGGGTCGCAGTGCGGCGTGTGGGCGCCCTTGGCGATCACCCGCACCTCGTCGCGGATCCCACGGTTGGCGATCCAGCGCCCGAGCAGCACCTCCTGCCGTCCGCCTCCGTAGATGTAGGCGGTGTCGAACGTCGTGCCGCCGGCCTCGTAGAACGCGTCGAACATCGCGCTCGCATGGGCGAGCGTCCGCTGGTTGTCGCACCCCATCACCAGTCGGGACACGAGGCCGACGCCGGAGATCTCGGCGAGCGGGACGCCGTCGTCGGAGCGGCGCAGAGGATGACCGGAGACCGTGGGAATGTTGGCCGCGTCGGCCTCGAACGGGTACTCCAGACCGATCGCGTCGCGCCAGTCCTGGAGCACGCGGGCGGTGCCGAGCGAGTCGGCGAGCGTGACCTCGGCGACCTCGGTCTCGTCGTCGTGCACCGCGCGGGCCAGGGCCTCGGCCTCGAGCGCGTAGGGCGACGCGCCGGGTGCGGTGATCTCGGTCGGCTCCTCGCCGACGACACGGAGCGTCGCGCTCGCGCCCTCGGCGACGTCGAGGGTCCACGGGTCGGTGAGGGTGATCGAGCCGCGGGAGCCGTAGACGACCACCGACGGCGGGTCGCTGTGCCGGACGCCGGTGCGCACCGACGCGGTGACGCCGCCCTCGAAGGTGAGGTCGGCGACGGTCCACTCGTCGACGCCCGTCGCGCCGATGGTCCCGCGCGCCGTCAGGCCGGTGGGCTCGACGAACGGCAGCCCGCGGGCGGCCCCGGCGATCGCTCGGGCGTGCGAGACCGGGTAGCCGCCGACGTCGAGGATGCCGCCGCCGGCGAGCGCCGGGTCGAACAGGCGGCCGGTCGTGCCGCCGGCGTGGAAGGAGAAGCTGGCGTCGATGTGCTGCAGGTCGCCGATCGCTCCGTCGGCGACGAGCTGGAGCACCTGCCGCGTGAGGGGGTGGAACCGGTACATGTACGCCTCGAGGAGCACGCGGCTGTGCCGCTGCGCGGCGTCGACCATGCCCATGACGGCCGCGTGCGTCGGGGCCAGCGGCTTCTCGCAGAGCACGTGCTTGCCCGCCACGAGCGCCGCGATCGCGAGCTGCGCGTGGGTGGTGTGCACCGTGGAGACGTAGACGGCGTCGACGTCGGGGTTGCCCAGCACGTCGGAGTACGTGCCGACGAACGACGCGCCGTGACGCTGCGCGAACTCGGTCGCGCGCGCGGGGTCGGAGCTCCCGACCGCGACGAGCTCGGCGCCCTCGGCCTGCGGCAGCGAGCCCGCGAAGCGGTTCGCGATGGACCCTGGTCCCAGGATCGCCCAACGGAAGGGTTCGGTCACAGCACAGCCTCCGACGTCGTTGTCCGCCCCCCTCGCCGTGAGCGCTCCCGGACGACGCTAGGCGGCGCCGCTCGGGTCCGTCAAGCATCGAGAGGGAACGAGTCCGCCGCGAGGGAACGGTGTGCCATTCCCCCATGGCGGTTTCGTTCCCTCTCGGTGGGCGGGCCGTCGACGACGGAGCTCTCGATGCTTGACACCTCACGTTCGACCGTGCCACGGTGACGTCGGCCGTGAGCGCTCACGACGCTGCGGCCGGTCTGCTTCGACTCACTGATGAGAACGCGAGGGACCCATGACCATCTCCGACAGACGTACCTTCCTGCGCCGGTCAGGGCTGCTGCTGGGAGGGGCGCTCGCGGCGCTCGGTGCGGCGGGCTGCGGCGGCCGCACCTCGATCTCGGACGACCCCGACGAGCTCGTGCTCTGGTACTGGAACCGGTCGATCGCACCGTCGCTGCTCGATGTCGCGGCGCAGGAGATCCCGGGGAGCACGCGCCGGCTGCGCGCCGACGTCATCGGCGGCGGCTACGACGACAAGCTGCGCACCTCGCTCGCCGGCAACGCCTACATCCCCGACATCGCGGCCATCAACTCCAACTGCGCGCTCTACTTCCCCTCCGAGGACCGGTTCTGGGACCTCAACGAGCTCGGCGCGCACGAGTTCGCGGGCGACTTCTTCGACTGGAAGTGGAACCTCGGGACGTCGCCCAGCGGGCGTCAGCTGTTCTGGCCGATGGACACCGGACCCACCGGCTTCTACTACCGCGCCGACATCTTCGACGAGGCCGGGCTGCCGTCCGAGCCGGAGGAGGTGGGTGACGCCGTCGCCGACTGGGACGACTGGATCGCACTCGGGGTCGAGCTGCGGTCGTCCAGCGACGTCGCGCTGATCAACACCGCGGGGATGATCTTCAACCAGTACCTCAACGCCTCCGAGGAGCGGTATCTCGACGTCGAGAACCGACCCCTGTACTCCCAGCCGGACAGCGCCGTCCGGCGCGCGTGGGACACCGCCGTCGCGGCGAGCCAAGCCGGTGTGACCGCGAAGCTGCCGGTCGAGAACGAGCAGAACGCGGCCTGGTCCAGCGGCCGCACCGCAGGTCACATCGAGGCCGTGTGGTGGGCGCAGATCCTCGGCGACACCGCCCCCGACACCTCGGGTTCCTGGCGGATCGCGCGGCAGCCCGGCTCCCCGGGCAACAGCGGCGGCTCGTTCCTGTGCATCCCCTCCACCACGAAGGACCCCGAGGCGGCGATGGCATTCCTGTCCTGGCTCACCACCCCCGAGCACCAGGCGGAGAGCTTCAACGAGGTGCAGCTGTTCCCGTCGGCGCCCGGCGCGTTCGAGGGCGGGACGATGGTCAGCGAGACCGGGTTCTTCGGCGACCAGGACCCGTTGGCGTTCTTCGCGGACGTCGTCGGTGACGTCCCGCCGACCTTCGTGAGCACGTACGAGCCGCAGATGAGCTCGTTCGGCACCGAGCTGACGAACGTCGAGGCGGCGGGCAAGGATCCGGAGCAGGCCTGGCAGGACGCCGTCGACGCCGCGGATCGCAGCCTCGCGAAGCGAGGGGTGATCTGATGGCCGTGCTCGACCGGACGACCCGGCGCCCGCGCGGCGCGCTCGCGCGGCACTGGCCGCAGTACCTGGCGGTCGCGCCCTTCTACCTGCTGTTCGCCGTGTTCGGGCTGTTCCCCATCCTGTTCTCGATCTACCTGTCGTTCCAGGACTGGAACGGCATCGGCGAGATGCGGTTCGTCGGGCTCGCGCAGTACGAGTACCTGCTGGGCGACAGCCGGTTCTGGAACGCGGTGCTCAACACGTTCCTCATCTGGTTCATGTCCACGATCCCGATGCTGTTCCTGGCGCTCGTGCTGGCGTTCCTGCTCCACCAGAGCGTGCGGCTCAAGGGTCCGCTGCGGGTGGCGTACTTCCTTCCGAACGTGACGTCGATGGTCGCGATGGCGATCGTGTTCGGGTCGATCTTCTCCGACAGCTTCGGCATCGTGAACTCGGCGCTCGCGGCGCTCGGGGCCGACCAGATCCCGTGGCTGTCCTCGCCGTGGGGGATCAAGGTGGCCATCTCGGCGATGGTGATCTGGCGGTTCACGGGGTACAACGCGATCATCTATCTCGCCGGTCTGCAGGCCATCCCGACCGACCTGTACGACGCCGCCACGGTCGACGGCGCCGGCGCCGTCCGGATCTTCGGTTCCGTGACGGTGCCGCTGCTGCGCCCGGTCATCCTGTTCACCGTCATCACCTCCACGATCGGCGGGCTCAGCCTGTTCACCGAGCCGCAGGTGCTGCTCGGCAACTCCGGCGGCGTGGGGGAGGCGGGCATGACGATCGTGCTCTACCAGTACAACCAGGCCTTCACCCAGTTCGACTTCGGCTACGGCTCGGCGATCGCGTGGGCGCTGTTCGTGATCGCGTCGGTGTTCGCCGTCATCAACTGGCGGCTGGTCCGTGAGCGCGACGGCGTGTCCTCGCCGGTGAAGGGAGCGGGACGATGACGACTGCGAGCGTGGAGCGCCGCGACCAGGTCCGCGCCGACGCGTCGTCGCGACGGCGGCACCTGCTGGGCGTCGTCGTCACCCAGGTGTGTCTGTGGCTGGGCGTGCTGCTGTCGATCTTCCCGTTCTACTGGCTGGTGGTGATGTCCACCAACACCACCGCCGAGATCTTCGGGTTCCCGCCCAAGCTGACCCCCGGCGCCAACCTCGGCACGAACATCACGAACCTGCTGGCCCAGGTCGACCTGCTGTCGGCGCTGCTCAACACGGTGATCGTGGCGGGCTCGTTGGCGCTGCTGGTGATGTTCTTCTGCTCGCTCGCGGCCTTCACGTTCGCGAAGTACGACTTCCCGGGCAAGAACCCGTTGTTCGTGCTGCTGCTCGCGACGTTCCTGGTCCCCGGCAGCCTGTCGCTGGTGCCAAGCTTCGTGCTGATGTCCTGGCTCGGCTGGGTGGGCCAGCTCTACGCGCTCATCATCCCGGGTGCCGCGAGCGCGTTCGGCATCTTCCTGCTCCGGCAGTTCGCGACGTCGATCCCTGACGAGCTGCTGGAGTCCGCGCGCATCGACGGCGCCGGCTTCTTCCGCTGCTACTGGTCGATCGGCGTGCCGATGCTGCGGTCCGGGCTCGCGTTCCTCGGCATCTTCACCTTCATCGGCGCGTGGAACGACTACATCTGGCCGCTCGTGGTGCTCATCGACCCGCAGCGGCAGACCCTCCAGGTCGCTCTGCAGACCCTCAACTCCATCTACCGCACCGACTACGGCATGGTGATGGCGGGCGCCCTCATCAGCGTGCTCCCCCTGGTGGGCATCTTCATCATCGGCCAGCGCCACTTCATCGCGAACATCGCCGCAGGCGCCCTGAAGGGCTGACTCGCGCCGATCCGGCGCCGAGATCGTCGACCTGCGGCGACCTCGTACTTCTCGAAGTACGAGCTCGCCGCGGACGTACGATCTCGGCGTCGTGGTGGGTGCTCAGGCTAGGTGGCGGACCAGGGTTGTGGCGATGCCCGTGTAGGTCGCGGGGGTGAGGGCTAGCAGGCGCTGCTCCACGTCGTGGGGCAGGCCCAGGTCGGAGATGAAGGCGCGCATGCCGTCGGCGTCGACGCGACGCCCGCGGGTGAGCTCCTTGAGCCGCTCGGACGGGTCGGCCATCCCGGAGACCCCGGCGACCTGCAGCGCCCGCATGGCCGACTGCACGGCCTCGCCGAGCACCTCCCAGTTGACGTCGAGGTCCCGGGCCATCGCCGAGGCGTCGACGTCGAGACCCGCGAGACCGCGGCGCACGTTGTCGATCGCCAGCAGGCTGTGCCCGAAGGCGACACCGATGTTGCGCTGGGTGGTGGAGTCGGTGAGGTCGCGCTGCAGGCGCGAGGTGACGAGCGTCGCCGAGAGCGTGTCGAGGAGCGCGCACGAGATCTCGAGGTTCGCCTCGGCGTTCTCGAACCGGATCGGGTTGACCTTGTGCGGCATCGTGGACGAGCCCGTGGACCCCTGCGCGGCGAGGTTCTGCGCGAAGTAGCCGAGCGAGATGTAGGTCCAGACGTCGGTCGCGAGGTTGTGCAGGACCCGGTTGAAGCGTGCGACGTCGGCGTACAGCTCGGCCTGCCAGTCGTGGCTCTCGATCTGGGTGGTCAGCGGGTTCCACGTGAGACCGAGGCCGGTCACGAACGTCTCGGCGACGTCCTCCCAGTCCACGCCCGGCACCGAGATCGTGTGGGCGCCGTAGGTGCCGGTGGCGCCGTTGATCTTGCCGAGGTACTCGGCGCGGCCGACACGGGCGAGCTGCCGCCGCAGCCGGTGGGCGAGCACCGCCAGCTCCTTGCCGAGGGTGCTCGGCGTCGCCGCCTGGCCGTGCGTCCGGGACAGCATCGGCACGTCGGCCGTGGCGCGCGCGAGGTCGGCGAGCTGGTCGGTCAGCGCCGTCGCCGCGGGCAACCACACCTGCCCGACGGCGTCCCGCACCGTGAGCGCGTAGCTCAGGTTGTTGATGTCCTCGCTCGTGCAGAAGATGTGCACGATCTCGCCGACGCCGGTGAGCGCGGTGTCCGCGCCGAGCGTGTCAGCTGCGGCGGCGAGCCGGCGCTTGAGGAAGTACTCGATCGCCTTGACGTCGTGCCGGGTCTCGGCCTCGATGGCGCCGAGCTCGGCGATCTCGTCCGAACCGAAGGTGGCGACGACGTCGCGCAGGTAGGCGATCTCGGCGTCCGACAGCGTCGGCGCGCCCGGCAGCACGCCCCGCGAGGTGAGGTGGATCAGCCACTCGACCTCGACCCGCAGGCGTGCGCGGTTGAGGGCCGCCTCGGAGAGGTGGTCGACCAGCGGGGCCACGGTGGCCCGGTAGCGCCCGTCGAGCGGGCCGAGCGCGATCGGCGGGGTCAGGTCGGCAAGGTCGACGGCGTCGTCCGGCGTTCGAGAGGTCACGTACCTCATCCTCCCATTAGGCCCCACCTCGGCCCCTCGCCCGGGTGTCAACGCGGATCCGGTCAGGCGTAGCCGGCCGCGGCGGCGACCGCCGCCTCGGCGTACGAGCCACCGAAGAGCACGGTGTGCACGAGCAGCGGGTTGAGCTGGTGCAGCGCGACGCGGTCCTGCCAGCCCGCGGCGAGCGGCGAGGCGTCGTGGTAGCCGGCGAGGATCTCGGCCAGGTGCGGGACCCCGAACAGGGCCAGCATCGCGAGGTCGGTCTCGGCGTGACCGCCGTGGGCGGTCGGGTCGATGAGCACGGCCTCCCCGTCGGGCGCCGACCAGAGCACGTTCCCGTTCCACAGGTCGCCGTGCAGTCGGGCCGCGCCCTCGCCGACCATCGCCGGCTGCGCGTGGTCGAGCTCGCCGTCGAGCAACCTCGCCACAACGGCCTCGATCGTGCGCAGGCCCGACCCCCCGATCCGTCCCTGCTCGACGGAGCGACGCAGGTAGGGCAGCACCCGCTCCGTCGCGTAGAACTCGCCCCAGGCGGTGGGTGCCGGGTCGGGCGCGGGGAGCGCGAGCCGGCCCATGAACAGCGGCGTCGTGCCCGGCACGAACCCCCATCCGGGAGCGCCCGCCGCGTGCGTGCGCGCCAACGAGGCGCCGAACGCGCGGGCGGCGTCGCCGTCGGGTCGCCGGGTGCCGATCTGCTCGAGCACGAGCAACCCGGGCTCGACGTGTTCCACCCGCGCGACCCGCGTGCCACCGTCGACCTCGCCCAGCCAGGCGAGCCCCGCTGCCTCGAATGGTGCGGCGTCCGGGTGCGGGAAGCGCGTCTTGCGGAACTCGCTCATCAAGAGCCGGTGAGCGCGGCCCGTACGTGGTCGACGATGCCCGGGGCGGCGGCGCGGACCTGCTCGATGGCGATCTCGAAGTCGCGTCTGTCGCCGTAGTAGGGGTCGGCGACCTCGAGGTCGTCGTCGGCGACGGACTCGGGGTCGAAGCTGCGGAGCAGGTGGATCTTGTCGCGGCTCGCCTCGTCGGGGGCGATCGCGCTCAGCTCGCGGACGTGCCCGGCGTCGAGGGCGAGCACGAGGTCGACGTCGTCGAACCGGTCGGCGGTGAAGACGGCCGCGACGTGCTCGGCGAGATCGAGTCCCTGGCTGCGGGCGACCGCGGCGGCGCGGTGGTCGGCGCCCTCGCCAAGATGCCACGAACCGGTGCCGGCGGAGGTGACCCGCACCCGGTCGCCGAGCCCCGCCTGGGCGAGCGCCTCCTTGACGACCACCTCTCCTATCGGGGAGCGACAGATGTTGCCGGTGCAGACGACGCAGATCGAGTACTCGTCGGACATGTCCAGCATTCTCACACCGCGGGCGCGGTGGTCGAGGTCACACCCCGTCGAGCTCAACTAAATGACACTCGTAAGATAGTTTACAAGTGTGATGAATCCGGAGCCGGTGGATCCCCGTGTCGCCCGCACGCGCCGAGCCCTGATCGACGCGACGGCCGACCTTCTCGTGAGCGACGACGGCGAGCTCTCGGTCACCGCGATCGTCGGTCGCGCGGGTCTGAGCCGCCCCACCTTCTACCAGCACTTCGGCGACATCCCGACGCTCGTGCGCGCCGTCGGCATCGACCGCCTCCGCGGCGCGTTCGTGCGGTCCGACGCGAGCGCCACCGCAGACGACCTGACGACGACCGTCCAGCAGACGCTGCACACGCTCGTTCTCCAGCTGCACGCCGATCATGTGCTCTTCCGGCGCGTGCTCCACGGCAGCGCCAGCCACGGCGTCTCCACCGCGGTGACCGACCTGGTCATCGAGCGGATGCGCGACCGCGGCGTCGCCGGCGGGCTGGGCGGTGAGCAGATCGTCTCCGACGGTCGCACCGCCCTCGCCGCCGGACTGACGGCGCTCATGATCCGCTGGCTCGACACCGACTTCACCGGCGAGAACGCTCCCGAGCAGATGGCTCAGCGTCTCGTCGACGTCACGCTCGCCCTCGCCGGCCTGCGCACCTCCTGACCTCCCCTCGCGAAAGCCGAGCTCTTCCATGCCCCGCGCGACCCTCGCCTCACTGCGCCGCCGCCTGCCCGCGCCGTTCCAGCTCCTCGTGCTGCTGGCGCTCACGATCGTGCCCCTGATCTACGCCGGCTCGCTCATCGACGCCAACCTCGATCCCACCGAGAACCTCGATCACGT
The DNA here is from genome assembly GCA_048594485.1 of Pseudactinotalea sp. Taxonomy (GTDB): domain Bacteria; phylum Actinomycetota; class Actinomycetes; order Actinomycetales; family Beutenbergiaceae; genus Pseudactinotalea. The sequence goes on along the minus strand of JBMDXU010000029.1, from coordinate 8,180 downwards.
GCCGGCCGCCGTCGTCGACGCCGACACCGGGGCGACGCTGAGGAGCGGCGGCGAGGACACGACGCTCACGGTGGGTGACGACCTCACCGAGGGGCTGCTCGACTCCGACAGCGACACCAACTTCGACTGGACGCGGGTATCGGCCGAGGAGGCCCGGGCCGGTCTGGCCGACGGCACCTACTACGCCGTGCTGGTGATCCCGGCCGACTTCTCGCAGACGGTCGCCTCCGCGATGACGTTGGACGACGGCGGCGCGGGTGCGACCCGCGCCGAGCTCACCCTGACCACCGACGACGCGACGAGCTACGTGACCGGCACCGTCGCCCGCTCGATCGGCCAGGCGCTGCAGGCCGAGGTGCGATCGAACATCGGCGAGCAGTACCTCAGCGCGGTCTACCTCGGGTTCACCGACATCCACGACTCGCTCGGCGACGCCGTCGCGGGCGCGTCGGATGTCGCCGACGGCGCCGACCGGGTGGCCGACGGCGCCGCCGATCTCGAGGACGGGGCCGCCGACCTGGCGACCGGCGCCTCCGACGCCTCCGCGGGTGCCGACTCCCTGAGCGGCGGCCTCGACGAGCTGCGCGCGCGCGTCTCGGGGCTGCCCACCGGTCTGCGCGAGGCGGCCGACGGCGCCGAGGACGCCGCGGCGGGCGCCGGCGACCTGTCGGGCGGGCTCGAGCAGCTGCGGACCGGCACGGCCGACCTCGACAGCGGTGCGCAGGACGCGCTCGCCGGCGCGACCACCCTGTCCGAGAACCTCGACGCACTCGCGGCCTCGACACCCGATCTCGCCGCCGGTGCCTCCGAGGTCTCGACCGGCCTCGATGAGCTGCTCGCGGGGTACGCGGGTATGTCCGACGCGCAGCGACTGGCGACGATCCAGGCGCTCGCCGCGGGCGCGTCGGACGTGGCCGACGGCGCCGGCACAGTGGACTCCTCGGCCGGACAGCTCGCCGCGGGCGCGCAGGCGCTGGTGGGCTCCGACGGGACCGGCATGACCGGCCTCGCCGCCGGCACGGGCTCCGTCGCCACCGGGGCGGCCTCGGCTGCCGACGGCGCTGCCGACCTCGACGCGGGGCTGCAGACGCTGTCCACCGAGCTGGACGACGCCGCCGACTCGGCTCCCGCGTTGGTCACCGGGATCGCGGATGCGGCCGACGGCGCCTCCGACCTGGCCGTCGGGCTGACCACCCTCGACGACGGCGCCCAGCAGCTGGCCAGCGGCACGGGTGATCTCGCCGACGGCAGCGCCGACCTCGACGACGGCGCCCACGAGCTGAGCACCGAGCTGGCCGACGGCGTCGACGGCATCCCCACGTTCACCGACGCCCAAGCAGACGACCTCGCCTCGGTGACGGGCTCCGCCGTCGAGCTGGACGCCGCGCGCGAGCACGAGGTGAGCGGCTACGGTGCCGGGCTGGCGCCCTACTTCCTGGCGCTCGGGCTGTGGGTCGGAGCGATGGCGATCTTCTTCATGCGCCCCGCGCTGCCGGACGAGCTCGTCGCTCGCAGGCAGCCCGCCTGGCGCACCGCGCTGCGCGCCTATCTGCCGACGCTCGCGCTCGCCCTGGCGCAAGCGCTGGTGGCGTCGCTGGTGGTCGACCGGGCACTCCATCTGAACGCGGCGAGCGTGGGCGCCCTCGTGGGGATCAGCGTGCTCGCCTCCCTCGCGTTCACCGCCGTCAACCAGGGCCTGAATGCGCTGCTCGGTCCGATCGGCCGATTCGTCGCCCTGCTGATGACGGTGATGCAGCTGACGTCGGCGGGCGGGACGTACCCGATCGAGACGACACCGCGTGTGTTCCAGGTGCTGCACGAGGTGCTGCCGCTGCCGTACGCGTTGCAGGCCATGCGGAGCGCGATCGCCGGTGGCGACGTCGGGTACGGGCAGGCCGTGGTGGTGCTGGCCGGGTGGTTCGTCGTCGGCCTGGTCATGCTCATCGCCGGGGTGGTCGTCGCCTCGCGCCGCGCGGCCCGTGCCGCGCAGTCCGATGGCGCGCCGTCCGATGGCGTGACCGTCGCCGATGCCGTCGCAGCGAGCGGGCCGGCGGCGGCTGCGGCCGACGAGAGCCACGGCGGCTCGGACGACACAGATCCGGCGGACGTGGTTCCGTCGGACGTCGTTCCGTCGGACGTCGATCCGTCGGACGTCGATCCGGCGGTCGGCCAGGGTGCCGAGGACGCGTCGGCGGAACGGCCGGGCGACGTCGGGGCGCCCGACGGCGTGCCCGCCGACGGTGGCGCCGCACCGGACGGCCACGACGACACCGTCCCGCCCGACGGCCACGCCGAGACCGCGGGTCGCCCCGCCGGCTCGGGTGAGGAGCCGCAGACGCCGTGGCGCCCGGACGCAGCCGCCGGCCCCAGGCACGCGATCGCCTGACGCCGGTGACCCCCGGCCGACGTCCGGGCACGGGTTGTCCACAGGGTCGGCCCGATGCGCCGTCGTCCACAGCACCCCTGCCCCTCACCGGCCGAGACGGGTCGCGCTCTCCTAACGTCCAGGTGACGGGAACCGGACGAGGGAGCGCGCATGAGGGCATCGGCCTTGCTGACGTCGGCAGCGATCGCGATCGAGGAGGTCGGGGCTGCCGTGCGGACCGCGGTGCCGTCGCAGTGGCGCGGCAACGCGGCGGCCGCCTACCAGGTGAGGGCGGCGGTCATCGCCGGGAGCATCGAGGCGATCGCGTCCGGCGCGCACGAGTCCGCGCGGCTCGCGCGGCTTCACGACGTCGAGACCGAGGCGGTCCGCACGGCGCTTGCGGGCGGCGGGATGGTGGCGGTGTGAGCGGCGGGCCGGTCGGGATGGAGCCCGATCGGGACGACGCCGAGCGCGAGCTGGTCGTCTACGGCCACGGCATCGGCGGCACCGGCGACCTCGAGGTCGAGACCGAGGACGTCCGCGCGTGCGCGGCGGACCTGCGCGCTCTCGCGACGCGGCTTCGCTCCGCGGCCACCCAGGCGACGTACGCCGCCAACGCACTGACGGCGACGGCGCACCTCACCGGCAACGGCGGTCGGGCGCTCGAGCGGGCCTGGACGACGGCGCACGCGTCGACGCTGCGTGCCGACGAGATCGACGCGGTCGCCGACGACCTCATGGCGACCGCCTCCGGTTACGACGACGTCGAGGCGGCCGCCGAGGCGACCATCTGGCAGGTGCGGAGGCCTCCGGGGATGCTCGTCCAGCTGTTCCCGTGGCCGTGGATCCAGACCGTCGCCACCATGGCCGCTGCCGACGCCGTCGAGCACGGTCAGCTGCCCTGGGCGTTCACGCGTGCGGGCGCCGGCATGTTCCTCGAGGAGACGCTGTGGGCGCTCTACGGGATTGGCATCCCCGAGGCCGCGGGACGTGTGGCGGACGGCGTCAAGGGGATCGGCGTGACCGGCGCGGCGTCGATCAGTCAGGTGGACGCCGACGGTGAGGTGGTGGACCCGGGCCACGTCCCGCCCACCCAGGAGGCGATCGGCGACGTCGAGGGGATGGTGGCCGCGATCGGCGAGCTCTACCCCGACACGGGGACGGTGGGCGAGGGGACGATCCGGATCGACCGGGTCGAGCACCTCGGTGAGGATCCGTCCTACCTGGTGCTCGTGCCCGGCACCCAGGGCGAGCTGCTGGGCAGCAACCCGCTCGACTGGTCGGAGAACCCGGCGGCGCTGCTCGGCCGGGACACCGCGGCCATGTCGATGGTGATGCAGGCGATGGTCGCCGCCGGCATCAAGCCGGGCGACCGGGTGGTGATCGGTGGGCACTCCCAGGGTGGGCTGGTCGCCATGAACGTCGCCAACGCCGTCGACGACGTGTACGACGTCGAGGGTGTGGTCACGGTCGGCTCTCCGATCGGCCTCATCGACGTGCCCGACGGCGTCGAGGTGCTCGCCCTCGAGCACACCGAGGACCCGACGCCCGGTCTCGACAACGTCCCCAACGAGGTGAGCGACGCCGTCACCACCGTCGAGCGTGAGCTGGGCGAGTCCGGGTACGGCGAGGCCGCGTCCTCCCAGGACTGGGTCGACGCCCACGACATCCCCAACTACACCGACACCGCCGCCCTGGTCGATGCCTCCGACGACGGCGCCGTCCTCGACTTCCTCGCGAGCGTCGACGGTGTGCTCGACGAGGACGCGACGTCGACGAGCGAGTACTTCCAGGGCACCCGGAGGTGAGGGCTCAGCTCCGGCGCTTGTCCTTCTCGTCGGGCAGGAACACCGACAGCACGAGCGAGATGATCGAGATGACCAGCGCGGCGAGCACCGCCGTCCAGAAGCCGTCGACCACGAGACCGAAGTTCGTGTAGCCGCTGATCCAGCTCGTGAGCAAGAGCATCAGGGCGTTGACGACGAGGAAGAACAGCCCCAGCGTGAGGATGTAGAACCCGAAGGCCAGCGCCTTGACGATCGGCTTCACGATCGAGTTGACCAGGGTGAAGATCAGCGCGACCACCGCGACCACGATCACGGTGTTCAGCACCGGCTCGCTGGTCTCGGGTGCGCCGGCGCCGGCGACGATGTCCACACCACCGATCACCCGCGAGGTGAGCCAGAGTGCGACGCCGTTGATGATGACCTGCACGATGAACCGGAGCATGCCCGCATTGTCGCAGCAGGTCGGCATCCGCACCCGCCGAGAGGGAACGAGGTCGCCCGGATACAACGGTGCACCCATCCCTCTCGGCGCGATCGTTCCCTCGGGGCGTCCGGGGGTTCAGTGGCATGCTGGCCGGATGCAGATGGGCATCCCCGGACCGTCCGAGCTCGACGAGGCAGAGCCGTCGGAAGCGGCCCCGGAACGTCCGACCGTGCGGCTGCGACCGGCCCTGGAGCGCCTGCCGGCGTACGTCCCCGGGGCGAGCGGGTCCGGCCCCGGTGTGTTCAAGCTGTCCTCGAACGAGGTCCCGTTCCCGCCGCTGCCCGCGGTGCTGTCGGCCATCGCCGATGCGGCCGAGGACGTGAACCGGTACCCCGTCATGTACGCCGACCGGCTCACCCAGCTGATCGCCGAGCAGCACGGGCAGCTGGAGGACCGCGTGCTCGTCGGGAACGGTTCGGTGTCCGTGGCCGAGCTCATCGTCCGCTCGGTCTGCGCGCCCGGCGACGAGGTCGTGTACGCCTGGCGGTCCTTCGAGGCGTACCCGATTCTCGTCCAGGTGGCCGACGCCGTCTCGGTCCAGGTGCCCATCACCCCCGACGGGCGGCACGACCTCCCCGCGATGGCCGCAGCGATCACCGACCGCACGAAGCTCGTCATCGTCTGCACGCCGAACAACCCCACCGGCGCGGCGATCAGCCACACCGAGCTCGTCGACTTCCTCGACCAGGTGCCGAGCAACGTCATGGTGCTGCTCGACGAGGCCTACGTGCACTTCGTGCGCAGCGCCGACCCGATCGACGCCCTGAGCCTGCTCCCGACGTACAAGAACCTCATGATCCTGCGGACCTTCGCCAAGGCCTACGGGCTCGCGGGTCTGAGGGTCGGGTACGCCGTCGGCCGACGTCGGCTGGTCCGGACGCTCCGCACGGCGTCGACGCCGTTCGGCGTCAACGCGATCGCCCAGGCCGCCGCGCTCGCGGCGCTCGGTCAGCAGCGCGACGTCGCAGAGCGTGTCGACGCGGTCGTGGCCGAACGGGACCGGGTCGTGGCGGCGCTGCGCCGGCAGGGCTGGGACGTCGGTGACCCCCAGGGCAACTTCTACTGGTTGCCGCTCGGCGATGCGAGCGGCGCGTTCGCGGCAGATGCGCTCGCTGCGGGCGTCACTGTGCGACCCTTCTCCTCCGACGGCGTCCGTGTCAGCATCGGCGAGCCGGAGGCGAACGACGTGGTGCTGGCGCTCACGACGAGGTGGGCGCCAGGTACGAGGACATCGACGTCCTGAGGTTCCACCAGCACCAGCACGACCAGCACGACCAGACTTGGAGGATCCCGACAAAGACCGTCGCGGGGCATGGTTGGTGACATCCAATCGCAACCTACGCCTCCGTAGCCTACGCTGGCGTAGGTATGAGTTCCCGTCACCCTCATCACCCCTCGAAGGAGACCGGAGTGATCACCACCGACACCACGTCTGAGGCGACCCCTCAGCCCGTCGGAACCCCGCAAGCCGATCTCGTCCAGCTGCTCTCGCCCACCGGCGAACGCATCCAGCACGAGATCTACTCGGCCCGCGCGGACCATCTGGACCGCGCGGCGCTCGAGGGTTTCTACCGCGACATGGCGCTGACGCGTCGCTTCGACACCGAGGCGACCGCGCTGCAGCGGCAGGGCGAGCTCGGTCTGTGGCCGCCCAGCCTCGGGCAGGAGGCGGCGCAGGTCGGCTCCGCCCGAGCGCTGGCGCCGCGCGACTTCGTGTTCCCGTCCTACCGCGAGCACGGTGTCGCCTGGGTCCGCGGCCTGGACATCCGCCGTCTGCTGCTGCTCTACCGCGGCCGGGAGCACGGCGGCTGGGACGCGAACGAGCACAACTACAACGTGCCCACCCTCGTCATCGGTTCGCACGCGCTGCACGCGGCCGGGTACGGCATGGGCATCCAGCGCGACGGCGATGTCGGCACCGGCGACCCCGGTCGCGACCGCGCTGTGGTCGCCTACTTCGGCGACGGCGCCACCTCGCAGGGCGATGTCAGCGAGGGCATGGTGTTCGCCGCGGCGGTGTCCGCGCCGGTCGTGTTCTTCTGCCAGAACAACCAGTGGGCGATCTCGGCGCCGACGGACACGCAGAGCCGCATCCCGCTGGTGCACCGCGGCGAGGGCTTCGGCATCCCCTCGGTGCGTGTCGATGGCAACGACGTGATCGCCAGCTACGCCGTCATGAGCGAGGCGCTCGAGCGGGCGCGGTCGGGTGACGGCCCCACCTTCATCGAGGCGGTCACCTACCGGATGGGCGCCCACACGACCTCCGACGACCCGACGCGCTACCGCAGCCGGGCCGAGGAGGAGGCGTGGCGCCAGCGCGACCCGCTGCTGCGGCTGCGGCTGCACCTGGAGCGGCTGGGTACCGGGGCCGACTTCTTCGACGCGCTCGAGGCGGAGGCGGAGAAGCTGGGCGAGTCCACCCGCGCGTACTGCCGCGGCCTGTCCGCTCCGGCCGCGCCGTCGATGTTCGACCACGTGTACGCCACGCGGAACGGGCTCGTCGAGCGCGAGCGCGCGTGGTTCGAGGAGTACGAGTCCCAGTTCGAGCAGGAGGTGAAGTGATGGCCGAGCGGCTCGCGATGGCGAAGGCCATCAATCTCGGTCTGCGCCGCGCCATGGAGCGCGACAGCAAGGTCATGCTGATGGGCGAGGACATCGGCCCGCTGGGCGGCGTCTTCCGAGTCACCGACACCTTGCAGAAGGACTTCGGCGAGGCGCGTGTCGTCGACACCCCGCTCGCGGAGTCGGGCATCATCGGCGCCGCCATCGGTCTGGCGTTCGCCGGCTATCGCCCGGTGTGCGAGATCCAGTTCGACGGCTTCATCTTCCCCGCGTTCGACCAGATCACGACCCAGCTGGCCAAGGTGCACTACCGCAGCGGCGGCCGGGTCCAGGTGCCCATCGTCATCCGGGTGCCCTACGGCGGCGGCATTGGCGCCGTCGAGCACCACAGCGAGTCGCCCGAGGCGCTCTTCGCGCACACGGCCGGGTTGCGGGTCATCACGCCGGCCACGCCGTCGGACGCGTTCGTGATGATTCAGCAGGCGATCGCCTGCCCGGACCCGGTGCTGTTCTTCGAGCCGAAGGCGCGGTACTGGGACAAGGAGGACGTCGACGTCGACGCCGATCCCGCCGCACTGGGATTGCTGCCGACCGCCGACGGCACCGTCCCCGCCGTCGCCGCCCTGGAGAAGGCGCGTGTCGTGACCGCGGGCACCGACATCACGATCGCGGCGTACGGCCCCACCGTGAAGACGGCGCTGACCGCGGCGAACGTCGCGGCGAAGGAGGGACGCAGCGTCGAGGTCATCGACCTGCGCTCGATCTCCCCGCTCGACATCGACACCGTCGCCGCCTCGGTCACCAAGACCGGGCGGCTGGTCGTCGTGCACGAGGCCCCGACGTTCTTCGGTGCGGGCGCCGAGCTCGCCGCCGCCGTCACCGAGCGATGCTTCTACTCGATGCAGGCCCCGGTGCTGCGCGTCGGTGGTTTCCACACGCCCTATCCGGCTGCGAACATCGAGGAGGAGTACCTGCCGAACCT